>NZ_CP136051.1:0-319000 GCF_032999765.1 Imperialibacter roseus | reverse complement strand
AAAGCAAGGGGGCCAAAGAGTTTCCCTTCGGCAGCTTGCATGGTAAATACCGGAATGAAACTCACTATGGTGGTAGATACTGCGGTTAGAATGGCAGAACTGACTTCTGAAGCACCGTTGTAAATGGTATCGATCAGTTTTTGACCGGGTGGTGCTTCATCCAGGTGTTTGATAATATTTTCTGATAGGATAATACCCAGATCCACCATTGTACCGATGGCAATGGCGATACCCGACAAGGCTACAATATTGGCATCTACACCAAAGTAGCGCATGGCAATAAAGACCATGAGCACAGCTATTGGCAAAAGACTCGAAATAAGGAAAGATGCCCGCAGGTTATACACCATCACGATCACTACTAAAATGGAAATCAGAATTTCCAGCGACAGGGCTTCTTCAAGCGTACCAAGAGTTTCGTAAATAAGTTCGGAGCGATCGTAGAAGGGGACAATGGTCAGCTGGCTTTCCACGCCATTGGCCAGGGTCTTTTTTGGTAAGCCAGGAGCGATTTCACCGATTTTAGCCTTTACACTGTTGATGACCTGTAAAGGATTGGCTCCAAAACGGGCCACAACGACACCACCTACTACCTCGGCTCCTCCTTTGTCCAGCAACCCCCTTCGGGTGGCAGGACCCAACGTAACTACACCAATGTCTTTGATGCGGATAGGTACATTATCCTGAACGGCCACTACCGCCTTTTCAATGTCTTCCACTTTTTTGATATAGCCCAATCCCCGGACGAGGTACTCAGCCTGATTGATTTCGATGGTTTTGGCACCTACGTCCCGGTTGGATTTAAGCACGGCCTGCATCACTTTATGCAGCGGGATACTGTAAGCCTTCAGAGCATCGGGATTAACGTCAATCTGGTACTCCTGTATAAACCCACCAATCGATGCTACCTCCGATACACCTTCTGTAGCGTTCAAGCCATATTTCACGTAGAAATCCTGGACGGTGCGTATTTCGTGCAAATCCCAACCACCTGTAGGGTTGCCTTGTTTATCCCGGCCTTCGATGGTGTACCAATACACCTGGCCAAGGGCTGTAGCATCAGGGCCAAGGGCGGGCTGCACCCCTTCGGGTAATAAATCCCTGGGTAGGGCATTGAGCTTCTCGATAATTCGTGAGCGAGACCAATAAAACTCTACATCTTCACTAAAAATGATAAAGATGCTGGAGAAACCAAAAATAGAAGTGCTTCGGATGGATTTTACGCCCGGAATACCTAGTAAATAGGTAGTCAACGGATACGAAATTTGGTCTTCTATGTCTTGTGGCGACCGGCCTTGCCACTGGGTAAAGACGATCTGTTGGTTTTCGCCAATATCAGGAATGGCATCAACCGGCACAGGATCGGAGGGCAATGCACCCACTTGCCAGCCAAATGGTGCCGTTACAATGCCCCAGGCAATGAAGCCAATTAATATGAGAACGGTAACTAACTTGTTCTCAAGAAAGTATTTAATGATTTTATTAAGCATGATTTCATTCAATTTTCTTTGAAACTGGATTGAACTGAGCGCATACAGATGTATGCACTTGTGGCGCAGCAGAATGCTGTGCCAAGTGAAAGAATTGAATGAAATGCTTAAATCAGGAAGGACTGAACGAGCACAGGTATGTCACGCTCAATCAGGGGAGGGGAATAGTCTTTGTAGGAATAATAATCAACTGTAGGAGCGCTGAAAATGAACGAGACAAGTGCATAAAGTACCGCCACCATGTGGAAATCCGGCATGGAAACGGGAGCAGCAACCCGGGCAAGTTCATCTTGTCCTTCTACCTGCAAAAAGTGATCTTCGCAACAGCCCTTTTTAGCCGTGTGTGTATGGTTGAGCTCACATTCCTGGTCATGATGGTCATGGACACAAGGTACAGGCTGTGTAACCATTTCACATGGTTTGGCTTGCTGAAACAGTGCAATGCTTTCCAACTGGCCCATGCAGAAATGCATGCTAAAGTTGAAGCTCATAGAGCTGAACAGCACCAGCATGGATAACAAAATGGCCGATTTTTGTCTAAAGCGTTGCACTTCTTTTTTTAAGATACTTTGCTAATGTACGAAATTTTTCCTGTAGTGTTTGGTTCCTCCTGATGAAATTTGGTGGCAAATGAATGCTGTGAAGCCAAATTATCAGTTGTAATAAGCATTTCAGTCATATTAATTAAACAAGGTTCGTAAAGAGTAATATGCTTTTTAATAATGAAGAAAAGTGCCGGACGACTGGTCCGGCACACTCTTCACCACCCCTAAAAGCTGATCACAGCTTCCAGGTTTACCCCGTTGAACTCACCACCATTATACTTGGTGGAGATCCAACCCTCACCTTCATATTTTTGTGTAACATATTCTACCTTGGCCATCACATTGTTGGTCAGGTACCAGCCTCCACCGATATTCAACCGGTTGATCTCTTGCGTGAGAGCGTTTTCAGTCATTTTTCCGGATACCGTGTTATACCTCCCCCCCAGGTAAAACTGCTCCGTGCTGCCAAAGCGATAGAGTAGCTCACCGGCAAGCTGTGTGAAAGACCCGGCACCCTGGTCATCGCTGTTGGAGGCAACTTCATAGATCCCGAAGAACTCCAGGCCCTTGAATTTAATGAATGGGTTCACTTGTATGGCGGTCAATTGTTTGAACCGGGGATTGAACCGGCCTTCAAACGCATTGCCATTACCATCCAGGGTTTGCATTACATTGTAATACCGGGACCCGGCCCGGTCTCCACCAAAAAGGTAGGTACCAGTAGTGGTGCCTTTGTTGATGTACCAAGAGCCTGTGAGACGCACCCTCAGATCATTGCTTAGCTGGTTATCATAACCAAGTTTTCCAAAGAATGAAGCTTTGTTGTCAGAATTGTCATTGACCACTACGCTCTGGTTGAGCTTACCGTTTGTCACTCCAACAACTCCAAGAAAACCACTTTTCTGGATGGTTACTTCTCCAAACGCCTCGGTGGAGAAAGCATCCATGATGTAATTACCTATGAAGGGGTTGAAAATTGCCCTGGCATTGTCGCTCCTTCTGAAGTGCGCATCGCCATAGTTGAACTCATCCATACCGACAGTGATCCTGGTTACCTCCATCACGCCTGCCAGGAAGCCGGGCTTGATAAAATCGAGCTTATCTATTTGCATGTAGCCTCCTTTCACCCAGGACTCGTTATGATTTTTAGATGAGAGGTAGGTCCGCAGATGCATCCTGACCCCATCATACAACTGTACGTCCAGGTTTAAGTTGGCACTGGGTAAGTTGAAGTTGGAGCCCAGCTCCACGAGGCTGTCTAAGGAGTTCGTTTGGTTGAGGCCCTGGAACTGCATGGCAAAATCACCTCCAACCCGAACTTTGAGGCCATCAAATGCCACGGTATCCTGTTGGGAAGGTTCGAATATATTGAGCCCTGCTTTGCTATTGGGTCTGAAAAACTGCAGCGAAGGCTGCTGTGCATATACTACGCCGGATACTAAAAGTAGTAGCGGGAGTATAGCTAGTTTGCTAAAATTTATCGTTTTCATGATTAATGAAATTTTAAAGGTTGTTTAATTCTGTATTTAATTACCATGTGAATTTACGAGCGAACCGTGCTCGACTATTTTTGAAATCTTGTGGAAGATTTAAGGTATTTTGTTCTGCCTCTGCCCTGGGTTTGATTATATCTGTTCAGTGAGCAGCAGTCCAGTCTCCTGGTGCCGAATGAGTTGTCTGTGTCACTGGCCAGGAAGTCCAGGATCGTTTTCCAAAATGATCTTTTTTCTTCGGGCTTTTCCTTAAACCCGGATTTCTGGACAATTCCTGAAATGTACTCCGGTGTGTAGAGATAAGCAGGAAAGCTTACACTTACCTGGTCCGGACCGGCTTTTTTATAGCTGACACCTTCCTTTACCTCCTGCCCGGCCCTGATTGCATTCCACACTTCGTCCGGTATCTGTCCGGCGGAAGTGAACGTATGGGTTATTACAAAATCATCCATCTTATTCGAAATGTTTGTTCTACAGATTTTAACCCGGTTTGTCAGCCGCAGTTTGATGTAATTGTGGCAGAGATTTATTTTATTTTGCTTCTGATAGACACTATTGTGGGCCAACCATTGACCTTATCCAGGCTAAGAAAAGGATGCGTCAGAGGTATTGGCTGATATCCTTTTTAAATTGGGAGAAGTGGTGTCGTTTGAATGCACCCTGCGGTACCGTGCGCTTCTTTAAGGATCCTGTAGCTATTGGTGTTCTCCGGAAGGAACTGACGCAGAACATCAGGATGATCACAAATGGTTCGGCAGAGTACAATGCCCCGAGATAGCAGTTCCGATTTTTGTTCCCTGGTAAGGGTAGAGAGACTGGTCACCGGATGCAAGCCGTATTCTGAGATCATATCTTTGAGGCTGTCCCCTTCAGGGTAATCCCAACTGATCATGCGCAACCCGGCACATTTCCCATGGCAATGGCATCTGTAGTAAACTTGCTGTTAGTCACTACCCAACCCTGATGAAACTTATCCCTGTGCCCTTCAGATTGCGCCAGCTAAACTCTACATCCCGGAACCTTGAGTTGATGTAAAGCGGAACCTTTACATCAGTCTTATGCCCCGGCTTGTTGTGAAACTTACATCCAATTATGAAATGCTGGTTTGCTTTTTCGGCAACCAAGTCAATTTCATCTGTATATAATTTCGTTTCGATCAAGTAGTAAAGTATCCATAACAAGGTTAAGAGAGTAAATTTTCATCTTCGTGCTCCTTCCACCAGTTGGTGGATTGGCTACATCGTTGGGTGCTTAACCTGTTTGTTAGACCAATTTCATGTACAGGCTGTCATTGAAGACGATCCAGTAACAGACCGGCCTTTTAAAGTTCTTTAAGCAGCAGAAACCAAATCGTAGCCTAGCTCTTTTAGTTTGGCTAAGTGTCTTTTGATCTGCTTCTTGTTTCGTTCAGCACTATCGTGCAATAGCGGTTCCTTGTAGGCCTCTTTGTTTTTTAGAACATGGTAGGCGGCGATAATAATCTTATGACCAACTGCTACCAGCGCTTTCTTTTTGCCTCTGCGTGCAATTAAACTTTGATATTTGCGCTTCAGGTAGCCGTCTTTCTTTCTTGTCGCTCCCCAACCACATTCCACCAAAAGAGACTTCAGGTAGCGGTTTCCCTTAACTGTCCTTGTGCTTTTTTTTTACCCGCACTCTCGTTGTTCCCCGGGCTCAGCCCTGCCCAACTACTCAAGTGATGCTCGTTAGGGAACTGATTCATATCTACACCAATCTCACTGATAATGCTGATGGCGCTGTCTTTTCCCACCCCATCGATGGTTTGCAGCAAGTCTATTTCTACAGCATACTGAGCAGTGGCTCGGTCTATATGTTGCTCCAGTTCTCCAATGATCCCTTCTTTTTCCTCAATGCTCTTCCTGATAATATTGAGCATAAAACGATGATGGGCTGTTAATTTTCCCTCAAGGGCTTTACGGATGTCTTCTCGGTTGGCCTTTACCTTCCCATGAATGTGCTTCATTAAATCATCCACATTGGTCTTACCATCAATGATATCATTGATGATTTTACTACCGGTGGCACCATGAACTTCAGTAAGCACAGTACTGAGTTTGATATTGGCATCTTCCAGTATCCTTATCAGTCTGTTCTTCTCACTGGCTACGTGTTCTACCTGGCGCTTTTTGTACCTGACAAGATCCCGCAACTCCCTAATGTCTCTTGGAGGAATAAAACTTCCTCTTAACAAGCCAGCCAACAACAACTTGCTGATCCACCGGCTGTCACGTTTGTCTGTTTTGTGCCCCGGCACATTCTTCACATGGCGGGCGTTGACCAGAATGATTTCAAAGTCCTCTTCCAGTATGTTAAATACCGGCTTCCAATAAACGCCTGTGCTTTCCATTGCTACATGGGTAACTCCCTGGCTCTTGCACCAATCTCTTAACTCTGTCAAAGAACTTGTGTAGGCTTCAAACTCCCTGGTTTGGTAGTCATTCTGCCCTTTGCTGATCGTCGCTACGATCACCGCCTGATGTACGTCAAGGCCACAGCCGACCTTTACTATTTGCTCAAAAGCTACTTCTCCTGTTTTCATTTAACTTTCAAGGGTTTCGATAACCCTTGAAAGTTACTCCATATTCATTTTCGTTCGGGTGCGCTAAAGCCGCCCATGGAGATTTCATGTGTATAAAATTTACTTTTTAGAGGCCAGATCGGTCCGCCGAAGCGGGAATAGCCTGTGTCATTACGGAATAGATCGTAGTCTGTTGACTGGTTATTCATCGTTCCACGCCGGTCCGTTGGGTAGGGTATTCCTTATGGCTATTTCATGTGTAATGCATCTGCCTTTATATGGTGAGCTTCGTCATCACCTCAAACCCCTGGTATTTCAGCAGTTCGCTGATGAAGGACCTGAAACCTAAGGGGCCCAGTTTATGGATCGCTGCTTTTAACTTGTACCGGGGCACGGAGTATGGAGCATATTTCTTCATCCATTTCGTGGCTATCTGAAATAATTTCTTTGTGGTGATTCCTTCGTAGATGTCGCTCCTGATCCCTGATAGGATCGATTCGAGCTGACGATCAACCACTCCTGAATTCAGCAGGCTCCTGGTCAGCTTTTCTTCCGAAAATAGCTCCGATTCGCCCGAGTACTTCACCACGTTCATATCAATACCCAACTTTTCCACTCTGGTCAAGGACTTCCCGGTTCAGCACCGTCTGAAATAGATGAATGTCTTCCACCTTTCCAAACGGGCTGAGGACAAGTTTCGCATCGTCCATCAGCTTGATATCTAAAGTCAGTAGGCAAGACATGACCTCACTTCCTTCCCAGTGCTCAAGTACGCCCTCACCTGTTATGTAATATGCAGCTTCACCATAATAGAGTTCGCCCTGGATACTGAAATTCCTGATGGGGTGCGACTGAGTTTCAATTTCCCTGAGGGAAAGCCTGGACCTGATAGCCACATCATAATCGTAAAAAAATCGATTGGTCGGGATATGATCATCCAGGGTCTCGTCCAGTTTGAAATTGATGACCACCTCAGCCTCGTCATAGTCCAGCAGCACATTGATATTTTTGAACTCATGTGTTACCAATGAATCTCCCTTGAGCGTTTTGGCAACCAGCGTTCCTTTTCGGGTAATGTAGGTACGCTGTGCATGGGCAGTGCAGGATAAGATCCCTTGCAAAAACAGAATGCTGATAAAAAAGATGACTGGTCTCATAATTAGTTTATTTACATTAAACTCAATTAAATGTACCGCCAAACCGACACCTTGTTTTATGATATTTTGACAATGATTAATGGAATTTTTCTATTCTTCTAGGCGATCCTTTAGTATAACTTCGACATAAGGACGGTTAGTGATCTTTCCATTACTTTAGAGGTATTTTCGATCACCGGACTTTTCCCAAACGAACAAAATGAATTATGCTGAAATGTATCTATGATCCTGTACCACTGATGATCAGTTTGAGGCAGTTCGAAAGTCAATGGTTGATGCCAGGCATTGATCATGAAATGGTATTGATAGTCGCCAAACTCCTCTTTGAGTTGATAAGCCAGAGAATGGGAATCGTAGCTCCGGTCCGGTTCGAATAGTTTCACGCCATGCCATGTGATGCATTCACTTCCTCTTTCAGGCTTTTCTCCCCAGAACCTTTCCATTCTGAATATCTTTTGGGACTGGTTGAACCTGATCAAATGCTGCACAAAGGCTAGCAAATCCTTGTTTTTCTCTACCAGGTCCCAGTCAAACCAACTGATTTCATTGTCCTGGCAGTAGGTATTATTGTTTCCGCTTTGTGTACGTCTCACTTCGTCCCCCATGGAGATCATGGGAGTACCCTGGGAAAGTAATAGCAGCACCATGAAGTTTTTGATCTGCCTCAATCGAAGCGCTTCTATTTCCTGGTCATTTGTTGGGCCTTCCACCCCATGATTCCAGGAATAGTTCTCGTTGCATCCGTCCCGGTTATTCTCTCCATTGGCTTCATTGTGCTTATGATTATAGCTCACCAGGTCATTGAGGGTGAATCCATCATGACAGGTGATCATATTGATGCTCCGGTTTGGATCACGAAAGGGTTTGTTGTAAATATCCGGGCTGCCTGCAATGCGATTGGCAAAATCACTAACAGCTCCGTTATCTCCTCTCAGAAACCGTCTGATATCATCCCTGAAACGGCCGTTCCACTCTGCCCATTTATCACCTACAAATGATCCTATCTGGTAGAGCCCTCCGGCATCCCATGCTTCAGCTATGATCTTCGTACTGGCCAGCACGGGATCTGATTCTATTTCCCACAACACCGGAGGGTTTTCCATCGGGTAGCCATGCTCATCCCTTGACATGATGGAGGCCAGATCGAACCGGAATCCATCAATATGCATTTCAACCACCCATCTTCTCAGCGCATCCATGATCAGCCTGCGTACCACCGAGTGATTGGTGTTGAACGTATTGCCACAGCCGGAGTAGTTCATATAGTACTCCTGCTTATGTGACAGGATGTAGTACGTGTCGTTTTCCAGTCCTTTGAAAGATAGCGTAGGCCCGACTTCATTGCCCTCAGCCGTATGGTTAAATACCACATCCAGGATCACCTCAATATTGGCCTTATGAAGCGCTCTCACCATGTTCCGGAATTCATCGGCTATCACTTTGTGGTCATGACAATAACAGTATCCATTGTGAGGTGCAAAAAAAGCAATGGGGGAGTATCCCCAATAATTCGTGGGAAGACCATTGCCAACATCCTGCGGATCGAACTGGATGACCGGCATGAGCTCTACGGCAGTGATCCCCAGCTTTTTAAGGAAAGGTATTTTCTTTACCAGGCCGGTATAGGTACCTAACAGGGACTTTTCTATTTTCGAATTGGGGTGCCGGGTGAATCCTTTAAGGTGAACCTCATAAATTACAGAGCGTGAATAGGGATGATGCACGTGTTTATCTCCATTCCAGTCGTAAGCCTGCGGATCTACCACCACACATTTCATACAGTGCGAATGAGTTACTTCTGTTTGGCCAATTGGGGCCAGGGATTGTCGATTATATGCTTTTGGTGTGACCACCGCTCTTGCGTAAGGGTCGAGTAGCAGCCTGGACTGATCAAATCTACGGCCGACTGCCGGATCAAAAGGGCCATATACTTTGTATCCATACAGGGCGCCAACAGGCAATTCCTTCACAAGCACATGCCAGTAATGGAAGCTGCGATTCCCGGAAGCTTTTAGGGAAATCACCTGGAAAGGCTCATCGTCGTTTGCGTCTTTGAAAAGGCAGAGGTCTACGCCTGATGCGCTTTTGGAAAAGAGGCAAAAATTTACCCCCATATCCACTACGGTAGCCCCTAGAGGATTTGGGTCGCCGCTTAGGATGTCGTACTGTATCGTCTTTGGTTTTACTTCTGATATGGTCTCCATCTTAGTTTGTGGTAATTTTGATTGAAAACTGCTTCATCATCTTATGAACGGCCGGATGCAGGTCTTCAAGCATCACCTTGAGGTCATACAGGTCTCCCTGGGCCACTCCTTCCCATACCAGTTGGTTCGTTTGCCTGTCGATGGCCGTCAATTTTACTCCACCGTGTATATATTCGACCTTTTCAGGGCTCATATACGGATTGCGCCATCCCGGTTTGCCGGTAAGCTTGCCGCCACGGAGGTACAAGGTCGGGGCGTAGTAATACCCGATATCGAAGAACTCCGGCAGATCGTAAACCGGGGGTAAGTTTACTTCCCTGGCATGGCTGAGCCATTCGATGCGGAGCAAAAGCTGTGCATTTATGGTATCTGACCTGAGCTTGCGCTGCGTAAGACAATGCGTAAAGTAGTTGCGTATGTTTCTCCTGATGAGATCATCTGTGCAGGCAGAGTCTGCCGGATGCTCTGCCTCGGGTAACCAGGCATAAGTCTGGTATTGTCCAAAATCAGCTTTTTTGTCTTTAAAGATCTGGACGTCCCGGTACACGTTGCAGGAAACCACTGCGGTAATGATCCCTATGAAAATGAAAATATTTTTAATTGTCATGATTTCGTCAGTTAGCCTCCGGCGACCGACCGCCCCTAACAAATAGTTACAGGTGAGCCCGATCCGGAGATTTAGTGTCATTTAAATAGACCAACGTATCGGCACAGGGCTCTGCCTTACGAAGTTTTGGGTAATATTTAAGGAATTTCAACCTGCTCATAGCTTAACAGCTAACTATTGTACTTAGTCCGTCCCGATCACTGGCTCCAGTTCTGCAGTGATACGGATATTGACCACCGGATAATCCGAGTGCTTCAGAAAACGATCGCCCATCCATTTGCTTGCAACTCCGAAATACATATAGAGTGACAAGTTTTCCTTTCTGCCGTCCGGGCTGTCGCCGAAAGCTCCCATAATACTCACCGGTCCTCCCTCTACCTTGTTGAATACCCTGCCGATCAGTGAAAACCGGAAGAACTCATCTCCACCATAAATAACGTTTTCCTGGATGAGATAGGCCTTGATCACAAATTCATTCTCATTCTTGCGGAAGAGCCGTTTATCTATTTTCCAATTTCCTGTCTTAAAGTCTGAGCCTTTTATGGTGATCCACAAGGTTATTTTCTTTCTGTTAAAGATAATATCCACCTCTTTGCTTTCAGCTGTAGATATTCCGTCTTTGTAACCAAAATGGATCGACATGTCGCCCTCTTTTGCTACATAGTACTTCTGGGCAACTGCTCCTGATCCCAGCAGTATACCTACGCCAACCAGAGCACATCGCAGTACTTTGATACTTTTACAAAACCTCATATCTACCTCCTCATTCACAAAGCCACAGTAGCTTATTGAACATAAAATAGTCCAGGCCATTGCACCCGTTTTCGGCTTTATACAGGTCAATCCTCTGCTTCAGCTCCCGGTAAGTGCAGACCTCATTTTGCTTTTCCCATTCTTGGATCAGGCACCTCCGGTCATCCCAGACAGGAAAAAAGCGGGGATCATGTACGCAGAGTACACTGGACACTACGAACCTCGCCTTATTTAAAAATGCAAGGTCCTCACATAGTGTATTGAATATCTCCAAATTGTGCGTTGCAATTCCTTCTTTTACATCATCCAGGAGAAAACGTGCCAGGACATCATTAAACCTGGTGTCGGGAATATGGCCGTTGAGACTGAGCGCCCCGAATTTGGAGACTACACTCGCTCTGTCCCACAGGTTGCGATTCAGATGCACATAGTTCAACGTCCTGCGGTCAGCAATAAAATACCCCTGTACGGATTGAAATATTTTCAATCCTGCTTCAATGGTCTTCATCGCCCTTAAACTGATACGTGAACCTTGTAGTCCTGATAGTCGCCTGGGGTATTGAATCTTCGGTCACCATTGCTTCTGGAACTTACTTCATACCCCGGGCGCATAGGAATAAGCCTCCTGATAACAGCCTGGTCTTCCTTTCCAGCAGATTTCCCGGATTCCTCTTCCAATTTCCTCTTGTACTCTGAGAGGGACAACCCAGTATATTTCCTAAACTGACCCGACAGATAGTGGATACCGCTGTAACCTACCGTAATGGCTATCTGGCTAAGGTTGAGTTTACCTTGCCTGATCAGCTCTTTGACTTTATTTGTTCTGAGGTCAATAAAATACTGCTCGATGGTGATCCCTGAGTACCGGCTATATACTTTGCTCAGCTGGTGGTAGTTTCTCGCCACCTCCTTTGAGATATAATCTGAAAGCTTTTTCCGGTGGCCTATCCAGCTTATATTTTCCATGTAGCAATGGATGGCTTTATTGATTTCGGTAATCAGTAATTCATTCTGATCACAGATCAGCCCCAGGTCCAGCGCTTCGAGCTTTTCATTGATGAGATCAAAATCCGGAAACGGATCGATGTTTAAAGTGGCATAGCCCAGGTCTACTTCTGTGAAAGAAATATTCAAGTCACGCAGGATCTGCTTGACCACATGGATGCACCTAGGGCATACCATGTTTTTTATCTGTATTGTGATAGTTTTCATTGCAATATTGATTTTGTGTAAAAAATGAGATATAAGAACCTCTTCTTGGGAGGAGACCCCAAATGATCAATATTGCATGTCTAGCATAGGAAAGACTGATACAGAATGCGCAGGAAACTACCACCAACAGGTGGAGAAAGCGAGCTGTTTAGTTGGTAAGGATCGGTGTTTTTATGTATATGAAAACTTACGAAATCAATATCGTATAGTACTGCTTGGATCAAGACCGGTATTTTTTCGGTTTCGAATTTTGGTAGTTCATATTGGGCCAAACTGGCCAGTAGCTGATTGGTCTCTTCTTCGCAGCACTCATCCTCACTATTGCCGTTGTGCCGATGATGTGTGGTGTGGTTATCGTTATGCTGAGGTGCTATTTCTCCGGTAGGATGGATATTGTGATGATCGCCTGAATTTTCCGAATGGCCGTGTTTGTGATTACTGTCGTGTCGATGGGCTATACCCCCAGACCCGCTAGAATATATGCGGATATCCAGGATGCCAAAGTCGCAAAGAAAATTACATACGAATACACCGGAAAAGGCGAGGAGCAGGCTCAAGGCCAGGTGCATTTGCATTTTATGTAATTTCCTGATAATCATAGGTGACCTAAAAGTTTAGCGAGCAGATCTGCATTAGCCCCGTTAAATCCACTCCAAATTGATAGTGTCAAGAGAGAATTTTTTACCTATTGGCTTGCTCTTACAATGAATGATCTTTTTGCAGCTATATTTCGCAAATCATTACATTACCTGTCAAAACTAAGAGGTCGTACTTTGGGATTATATGACCTGAGTTGGTTGAAAAAATGATTGATGTCAGCTTTCGGAAGGATCATATACGGTGAAAGCTGCACAAGGAAATATAATTGTCCGTAGCTTCTTTGCCTGATGTTTTGTTGCAATCTGTCAATGCCTGCCCGGGTCCACCCCCCATTTTTATGCCTGATAATAAACAGGTGAACCTGGCACCATTGTCATCAAAGGCACCAATTATCTTTTGCCAGTGAAATACTGTGTGCCGCCATCAGAAGTACCTATGAGATCAAACGTGTAGTTGAATGTCGAAGAATTCATATCGAAATATCCGTAATGCTCATCATCAGGGTCGTGTTCCGCACTCATGTGCTGCTGCCATGAGGTCCAGTTGCTGTTACCTCCCATCATGTGATGATTGGCCGACATGCCGTGACCATACTGATTCGTAAAATCATTGTCCGTGAAACATACCGTCATCATATCTCCATCCAGATAAAGTTCAAGTGAAAATGTGGTGTCGACATCAGCACTGTAACAGCGAACCTGAATGGTGTAATCATTAATCGTAGTGATTTCAGCCGTTGCAGGCGTTTCAGTTTGTGAAAAACTGGATCTCAGCGTGCCGTTGTAGGTGCCTGCTACCTTATTTGACAACATGGGACGCTCTGGTTCATTGTTCATCTCGCAGGAAACGATAGTTGTTGCCACGGCAATAGCCAGCGCAATTTTTAAGGTTTTCATATGCTTTATACTTTGATAGTTCATTGAAGACTCATTATGATAATTGATGCTCCATTTGATTTAATTGCCCCCAAAAATGATAAGTGCCACAACCATCATGGCCCCCATGGCTATACCCATTACCCCCATACCATTCATCATTTTCCGGTTCTGCTTTTTTTCATCATGTTGGTGGTCCATGTCTACCATTCCATTCATCGGGCACATCATCATATTCATCTCATGTCCTGGTGAAGCAGGATCTTTTTGGACGAGATCCATTCCGCACTTCGGGCATTTTCCAGGCTTATGCGGTGTAATTTCAGGGTGCATCGGACATGAATACACGATGCTATCTGTGGGGGAGGGTTGGATTTGACCCATTTCGTTTTGGGCAAGCAAAGGAGCAACCACTGCCATAAACACCATGGAGATAAAATAATTTTTCATCTTTTAAGAGTTTAGTGAACATTTATCATTTGAGTCCTGTCGGGAGAAAGCCCTTTTTTTAAATTTTCATAACATGAGAGGGCGAAGTACAAAAGCTTCGTTGACTCAGCAATGATAAATCACTGTAGGTCAAAACTAACGGGTCACTTTCGGGGATTATATGACTTGACTTAGTTGAAAAAATGATTGATGTCAGGTTATTGCAACTCTAAGCAGTTTACTATTCACAGCAATGTCCACTTCCTGCTTCCTGAACAGGTAGACAAGGTGCTGAGCCATAGGAGCAATACACGCAGCAATCCCCTTCCTTCGGTTTTAGTACCTGGTGGCAATTTTCCCATTCATAGAAGTACTGACAGGCGTCAGTGGGGATGGTTTCTTCTTTTTGATGTCCGCATTCCCGGCAGGTGATGGTTGATTCTAATATGATTTCCATTTATTTCCCTGTTTTATTGGTCACAGAATATCCGGTCGAGTTGATAGCTTGCTCAATTTCAAGGATGCCTGTTTTGGTATTGTCAAATTCAACAATGGCATTGCCCTGTTCGTAGGATGCGGTTACTTTAAGGATACCACTGAGCTTATTTACCTCATGTTCAACATGAGCTGCGCAACCCTGGCAAGTCATGCCTTTGATTTCAAAATTTGCGGCCTGTATATCTGACTTGTCAATTATGATAAGTTGTTTGTCGTCTTCGGGTAGAAAATATGCGCATAAAGTGGAAATGCTGACATCAGGGCGGCAAAGATCGTGATTATTGAAAGGGACTTTGTTGTTCGCCAAAAGGAGGGCTGTAAATCCTCATCACAGGCACATTCTTTTTCATCTTTGGCCTTTGGTCTAAGTTTTTGGTACCAGGCAAATCCCAACACTACAACCGTAATGCCCACAAAAAAGGGCCTAGCTGGATTCAGCCAGGACAACCTACGAGAATGAGCCTGATACTCCTGCCATGGTGGTGAGCATTGCATATCCCAAAATAACAAAAGAAGGGAGCAATAGAATGTCTGGATTAGACTTAATAAAGTATTTCTCGTAGGTCTTTTAAGATTTTAAGACTTCCATTATTCTAATAGCCCATTTACTACTTAACTCACCATCTTCTTCGTCTTTTACCCATCCTCTTGCCCGGATATTGCCCGGATTAAGCTTAGATAGTATGTCACTGGTAGTATCATCGCTGACTTTGAACGTTTCTCCATTGACCTTAATTGTCCACTCATTGCCCTCTTTAAGCAGTTCTCCATTTAAAGTGACTTCTGCATTTCTGGCTGAAAATCCGTTATTCTTCACTTCTTTCTGGATTTTTTGTAAGGTCAGTTCATTGTCGGAAGTAAGCTTAAGATAAGCTTTTCCATCATTGAGGCTTACTTTTACACTTTCCAGCCCATCCATTTTCTTGAGTCCACGCTCCAGGCCATAGGCACAAGGTGCACAATCCATTCCAAAAACCTCCTGATCTACTTTGATCAACTGAGCCATTGCACCGCTCAAACTAAAAATTGTCAACAATGCTATTATTCCTAATCTTTTCATTTTCTTCTGTTTTTAAAATTTATAACCAGTAACTAATGTTTAATGAAAGCCTGTATTCCTCTTTTGGACCCTGTGTTACATCCTGATAGACCGGAAATAATGCTCCAAAGGATATACCCCATGCTCCATAAAGCCCTAAAAATGAAGGACCGATCATAACTTTTTTCCCTCTTTGATCAACGAGGCTAAGCTGAGTTTCACTGGTATTAGCTCCGGGAAACTCCGCCAGCGATTCCACAAATACCCTCCAGTCCGGCTTTGGATAGTCTCCCATAAATATATTCGGCCGATAACCAACCACCAGACTTGCGTAAGGAAGGTCGCCTAATTGATCATTGCTTTCCTCAAAATAATATTGATAACCACCGCCAACCCAGGCATACCAGGTACGTGAAGCATAGCCGGTAGAGATTGCTCCATGAATGGAGTTGCTTACGCTGATACCACTCCTGGTTTCTTCAGTAGGTGTCGAAACACTTAAAATAGCTGTGGATTCAAAGCGTTTGCCAACGCCGAATGCATTGGAAAAGAAACGGTACCATACCGATGCTTCTATGTCACCATTTGCAGGCATGTTGTTGTTACCTCTTGTTCTGGGGGCTTCAGACAATCTGTTGATCACGGTGGGTGTAGTAATATTAATTTGCAGATCTTCCGTCAGCCCATACGACCAGATGTACCTAAGCATAAACGATTGATCATCTTCGGTAGCCAGGCTCATAGCTGCTGCATTAAAGTCAAATCCTCCTTTTGCCAATGTAGGGGTTTGTAAACCATAAAGAGGTCCGTGTCCCTGAGCACTGATCTGATAAATGGCTTTAATAGTTAGTAATATTAAAATGACTGTTCTTTTCATTGTGTGTGTTAAAGACCTAAAAATTGTTGAATTGGTAGTAGCAGGTAGGCTGAGAACAATCCGAGTAGGTACAACCCAAAGGATATCCATAGGATTATTTTACTCCAACGGGCGGCTGTATCACAAGGCGTTTCATTGCCATATTCGTCTATTTCACAGGCCAGATCTCCTTTGCGGCCATAAAACAGCCAAAAGTTAAATCCGATCAAAATACCTGCTATCAGAAAAGTCCATTCCTTATACTTGCTCAGCCAGATCAATGCTGGAAAGTCCGAAACCATTCCCGCCACCACCGCTCCCATACCCACTGCCACGAGTAATGACGGAAGGGCACAGCACAGCAAGGTAGATACTGAGGTAAATAAGGATGCTATGCTGACGAAATCGTCTTTTAATTTTATTAATTTTCGCATAACTGATTATAAGTCTTCCTCTTGATCTTCTGTTTTTACTTTCACTTTGAAGCCCCTGTCTTTGATCAAATTTTCGATCTCTTTTTGTGATATCAGTTCTTTGTTATACCAGATCGTTGAGGTGCCGGTATCATAGGTTGTCTTGCTTTTTACGACCCCTTTTTGCTGTTTGAGCATATTGTCTATGCCATTGGCACAACCAGCCTGGCAGCTCATCCCTTGCACTTCAAACTCTATTTGATGTGTGACTTTAAGAGTATCTACGCCATTTGTTGTCTGTGCTTTAGCTGTCACGTTCATCAGTGCAAATCCACTAGCCAGGATTGCTGCAATAATCATTTGTCTCATAACTTCTTTTTTTGTAAATGTTGTTTCAAATGTATGATGGGGTTAGGGGTGGTCACCTAATCCTTTTTTAAATATTATTTTTGATATGTTTCGCTCTGCGGCCAAATGATCAGTATGGCTGCCAGTACCAGAACAGATTTTAGGAGTCTCCCTGAAATCAATAAAATGCCAATCAGACTTTCAAAAATGGCCAGCATAGTAGAAACACGTTGGTGGAGAAACTGCAGTAGCTGCAATCAGCCATGAATTGCTTTTGTCAACCCTGGCCAATACCTGCCTTTATCAGTTCTTCTTTGGATATGTTCTGATCCTGACAACAGTTTAGCAATTTGCCATTGACCGCTATGGCTGGTACTTTTTTAATCTGATATTCTTCCAGTTTGCTCAAACAAACCTTGTCATCACATAACTTGATCAAATCATAAATAGTGATTTCACATTGATCACAAGCCAGTTCCTTCACCATTTGGACTACCGGATCGCAAACGGGGCAGTTTGCTGTAAATATTTCTACATTTCGTTTCATATTATTCTCTATTATGGGTTTGAATAAAAGCTGAAACAAACGTACGAGGTGCTATGGGGTGGTCTCCAAAAAAACTTAGGAGTTATTTTGATCTAATTGATTGAATCGATCTAAGTGGTTTTTAAGTCTCGAAATTTCTTTCATTTTTTCGGTGAGATCATCTGCTCCAATCGCCGGAAATTGTTGTCGTAGCATCTCTATTTGTTCTTCATTACCACAATTTCCAGGACAGGCACTTGAAGTTTCGGATATCTTAATGGCCAGGGATTTTCTAAATGTTTCGTCCAATAAGAGGTAGTGTGCTTTATCCAAGCCACTTTTTGCCGCTTTGAATTGTATGAGAATCTTCTCCGGGTCTTTGCCTTCATCCAGCATTCTTATCAAGCCATCCATTTGGCCTTTGATGCTTTGCAGGCGGGTTTTTATGTCTTTTGTTAAGTCTTTTGGTAGCATGTTTATCAAGATTTAAACCATTGATCCGATATCCGAGCCCATCGATGGATATGCATAAACCATGTTCCGTATGTCAGAAACCGTAAGCTTTCCACGAATAGCCATTGCAAAAAGGTTAATCATTTCCTCTGCATGTGGGCCAATAATGTGTGCTCCTAAAATGTACCCCTCATTGTCTGAAAGGACTTTATACGCATAAGTTGATTCATTGATTCGTTTGGCATTGTACCAGTTTGATACTGAGCCATCTTTTACCCGATATTCTTTACCTATTTCTTTTACCTGCTTTTCCGTCATCCCTACAGATGCCAAAGTTGGTAAGGTGAATACCGCACTCGGCATTTCTGTGTAGTCGGGTGTTTTGGAATTACCACGAATAATATTGGCAGCTACGGCATGCCCTTCCAGCACCGCAACGGGTGTAAGATTCAAACCCTTGCTCGCTACAGCATCTCCAGCTGCATATATTGATGGATTACTTTCGCTTTGAAGGTATTCGTTTACCTGTATTCCTTTTTTGGAGTAAGAAATATTAGCCTTTTCAAGGTTCATGTCATCCAATTCAGGCACTCTACCCGCAGCATTAACAACTAAGTCCGTTTGAATAGTTTTTTCACCATTTTTTGATGCTGCCTTTACGGCATGCCCGTTATCCGTTTTTTCAACTGCCACCACATCCCACTCAAGGTGAAGGTCGATACCCAATTCTTCAGTAGCATTTACCAAATGCTTTACGATATCAGCTTCAAAGTTTTCCAAGGGCGTTTTACCTCTGTGAATTATGGTTACTTTACTTCCTCCTCTCGCAGCCAGGTGAGCAAACTCCATGGCAATGTAACCGCCTCCTATAAATGTGATTTCCTTAGGAAGCTCTTCCAGGTTTAGAAAATCCGTGCTGTCAATGGGTAAGTCACCTCCAGGTATATCAAGGGTCACGGGTCGTGCACCTGTTGCAATTACAATTTTATCCGCTTCCAGTAGGTCTTTTCCAATACGGACGGTGTTTTCCGATTCAAAGCTGGCTGCTCCGTGATACATGTCAACGCCTGCTTTTTCATAACCTTTCTCCACACCTTTCGGTATTTTGGCAACAAAGTCGTTCTTGTAAGCCATCAAGTCTTGCCAGTTAATAAAGATATCTCCTTGAATGCCGATCCCCTTCATTTTATTGGCCCGGTCAATGATCTCAGCAGCTCCAACCAATATTTTCTTGGGATCACAACCTCGTAATGCGCATGTACCACCGTACGGTCTGGAATCTGTAACTGCAGTCTTCAATCCTTTCTTAGCACATTTATTGGCTATGGTCATACCGGCCATTCCGGATCCGATGACGATTACATCATATTTCATGAACAACAGCTACTTTTTCCACCTTCCTGAATGGGAGGACATGCCACAGTTCCATACGAGCAATACACACAGCAATCCCCGTCTTTTGGCTTTAGGACTTGTTTGCAGCTTTCACACTCATAGAAGTACTGACATGCATCTGTTGGCATTGTTTCTTCTTTTTGATGTCCACAATTAGGACAGGTAATAGTGGATTGTAAAACGATTTCTTTTTCCATTATTCGTCGTTGTTAGGTTTTAGTAATTCAGCTTTATAGCTGGTCTTTTCTTCAATAGCTGCTATAAGCTTCTCGGGTTGGGTTTGTTTGGGGTCATAATCCACTACAGCTATATCTCCGGGATATT
This sequence comes from Imperialibacter roseus, assembly GCF_032999765.1. Taxonomy (GTDB): domain Bacteria; phylum Bacteroidota; class Bacteroidia; order Cytophagales; family Cyclobacteriaceae; genus Imperialibacter; species Imperialibacter roseus. The sequence continues at coordinate 299,244 of NZ_CP136051.1, read as the reverse complement.
CCACGGAGTTGTCGATAACGCCTTTTGTTTCCTTTAACACCTTGTAAAGGAGACTGGCACAGCCGGCACAGGTGAGCCCCGTTACTTTCAGCTTAACTGTCTCACTTTTTTGACCGATTTTAGCTGTTTTTTGAGATTCAGTAGATTGTGCCGTGCCCTGCCAGCAAAGCAACCAGTGCAACACTTAATACTATGGATTTCATTCTTTATCTATTTGAGGTTTCTTCTTGTATGATTTTCCTGTCGGTGACTTTATACCCTGTGGCTTCCTCAACATTGGTTGCCAATTGATCAACGGATACTTTTGATTGGTCAAATTTGACTGTAGCAATACCACTTTCGTAGGATGAAGAAGCTTCAAGAACACCTTCGCTATTATTAAGTGCTGCATTCACACTATGCTCGCATCCTGTGCAGGTCATGCCTTTGATACTAAGCTCTGCATTCAGAATATCACTTTCTTTCACCACGATAACTTTATCCCCTTTGCTGTTGTCCGGAAAAAAAATGCCGGAATAGGATGGAAAAGCAAGCATCAATACCGCAAAGATGGTAACGATTCCCAGAAACTTCTTTGACTGCCAAAAGGAGGGACGCTCATCGTCTTCACAGGCACAGTCGATTTCCTCCTGTGTTCTGGGTCTTAATTTTTGATACCAGGCAAACCCTAATACCAAAACGGTAAGGCCTATTAAATAGGGCCTGAAAGGGTCCATCCATGAAAAGGACGAAGCAATACCACCAATCCCTGCCAGGGTGGCAAAAACGGGGGTAATGCAACAAAGGGATGCAGTAAAGGCTGCCAACAAACCGGCTCCTATACTTTTGGATGATGTATTTGTTTGATATGAATTGCTCATGACACTGGTTCTCTTTTATTGTTATCAAATAAGCTTTTTAAGACGGGCTTGATCACCCGTATATTTTCTTCTATCAGTGAGTAGAAAACAGTTTGACCTACTTTCTTGTCTTTGACGAGCTTCCCGTCTTTTAGCTTACGCAAATGCTGTGAAACACCGCCTACGGATATATCCAGTACATCGCTCAGGTCGCACGGACACATTTCTCCTTCCTTGAATAGGAGAAAAAGAATTTTCAATCTCATAGGGTTTCCTGAAAGATTGAATATCCGGGTAGCTTGGTCTAGTTGCTCATCAAGTTGATTTAGGGATTCCTTGCATTCCTTAATTTGGACGGGATCCGCCAATACTCTAATACAGGTCTTGCTCATCTTTTAATGTTTTAGCGATTACTAAAACATAAAGGTGCAAGAAAAGGTTTAATAATTTAAGAAAAAACTTAAAGATGCTGTACTTCTTGTACCAGCCATCACCGCTAAGCATAGTTGGAACTATCCTAAACCGGATTGTCAATCTTGTCCACATTAAATTTACAATAATATTCCATTTGTAAATACGGTGTAGGAGCAACAGACTTCCTGCTGCACCCAATGAGCCTAACTATAACATTTTGACTAGGCCTATAAAAGGCCTTTTGAACGGTTTCAAATAGCCCTTTTCGACTCCTAACTATGACATCCTAACTAAGAGTGCTAAATTTGACTGCGGATTAATTGGCGGTGTGCTACATTGGCACCATTTTCAATTGGAACCATAAAAATGGAAGAACTCATTAACGTACACCCTGGAGAAATACTGGAGCAGGACTTCTTACAGCCACTGAATATCACTACCTACAAACTGGCTAAGTCTATAGGGGTTGATCAGATCAGGATTAGTCAATTGATAAAGGGAAAACGACGGTTTAGTGCTGATACCTGTTTACGACTAGCGAAGTATTTTAATATGTCGGCTGACTTTTGGTTGAATGCGCAAAACAGGTTTGATCTGGTTGAAGGAATGCAACAGCTGGAAAGGTATAATAGAATTAAACCTTACTCAGGGTTGGTGGATGCAAAGACAAAAGATTAAGCACGGTTGACACTACTGCCGCAACGAGCAAGGAAATCTTTTAAGCGATGCCTTCCTATCTATTTGGAGTCAAAAGTTCAGGATGCAACCAGCCACTAGAAAATGTCAATTAACTACTTGCTGCGGCCACGGCCGTAAACAATGCACCCGCTGCGCCCACCGGCAGCTTATTCCACAATAGATTTACTCTACCGATTTCCTTTACCCAAGAGTTGTAGGATATCTCGCAGGTCATCGACTGATGCTCAAGCTAACAACAAAAGTGATATCATTTAAACATCGTTACTATTTTGGCACTAGATGATGGTACGAGGAAAATTAGTCGTCGGCTGATAGTTATTGTTCTATGTTAAGAAAACACTTTGGGTTTGACGAGATTTCGGTAGATTCCCTTGACCAGGTCAGCCAGTGGATGGAAGAGAATGCCCAATGGTTTAACAAGGAAAAGGCAACATCTGAAGCGTACAGAAAATTTAGAGAACTAAAAGTAGAGCCACCATCTACTGACAGAATGACCAGGTTCGTTGATTCTGTGGCAAGCAATGGCGAGATGGAATTTTTCAACGATGTTGATCAAAAGCTTTCAACAGATACAAAAGAAGGAATAGATTTCCTGATAAACACTTTCTGATAATGAGCTAGACGATAGCGCAATAACCTTAAGTACCCTTAGAAGCGATCCCGAGCGAATAGGTCTTAAAAGTGTCTTTCGGAAAATTGAAAAATTGAAAGTCTTACGAGATCTTAACATTCCGCAGGGTCTTTTCTCTTCGACTCACCCTGGAGTGCCAAAACGATACAAGCTGAGAGTGGCTTCGGAGCTTGTTGGCGAATGGAGGTTTCATCCAGAAAAAATCAGATACACTCTTCTTTCAATTTTTTTCTCAATAAGGACTCAAGAAATAACCGACAACTTAGTTGAGCTGCTAGTCCAAGTTATTCACAAAATTAGCAGCAATGCCGAAAACAAGGTCGTAAAAGAGTTTGTGAATGATTTCAAAAAAGTCAGTGGTAAATATGGCATTCTGCTAAGAATAGCCGAAAACTCTCTCAACTACCCAGACCATACTGTCCGGGAAGTAATCTATCCGGTGGCAAATGAAGAAACTTTAAATTTAAAGGATTTGGTGAAGGTCACACATTTTTTCATGATACGATAGTTTGAGGTTGGGGAACGAGGTGGTGTTGGCCCGGTCATAAAGGGGATACTAGCGGTAATAAATCTAGGGAAATGCTGCTGTGGACGCTTGCCATCGGAGGTAACCTATGGTATAATATCAAAAGATAAAGGTGGAGTGAGTACCAGTTACCTCACTCCAAACCAACATTTAACTAACTAGGCATGAGCAAAGAACTCCGATCTATTCTGGGTACACAAAATAAACTGAATCGCTCCTGACCATGCTCCCAAAAAAACCAAAGGCGTCTTTGCCAAATTGTCCCTCTTTTAAAAAGAGAGGCTCCACAAATGGATTATACACACCAAGCTTTTGCCGGTCAGTCTGGTCATAAAAGTTGTAGGTTGCTTTATCAATGGACTGAATTCTTACATACCCCACCACGTATCCTCTTAGTGAATCGTAGTTGTGAGAAAGTGCAGGCTCAGCCACGATACTAATTTGCTGCCCTGCAAGGTTCAAGTCATTGTAAACTGATCTACCCAACTCTGTAAACATGATCGTGTCGCCAGCAAGGCATGAACCATACAGTTTCTTTTCACCTCTCTTAACAGTCGAGTCCACCGCCCGATACATTTCGTAGCGGTAAAAATTATCTTCGCCGGGTATATCATTGAAATAAGTAATGACACCTTCGTGTTCACCATACAAATCCTGGAAAACTGATGTGTAGGTCACGCTATCGATAGTTACTTTACTTAACGTGGTACTTGTAGTGGCTTCATAAATCTTCTCCCCATCCACAACTTCCAGTTTATAAGTAACATTGGTTTTGGTCTTCACATTTCCTTTATAATAAAAGTTGTAACGGCAATCCAGCTTGCTATAAACACTGTCCAGGTGTAATACATCAGTTCCGTCAACACTACTTATTTTTACAATGGCATCTCTTATTACCAGATCGGACGGGTTTGTGCTTCCTGTGAGATACGGAACAGTTCTGAAAAGGTACACCAGCGGCAGCGAATCAGGTTCCATTATCCCCTCAATGCTTACTTTGCCTGTATAATCAGGCTGTGGAATCATAATTTCTTTTTGGCAGCTAAAAGCTATCGTGGCAATGGATACTGCAAACAAATATCTTAGCAAATTATCTTTTAAGATTTTCATTGGATCAAAATTTAAAATTGTAACCAATACTTGGGATAATGGGAAGCAAAGAGGCCTGAAAAGCCTGCGGCTGCTTTGAAACTGGATCGACTGTCAGGTAAACGAAATAGGGGTTCTGCCTACTGTAGAGATTGTAGACCCCGAACACTAGTTCGCTTTCATATTTATGGTTGAAGAGCAATTTTTCCTTTTTGTAAGAAAAGCTAACATCAAGCCTGTGATAAGCACCCAGCCGGGCATTGTTTTTGGTGGCATAGTCATTATAAAAGCCGTCGTACAGTGTTCCATCCTGGCCGACAGGAATTCTTCCGGAGGGTAAAGTGTAAGCGCTGCCGGTTCTGAAAACGAAATCAGCCGACACCGACCATCTTTTGCTAATGTCGTAAGTACTCACAACGGAAAGGTTGTGCCGTCTGTCGTACGTAAAAGGAAATGGGTTGCCAAAGTTTAGTTCAGCAAACGATTGGGTGGTTTTCGACAGTGTGTAGCTCAGCCAACCTGTGTACCGGCCAGTACTTTTCTTAGCGAAGAACTCGACACCGTAAGAATTGCCATTGCCAAACGTAAGTTGATCCTGAATAACTGTTTCAAGCACGATTTGTGTTCCCTGCTTAAACAGTACCTGATTTTTCATTTTTTTGTAGTAACCCTCAACGCTTAGCTCAAACAGATTGTTCTGCAAATTCTTAAAAATCCCAAGTGTGTACTGCTGGCTGTTTTGAGGCTTAACCATGCCACTGGAAAGTATCCAAATGTCCGTCGGCAAGCTTGCTGTGCTGTAGGGCACTGCGTGCAGAAATTGGTTCATAACAGTATAAGAACCTTTTATTGACGTAGTACTGCTGAGATTGAACTTTGCTGTAATTCTGGGCTCTGCCAAGACATAGGTTTTCTTATAAGAAACATAGTATGGGATTCGGACGCCGTAATTGAGTCCAAAATTTTTGGTCACCTCCCATTCATGGTTGGCATATATAGCCGACTCGTTGGCATACTTCTTTGGCACCAGTTTTTTGTCGATCACCAGCCTGCTTTTCCCTTTCTTTGGTATTTTTGAAGAGACGGAGGCAGCTAGTAAGGTGTGATAAAAATAGGATGCCCCAAACGTGACAATATTTTTTGGGTTGGCAATCCAGGTGAAGTCACTTTTCAAATTGACATCACGAATACCTGTAAAGAGTAGAGAATAGTAATTGCCTTGCGTGGTGTTCAAACCAAGGTCGTAGCTATTGAGGACAAATGATGTATTGGAGAATAGTCGGCTTCCGAACAAGTGATTCCACCGCACGGTGCCGGTAGCGTTCCCAAAACCTATCCCATAGTTCAAACTGTTGGCACCGGTGTAAGCTCCATTGTCTTTTCCTTTAAATGTGCTGATAAACAGCTTATCGTTTTTCCCTAAATCAAAGTTGAGCTTGGCATTAAAATCGTAGAACGAATACAAAGTGGTGCTTTTGGGTACAAACGCCCTTTGAAGCAAATCCAGGTAGCTTCTTCGTCCTGACACAATAAAAGAGGCTTTCTTCTTTACAATCGGTCCCTGCACCGTCAGGTTAGTAGAAAGCAAGCCTACCCCACCCTCAACCTGGGTTTTCTCCTTGTTGCCATCCTTCATTGTGATGTCTAATATTGAGCTGAGCCTACCGCCATATTGAGCAGGGAATCCACCTTTTATGAGCCTCACATCGTTGATTGAGTTGATATTGAACGTGCTGACAAGGCCGAAGAGGTGATTCGGATTATACACGGTTGCCTCATCGAGTTGCACAAGATTTTGATCCGTATTTCCTCCTCTCACAAAAAAGCCTGTTGTTCCCTCCTGGGCCTGCTGCACTCCAGGCAAAAACTGTATGATTTTTAAAATATCTCTTTCGCCAGCCAACACCGGGAGGTTTTTGATCTCTCGCATTGGTACATTGATGACGCCCACCTGAGCCCTATTAACATTGTCATCATTTCGGGTGGCGGTAATTTCAATTTCGTCAAGTAGGTTAGAACTGGACAACAAAACATCGAGTCTGATGTTTTGTTTCGAAAACACCTTTCTGGCCTGAGGCGTGTAGCCTGTGTAAGAAATGATCAGGTTGAGGGTGTCGGACGAGCTCAAAGTAAGCGAAAAGAAGCCATACTCATTAGTGGTGGATCCTCTTTGTAGACCGGTCTCATAAATAGTAGCGCCTATCAGCGCTTCTTTCGTGTCTTCATCTTTTATGAAGCCACTTAAGGTCACCTTTTGCGCTGCAAGCTGACTTGTTGCAATGAGAAACAACATTATCGTCAGCATGGTTTTAAATACTTCTCTTCCTGCGTGCATTTTTATTGATTTTCAATGTGTTTAGACGATTCGTTAAAGACTAACACAGCATTATCTATTTGGTTTAGAGACATAGGAAGGGCATGAAAGCCATTTTTGAGCTTCCTAAAGATTAGTAAAAAACTGATTTTCAGTATTTTATAAAAACTGTGTGGTTTGACCTTAGCTACCCTCTTTTAGCAGGGGTAAAGTAGCTAATCAGTTTTCAAAAACTATTCTGGATACATCTTTCGAACGTTATTCTTACTGTCGTTCCATACCGAGTAAGCCATCAGCAAGCCAAGCAAAACGGTGGTAATAACAGTGGCTGGAATAGTACCCAGGTCAAGCCCGCCTTTGGCAAGCGGCTTGGTTAACAAATCCCCGAAGGTGGCACCGAAAGGCCTGGTAAAAATGAAGGCAATCCAGAAGAGTATCACTTCGTTGAGCCTGGTGAAATAATGCAGCATTACTACCACAACAATAATGGCCGCTGTCACCAGTGCACCATTCAGGTAGCTAAGGCCCAAATTATCACTCAGGAAATCACCGAAAGCTGTACCCAGACTATTGGAAAACAATACAGCTGCCCAGAAGTAGATCTCGACTTTTCGACTCACAATCGGGTATACTTCTATCTTCTCTTCACCACGATGCCATGCAAACAAAACAAGCACCAGGGAAGCAAATAAAATGGAAGAACCCAGGGCATAGCCCAGCCCCAGAGTCCTGTCCATAAAATCGGATATTTCAGTGCCTGCAGTAGTAGTGCCCACGATCACGAGCCAGTACCGAACGGCATGGTAGCGATCAGCTTTCAGTTGAATGATGAGCACAATCAGAAACAAAGCCAATGTCACTAACAAACTAATGAGGTACCCAATATTGAGTGTCATCGACAAAAGGTCGCCAAGGGTCTCTCCAAGTGTCGTTGCCAAAATTTTCATGATCCAAAAAAGCAGGGTAATCCCTGCTACCTTATTCAGATTTTCCATTTCATAATTGTTTTTTTTCAATACTTTTTACAAAAGGAGGCAGCAACTTGACACGAGTTTATCCTCCGCTTCAGTAATAATAGCACAATTCGCAACCTGCCAATGTTCGACGGCTGTTCGCTTATTGTCCATCATCATCCATGCCATCTTCCTTAATGACCTCAGTTTTCACAACTTTCCCAACCGAAGAAATCACTACCTCTATGTCGGACAAACCTTTCTCCAACAAAAATTCATATGCCGCTCCGGTAGGACTTTCTGTCATTTCTATCGCTTCTATCATGTACCCGGCAAAAGCGGAATCAAGAGTATTTTTAACTCTAACAGGCACCTCGGCCTCTTCTATTTCATGTTCTGTCTCCATCCACACTCCTTCCACACTAAAGTTAGCCGAATATTCTTTTCCACCGAGTTCGAACTCGGCTTCCCATTCGGTTTCATTCTCCATGCTCCATTCCACATCGGTTGCTTTCGAAAACCTTTTTTCAAAGGCCGTTTTGACTGTTGTAGGCGTCTTTTTGTTGGAAGGAGAACAAGCCACCATTAGCAACGAAAGAATCAGGACAGGCAAATTTTTCAGATTTCTCATAACGTTTCAATTTATTGGTTTACAAGCTTTGGCTCAAAGTTGAAAAGCGATTTTGTAGGAATTCTGAATTTTTGCCCGATAACACCTCAAAAAAACATTCAAGAATGTAGCCGTTATTCGGGAGATTTACCAGGAGCACTTGTTGCGCAATTGAAATTCAACTCGGCTCTGACTTTATACCCTGGCAAACCAAGTCACTTGGTGGCTAAAAAAAGGACACACAAAAGATGCATGCCCTTCCAGGATCGCTTAACCAATTAGTTCCTAGTCTTCTACATCAATGTATTGACTAAGCACTGTTTCGAATTGTGCCAGCAGGTCGGCATTGTTGGCTTTGTTGATGGTAATCGTTCCACCTACTATCATTGCGCTTGCCAAATCTACCGTCGAAAGCAAGCCATTGGCGTCCAAAGTGACGGATAAATCCACAGATGAATTATTGGCGACAGTCACGCCGCCATTGGCCAGAGGTAACTGAATTTGCTGGTCGAAATCAGATTGTAGAAGAACTGAAACCACGCTGCCATCCGCCATTGTGTAATCGCCAGCTATGACAATTGAGCTTCCACCAAAATCGGCGCTTGATGAGGGAGAGAAAGTAAAATCGATTTTCTTGAAAGTACCGGGATAAACCGCCACCTGCTCGATAGAAGCAGAACCGCTGGCAAGGTCGAGAAGGAAGGGGCCAGGAAGGACTATATCCTCAGCTTCAGCACCCTCGTTCTTATCCTCTTTCTTTGCTTTCCTGCCATCATTGTTGTTTCCGTCGCTCTCTCCATCATTGCCGGAATTTTCTTCAATCACCACATCCGCCACGCTGACTGAAAAGCCGGTTAACAGAAAATCCGTCGCCGACATTCTTCCGCTATTGGCACCTGCTGCTACCAAGGCAGAAGAAGAAAACTTTATACCTAATGATGCTGATTTTGTGGGTGCAGGCCCGTCCGAAGTACATCCTGCTAAAAGAAACATACTGAACACGATGGCCATACTAAAATACCTTGTTTTCATTTTTCTTTGTTTTTAGTTCGAGGAAAAGCCCTATGTATTAAAGATCAGCAAACTGAGAAAAGGTTGGGTCGCTCCGATATTACTTTCACAATTTTAAAAATACCTCCTCACGCCGATGCGAATCCCCAATGAATTGGGGTATGCATGGTAGGGCCCGGAGCTGCTCGGCGACTTTATATGGCTTAAAAAGATGGGATTCACTAATACAGAGGTGTTGTTAAAAAGGGTTTGCTCATGCACTACGCCGAAGGACAGACTTATACTCCTCTTATTTACCCCAGATATTTGAGTCACACGTTCATCGCTGTCAACATTTTGGTCATTGCTTTCCCAATTCAGCTCCTGAGACCGCAAAGATTCAAAATTCACTCCGAAGGAAATCGCAGTATGTTTCAATAACTGGTACTCAATCGCCAATGGCACAGACACATAGTGAAGAGCAATATTGGATTTAATGACCGTCTCCACGGGAACATCGTCTACCCCCGTCAAAGATATCAGAGCCTCTCCAAAGGACGTATACAGCGTATATTCCGACGCACTCTTTTTCTCGAAAAACTTCCCTCCAGTTTTAAACTTTATTGAGTAGCTGCTCAGGTTCAGCCCCGTTTTTACCTTTATTTTCTCCGAGAGTCTGTAGCCCCCGTTCAGTCCGTAGGCCCAGTTTAATTGTGCCTTTTCCCTGGAGTTGAAATAGGACTTGTCGTATAGGGCAACTTTGACAAATTCGGGGTTTGCGGCTACAGTTCTGTATGAAACAGAGGGGCTGGCAAAGCCCTCAGCAAACCATTTTCCTTCCATGGTTTTCAGTTGCTCTACAGGAACCTCGCTACCCGCTATTTGTATTTCCTGGCTTCCTTCCACACTCTCCAAAACAGTTATCGGGCCACCTCCAGTCATACTTTCTTCTGACCGAACCGACGCCCTATCAAATATGGCTGGGAGATGACCCACAGCTTCTGGACGAGCCGGGGCTGATGAGACAGGCCCATGCCTGTTGCCACCTTCGAGATTGCCTTGCTCCTCTTGCTGCTCCTCCACTTCGGCAGAAGCCAACGGCTCCATTTCGGAAGTGTTCACTCCAGCGTCATTTTCAGCCTTCGTGTTATCAGTTTCTTGAAAATTGGGTGTCATCCTAACGCTATCGACTTTCAGCTTTGAAGCGCTCTGGTCGAAAATTTCGGTGACAGCGCTGTCGGTTTCTACAGGGCTACCTCCTGAATCTGTAGGAGATTGGCTAGGGTATTGCGGAGACGAAAGCGTTTTGTCCCCAATTTCATTGCGCTGGTAGCCGTAGTACTGCACAACCTGATTGGCCAACAAGCCCAGAAACCCAAGTGCGAAGACGATAGAAGCAGCCCGCAACCACTTAATTTTTGTTTGGCTGAGAAGTAGCTTCTTTTCAGCTACCCTGCTATTAACGTTGTTCCACAACGCTTCATCAGGCTGAACAGAGTAATTAGCATACTTCTCCTTTAGTTTTGCGTCAAGCTCGCTTTCGATATGATTTAAATCTTTACTCATGAGCAGTTGCGCACTTTATGATATTTAATTTTGCAATCTCCTTCTGAATGTAAACCCTGGCATCATGCAAGTTAGACTTCGAGGTTCCCACAGAAATGTTGAGCGATTCGGCGATTTCAGCATGTGAATAGCCCTCAATTGCATACATATTAAAGGCAATCCTCATTTTGTCCGGAAGCCGCCGAATGATGGCGGTCATGTCTTCAATGGCCAACTTGTCGATGACACCAAAATCTTCAATCGGACGCATTTCAGCATACGAATAATCTACCATCATAAACGTATTATTCCTTCCGATAAATTTCAGAGCCTCATTCACAAATATTCTTTTCATCCAGGCTTCCAGGGCATCCGGGTTTTTCAGTGTATGAAGGTTTTCAAAAACCTTGATAAAGCCATCTTGAAAAATATCTTCAGCATCATCGACCGACTTTGCGTAGCGATAGCAAAGCCCCATGAACCGTGAAGCATATAACTCATATAACTCCCTTCTGGCATCAGAGCTACCTTTTGAGCAGTCTTTTACGAGTTTTTTTAGAAATACTTCTCTGGCCAATTCGAGGTTGTTTTTTAAAAGATCATTTTTTCGCCCAAAGGTTGGGTGGCTAAATCAATTTTATTTTTTCAGGGCGGCTGCTCCTGAAATTCAGGCCATACGGCGCTTACAAAAACCTGTTCGCAGTCCCGATATCCACACAGTTTTGCGACGCTAGATGGTTATGTTCAATATCTGTGTTAACATACGGCATTGGATTTCGCCAATTACTACTCATTCGAGTTTGAGAACTAAGTCACAAACTTTAGCATGCCAACAGCTTAGGTTCAAAGTAACAGCACGATTCTGTAGAAATTTTGAATTGAGTATCAGTATGGGGAAAACTTTGGGGGCATGGCGAAAGCACGCCTTCAAGATTTATTCAGAATTCGTTGGTTACTTTACGGCAATGAAAATCCTAATCATTGAAGACGAGCAAGAACTGGCACAAAACATCGCTGACTACCTGTCGGGGGAAAGCTACCTGTGTGAGCATGCTGCCACCTTCGGCCAGGCAATAGACAAAATAGAAAGCTTTAGCTACGACTGCATCCTGCTGGACTTAATGCTGCCGGGAGGAAGCGGCCTGGAGATACTGGAGTCGCTGAAAAAACAGAACAAACAGGAAGGTGTGATCATTATCTCAGCCAAAAACGCTATTGATGATAAAGTAAAAGGCCTGCAAATCGGCGCCGACGACTACCTGGCCAAGCCCTTCCACCTATCAGAACTTTCTGCCAGAGTGTACTCCATCATTCGGAGAAAGCAGTTTGGAAACAGCAATATAGTGAGGCAGAATGAGTTGGAGATTGACCTTCTTGGCAAAACAGTGAAAGTTGCCAATCAGGTAATTAACCTAACAAAGAAGGAGTTCGACCTTTTGCTCTTTTTTGTAGGCAATAAAAACAGGGTGATCTCCAAAAGTGCTTTGGCAGAACATCTTTCCGGCGACCTGGCCGACATGCTCGACAGTCATGATTTTGTCTACGCCCACATCAAAAACCTGAAAAAGAAGCTCAATGAGGTGCATTGCGACAACCACCTCAAAACGGTGTACGGCACAGGCTACAAATGGGAAGGATGAGCAAGCTTTTAGACAAACCCCTCAAAACATTCACCCTGTACGCCCTGTTCATTCTGGCGTGCAGCATTCCTGCCTATTACCTGGTGGTCGACTATATCTGGCTCAATGAGTTGGACGAGCACAACGAAATCATCAGAACAAGAATGGAGCAGGGGTTGAACGATATTGATATCGACGAGCAAACCCTTGCGCAAACCCTCAACGTTTGGAACAATGTGCAGCCAGGCACAACCATTGCTCCCGCCCTGCCAAATGACGTGAGAGAAGACAGTATCTACACGGCCTCCAAGCTCAATATTTACTCCGACGATGGCGAAATCGACCGATTCAGAGGCTTACAAACTTATCTCAACATCTATGGAAGGCCATACAAGCTCACGATAGAAACCAATGTGGAGGAAGTTGACGAAACATTGTTTGCCATCGCTTTGATCACTTTCCTGTTCTTTGGCTTCCTTGTACTTGGTTTCATTTTGCTCAATAGAAGAATCTCTGGACAGGTGTGGCTCCCATTTAAAAAAACACTTGACAAGTTGAAAGACTTCGACTTGAATAAACAATCTGAGGTTGTATTTGACAAGACGGACATTGAAGAGTTTGAAGAATTGCAAACAGTGCTGAAGCAATTGATTCAAAACAATGCGTCAGTCTATCTCCGCCAAAAGCAGTTTTCCGAAAACGCCTCCCATGAACTTCAAACACCCCTGGCCCTACTGAAGTCAAAACTCGACATGATGCTGCAAGACGACACCCTTTCTGAGGCGCAATACGAAAAGATTTCCTCACTCAATTTGCCGCTTTCCCGGGTATCAAGGATCAACAAGAACCTGCTACTGCTTGCCAAACTCGAAAATCAGCAATTTGACGAAAGCTTCCCTATAGATTTGGGAGCGTTGATCGATGAAACCACCAGCCTGCTAGCTGACCAGGCCGAAGCCAGGGATATCAGCACCGTGCTGAAAATTGATCATCAAACAATGGTGACCGGGAACAAGTACCTGGTGGAAATAATGCTCACCAACCTGCTGGTCAACGCTATTCGGCACAATGTGTCTGGGGGGGCAGTCGCCATTGATCTCACCGGTCGTGTATTAACGATCTCGAATTCCGGCAGTAAGCCGTTAAAAGAAGAGCGGCTTTTCCAAAGGTTTGGAAATGCCTCTCCAGACAACCCAAGCAGTGGCCTGGGGCTTTCCATAGTGAGGGAAATTTGTCAGCGATACAACTGGAAAATCCGATATGATTTTAAAGATGGTCTACACACGTTTTCAGCCACATTTTGAAATTCAGAATTTCTTCAAATTCAGCTTACAACTTTGACTCAAAGACCAGCGGAAACTTCTGGCATCTTGATGAAAACAATTAATAAAAAACGCCCTGTAGTAAAATGAAGCACATAAAAAGCCTTTTCCTTAGTATTTCATTCTTTGTTCCAATATTGCTGTCAGCCCAAAACAGCGCCATCACAATATCAGGATCGATAAAAGACGACAAGTCACAATCGGCACTGGCTTATGTTAGCGTCGTGTTGAAAACTGAGGCAGATAGTGCGTTTGTGTCAGGCACCATCACCAATGACGAAGGGTTATTTGTGCTCACGGGAGTGAAACCAGGAAAGTATGTACTGGAAGCCTCTTATGTTGGTTACAAGCCTGTAAAGCAACCGCTCTTTGTAGGTAGCCTGAGCAGGTTTTTAGAGGTAGCGCCCATCACCTTGGAGGAGGACATAGAAACGTTAAGCGAAGTGGTTGTCACCGGTCAGCAAGATGCGGTAAGTGAATCGCTCGACAAAAAGACCTTCGCCGTGGCCGACAACGTTAGCCAGGCGGGTGGCTCGGTGCTCCAGGCCATGCAAAACCTACCCGGAGTGACTGTACAAGATGGTAAGGTGCTCTTGCGGGGCAATGATCGGGTGGCAGTGCTCATCGATGGCAAGCAAACTGCCCTGACAGGCTTTGGCTCTCAATCGGGACTGGATAACCTGCCGGCATCGGCCATCGAGAAAATTGAAATCATCAACAATCCCTCCTCGAAGTACGACGCCAACGGCAACGCAGGCATCATCAACATCATTTACAAAAAAGACAAGCAGGAAGGCTTCAATGGAAAAGTCGGCCTTTCATCAGGCCTGGGGGCACTTTGGGTGAAAAACGAAAACCTGCCCACCATTCGCCCTCAATACCAGGCAACACCCAAAATCAATCCGTCACTATCTCTTAACTACAAGAAAAATAAGGTCAATACCTTTTTGCAAGCCGATAACCTCTATACCCATACGCTCAATAAAAATGAGTTTGTCACCAGGACCTATGACGATGGCACGGTGATCTACAACCAAACAAAGCGTAACAGGGACACCAACCTCTTTTCAGGCAAAACCGGCATGGACTGGAGTATCGACGATGCCAACAGCCTCACTGTCTCTGGCTTTTTCAGCAGCGAAAAAATACTGGATCGTGGCGATGAGCCCTTTTTCGAAGGAGACCTCAGCAACCGTTACAGGCTGTGGCAATTTCTGGAGGATGAGCTAAAAACAACCGTGATGGCTACTGCTGCCTACCAGCACAAGTACAAACAGCCAGGCCGCTTGCTCAATATTGGTTTCAACTACACCTACCACCGGGAAAATGAGCAGTACTTCTTCGACAATATTCTGCCGGAGTCAACTGGAAGGGATGCCTTCAAGCTCATCTCCGACGAACATGTGGCCGATTTCAACCTCGACTACACGCAGCCATTGCAATACGGCCGCTTTGAAACAGGTCTTAAGTTTCGCAGACGGGCGATCCCAACCAACATGCAGTTCTTTCCGGGACTCAACTCCCCAATCGACTCGGCAGCAGGTGGCTGGGCCAATTACGGGGAGCTAATTCCAGCCGTGTATGGTAACTACGTCTTCGAAAACGAAAAGTATGAAGTGGAAGCGGGTGTGCGGATGGAGTATGTGAAGATTGACTACAAGGTAAACCCGGATCACCCCACATACAAAACCAGCGGGTACAACTATACTCAGCCCTTTCCTAACGTGCGCCTGGCCTACAAGCTTAACGACAACAACAAACTGTCGGTCTTTTACAACCGCCGTGTTGACAGGCCCAACGAGGTCGACATCAGGATCTTTCCCAAGTATGACGATGCAGAGATCATCAAAGTGGGTAACCCGGGGCTTCGGCCACAGTTTACTACCAACTATGAGCTGGGCCATAAGGGCAGCTGGAACACGGGCTATTTGTACTCATCCGTTTACCATAAGCAAATGGACGCCACCATCACCCGCATCGGAAGCATTCTGCCTGGCAGCGTACTTATCTACAACATCTTTCAAAATGCCGGCAAAAGCTACAATACGGGTTTTGAAGTGCTGCTTTCTCAAAACCTGGACAAATGGGCCACCATCAACTTTAGTGTGAATGGCTACCAGAACATCATCGAGGCCTTTACGGTAACCAACCTTTATCCCGAAGTGAACATGTTCACAGCTGCCCGGCAGGAAATCCTTTCAGGAAACGTAAAGCTCAATAGCGTCTTTCACCTGGCAAAGCAAGTGGATATTCAGCTAAGCGGCACTTACCTGGCCCCTGACATCATCCCCCAGGGAACCATTGGCACCCGCTTTTCGCTGGATCTGGGTGTAAAGAAATCAATGCAGAAAGGAAGAGGTGAGCTTTATGCCAACGCCACTGACTTGCTCAACACCATGAGAGTAAAGCGGGAAATTCAGGGCGATGGGTTTAAGTACCTGGCTACCGACTACTACGAAACCCAGGTGGTGAGAGTGGGCTATAGTTATAAGTTTTGATTCACAATGAGGTATTGGATGTCTTCTCCGGCACCAATTCTCTCTCAAAAAGCTTCGTTCTATCAAATTAGTCTTTGCTTTGGCCTCTATTTAGCACTTTTAGGCTCAACCGAAACCTAAAAGAAAGTAAAGAAATTGATATAAATAGCCGCAGCCATTTTTCATCACCAGGTCAAGTACCTGTGCAACATATCTTTCGTGGCAGAAGTAGCCAGACTTGCCACGGTCAACACCTGACCGGAAGGTTAGTTTCTCCTAACTGCACTTTTTTTTAACCCTTTGCTCTCGGGTTTCATCGCCAAGATTTTTAAATTATCGGTGTCGGAATAGGCCGCAAAATCCTTGGCTTCTATCTGCCTTAAAGGTCTTTACTGGGTGTGGGTAAATCAGCATCTCCCCATTAACACAATGCAGATCAACGAAAAAGTTTCTATTTCAATCACACCAGTTTTTTCGAGTCCTCAACAACAAAATACTCCGGTGCTACCTCAAGAACTGCTGTAAATCTAATTAATGCGATTAGCACAGGTGCCGAATATGCAAAATTGAGAATGGAATAAAAAGGGGAAACTATATGAACGACGGGAATTTAGTTCCCAAGTAAAAACACCACTTTCTAATTTACGCATATTCCCTTAACATCTTATCGACTGGGCCAGCCAGGGAATGTATCAAACCTATCTCCTAAGGATTGGAAGAAAGGGTTGGTATGCGAACGCTATCAGCCCAATTTCAATTCAAAAATGGTGTCAGCAAATATGACAGTTTAATCTCAAGAGCATCAGCCAAATTAATTGCAGAGGACAATGAAGGCTGTCTTTTACCCTTCTCCAACAAAGAGATATAAGTACGATGTAATCCAGCATGATGTGCGAGTTTTTCCTGAGACAATGATTTTTCAAGTCTTAATTCTTTAAGTCTTTTTCCAAAAATCAAAGCCACTTGGTTCTCATTCATGATGAAAACTAAGCCGAGCTCTGACTATAGTCTACAGACTATAGTCACGTTATAAAATAAATTGTTTATAATAGGCCCTTCAAAAAGGTGGAGATATGGACATCACGAAACAGGACTTTAAAGCCTTCCTGAGGGAGTTCGAGGAAAAAGATGAACGGAAGCGCACGGTGAATATTACTGAGTCGCTGCACTCATTTTTCAAAAGCGTTGCAGCTAATTACGACTTGCCTATTTCGACCGTGATCCACAATGTTCTGATTCAGTGGAAGCAAGAACACCAGGGAGACATCAAAGAAGACCTTTTGAAAAGAATAAGCAAAAACGAATTTTAACCGATATGTCAGTCAAACCTAAAGCCCTACTTTCCATTCGCCGGCTGTTAACTGAAAGTGAATTATTCGGCTTCTATGAATCGCTGGATGAGGCCCATTTGAACACAATAAGTTCGTTGGATGAAGAAGATCACCTGGAGCTCGTTAATCAATATGAAGAATCGCTTAAGACGCTGAACACGATGATAACCACCTTTCGGGAAGGTCGGCAATATAGCCAGGCTTGCATATTTAGCTCGCTTACGAAGGCTATATCACATAAGCTAGCCAATCACTACGAGATGCTAAGCAATTTTGAGCAAGCACAAGACCAGGTGACTGATCTCGACCTTGACGTTGCGAAATAGTTACGATAACATAATCACGCTCTTATACTCCTAGAAATCTAAACTATCACTACCCAATCTGTCAATTTATGGAAGAAACCGAATTCAAAGAATTCCTGAAAAACGAACAGTACGCTCACTTGTTCCTGGACCTGGCCATGAAAAAGATTGCTTTTCAGTTAGCCGATCAAAGGAGGTTGAAACAGACGCCGCAATTTGAAGTAGAATACATTAGAAGTCAGAGCAGGCTTTCCGAGCAGCTCGAAAAATTAGACCTTTCCGACGAGGCCCATTTTCACCTGCGCACCTATGGTCCGGAGGCCTATGTTGTGTTAACGGCCGACCCGTCTTTTGGCAAGAAATAATGGCGCCCAAAACAGGGAGTTTTTACTGAAACTCAGAATGCAGAAAATTGCACTTTGGGTAATGCGTGTTAGAGACGTAATTTTATGTTAACTAAAATAACAGGATTATTCTTAGTCCCTCGTCCAGAAATTTAACTACTTTCAGCTACTCCAAACCATCATCATTGAAAATCCAATACGCCTCAGATTTACACCTGGAAATGCCAGCCAATGCAGCCTGGATATACAAGAACCCAATTATCCCATCAGCTGAGATTTTGATTTTAGCCGGAGATATCACCTATCTATCCGATCTGCACCTCAGTTCACCGTTCTTTGACTTGTTGTCAAGTCAATTCGACAAAGTCTACATCGTTCCAGGTAACCACGAATTTTATAATTATAGCTTCGATATTGATGGCCTATTCCCCTCGCTAAATATGGCTGCTCGGGATAAAGTTTTTTATCTGAACAATCAAGTCGTTGTGATCGGCAAGGTTCGGCTCCTGTTTAGCACCTTGTTCACTCAAATTACAAATCACAAATTCATTGATTACAAGTTGAATGATTTTCATGTTTGTAAATATCAAGGAGAAAGGTTCTCTACTCATGAGTACAATGAATGTCATGCCCTGTGCCTGGCATTTCTCGAAACGGAATTGGCCAAGCTATTTGACGGCCAAACGGTCGTAGTCAGTCACCATGCCCCCTACCCTCCGGACTATTGTGACTATCCTGACTCAATGTCTTTGAACGAGGCCTTCCATGTAGACTTGCTATGGTTGACTGAGAAACACAAAGTCGATCACTGGATTCACGGCCACACTCACCACAACCAGGAGCCATTGACAATAGGGAAGACAACATTTTACACCAACCAGCTTGGCTATACGGTGGCCAACGAACATACGGCCTTTCGAAGAGATATGGTTTTGGAGATTTGAGGTGAGTAAAACAAACCCACATTACCATGGAGAAGTGAACATCGTGACAATCAATGCTTTAATTATTTGGTTGGATTAAATAAATTGAGGTGTGAAAACAACCCCTACCATCAAAAACACATCAACCTGGGCGGTGCGGATTATTACCAACTACCAGCGATGGCCCGACTACAACGCTGCGTTGACGCAGCGAGCTGAAGCGATAAAGAAAAAAGAAGTAAAGACTTCTGCAGCTGGCAAGCAGCCTCCAATAGGAAAAGCATAACAAACAAACCTATCTACGCTCCTTTGCATTTTTCTCTTTACGTCTCTCGCACTATGTTCTCTAGCCACTTTGGAGTTTGGGTACCTCGATCACGTTGGATGAAATACATGATTCCCTTGGGCTCAAGTCAAATCTGTCTGGTCAGCAACCTGGAAAAAATCATTTCCACCCTCATTAGTTGATATACCGATACGTTCCTCAGAGGGCATCCATTTGACGGACGTTAAAACTAAGTCTGGTCTAGTAATAAGACTAAGCTCGGTAATGCTGAATCAAAAAATAAATTTGTTTGAGAAATTCTTTGGGAGTCGAATGATATGGCTGATGGAAACCCATGGATTGCTCGTGGACATCGAAGAACTAGGTTCGGAGAAAGTTGTAATTGATTTGCCTACAGTACTTCGAACCAACAAATGGCGACAAAGTAAGAGTCCCATGTTTTTAGACATTGGAAATAAAAAGTTACTTTATTTCGGAATTGGAGAAGAATTTTATCTTGGTGTTGGTAGGGTTGTATCAAAGGAAAGATTTCTGAAAAAGTATGGTTCCGTTTTACTGTCATCCGACTAAATTTTAATTTAGGAGATAATTGCTGTGTTTGTTGAAATTAAGGTGATTTTCCTGTGAATTGAGAACCACCCCCCTGTTTGATGTTAAATAAATGGAGTCATATTATTTTGAGGTCACGCTCCGACTCGGTTAGCCTACCAGCGTTCACAATTTTCACCAGAGATATATAGGAGCCCATGTTGTTGACAGCAAGACTTACTAAAGTGACAAACACTTCAGCTTCTTTGCACTGTTTATGAATGACCGAGAACAGTAGGTTGGCTATCAATGCAATCCATATCTGAGTTTTAATCCCCTCTGTGCTGTCCGAGAAAAAATAACTCAACTCAAAATTCTGTTTTAGCCGTTTGAAGACCACTTCGATATTCCACCGATATTTATTGAGGAGTATGATTGTGTCGGCCTGATAGTCAAACATGTTAGAGAGAAATTTGAGGATATGACCACTTTCTGAATCTTTATACACAATCAATCGTGCTTTTACTGCCTTCCCAGTTGGATTGAGCAAGACTAGCTGGTCGCTAGTAACTCCTCCGTCTGCATAATCAATGATGTGATTATGCTGTCCGGTTAAAACATGATAATTGGCATTTTCATTTAGCCTGGTTATAAAGAAGGCTCCCATCTGTGTCCAGGCAGCCCATTTTTGATAGTTAACATAGCCCTTATCAAATACATAAATCCCTCCCTTCTCTACTTCAAGCTGTCCGAGAAAGGATCTATCGTTGCAAGCAGCTTCACTGATGTGAACCAGATCGGGAACAAAGCCACCCAAGGGCAGCTTGGTATGAATCTTTAGCCCTCCCTTCTTTCTGCCTGTGAGTGAATTACGGCCTGCTCCCTTAAACACATCTACAAACAAAGTGATGGTGGAGGAGTCAAAAATGGCTACTTTTTCTACATCTATCTCATCTAAAAGCAAGCCACAGTGAACTGGCTTCAACCTGTCTTGGTAGTAGTGGTACAAGCGTTGATAGATGGTAGCAAAAACATCACTACAACGATTGATATTCGCATCGCTCAGTGTACTCACTGCCGGAAGTCTGTCAATACCCAAATAGGTCAGCTTATCTTCCAGAAATAGCAAATTCTTACAAAGGCTGTTGAGTGAATAGCATTTGGTTACTACTCCATAAAGCATGAAAACCAATTGCCTGTAAGTGGTCAGTGTTTTGTAGTAACGATCACTTTGGTGCTCTGCTACGCTGGAGTCCACAATTTCCCGAGGTAAGAAGGAAAGTAGCTGGCAAAGTATGGGCTGACCACTTAAATTTGTATTTTTATCCATGATGTAGGTTGTTTAGTCGCACCAAACATCATGACTTTAGCGGGGTTTAACTACCTCGCTATTGTACTTTTTTAACCTTCACCAAATTCATTAGCGTTTTCCCCGGATGACAGTAAAAGATAATTGAATGAAATGCTGGTCTTTGGGTAAAAAAGTTTCTTAAACACTCTGCTTCAAAAATTCCGTAGAAAAAACAGCATGAAAAAAAGCCTGAGTTTTCACCCAGACTTTTGAACCAAAATCAACTTAACTTATAATCTAATTTCTATTTCAGTGGCTAAGTCAAGGCCATCAGCTACAATATCAAAAATCTCTTCATTGCTTGTTTCGCTGATTACAATTACCCCAGCATTGTTCTTAGTTGCCATCGACAGCTCTTCTGTGGTTACTCCGGCAAACCAAACTCCCGGATCAAAAGTTACCTCAGCTAAAACATTGGCCCCTTCTCCAAAAACTATTCTTCCTTCTTTCTCTACTTCAAAGGTTTCTCCCGAATTGAATTCAAAGCGAATTGGGTGCGCCTTATCGTCTGCGTCCGTGAACGTACCTTCAATTACTACTGAAGGGTTATTGTCCTCGTCTTGCAATTCTAATTCTACCTCAATTTCAGTGTAAATACCAACTGGAAAAACCAGATTGCTAAGATCAGGAGTCGTTGTGCCAGTTGCAAAATCAATATCTACAATCTGCTCAAGATCCACTTCGATAGAATCTCCTGCTTCAGTCTCAGCTTGGAATTGAATCTGTCTTAGTCTGATAGTTCCGGAAGTGAATTGTAAGGCATTTGCCATAACTCTTCCTTCAGGCACGTTGATTGACGAGCTGTTGCCTTTAAAGCTCATGCTAATAGTAGGGTTAGATGAAACATTATCATCATCACCACCGCAGGATGCAAGTGTAACTGCAAGCATCATCACTGCTGCATACTTCATTAATTGTTTCATTGTTTGTTTCATTGTTTGTTTTATTTTAATTGTACTTTTTGCTTAAAATTTAAATTGATGAAAGCTGAAGTCGTTTCATGCCTTCTTCAATGTCTTGGTATTCCAGTGTGATTTGTGTTTGATTATAATCTATTATTATCCAGATCTCATTTAACAGGACGAGCGGCTGATCTTCAGTATCGAATTCCATTGAGATAGCCTCTCCTGTGTCCAATAACTCAATTTCCCATTCACCCTCTACGGCCTCTACACCTTGAGTTTGCATAGTCAGGTCTTCATTGAACTGAATCGTATAGCCAGAGAAAAGCGAAGTGTTTTGACTACCATATTCTTCATAAAAACTTACTCGCCAGTTTGCTGAGGAGAAAATTAATCTTAGCTCTTCTTCAAAAATTTCTTCAAATTCAATAACATCCTGTTCATCGCATAAATTATCAGCATTAGATATTATACTGGCTAATTCTTCATTGCTAAAAGCTTCTATGGTATTTCCTGTTACATCATTCATGCTGATCGGATACTCAATTGTGGTAATCAAATCAGGTGATATAAAAGTAGTGTATGCCGCTCGATCGCTATTTATTTCCCGAGAGTCTATACTCTCTGTTCGAGTGTCAAAAACCTGAATGGTGAATGGATAGTTGAAATCAATGCATTCATTGTCTGCATCACTTCCTCCCTCAATACAGCTATCTTGTATGGCTTCAAGCTCTTCTTCAGAATTCAAGGTGATTTCTGAGTGGTCATATAGGATGACATTGAGAGGAAATAACCATTCTACTTCTAAAATTCCTGCTCCAAGGGCATCCACTTCGTCGAAAGTCTCGAACACCTGCTCTTCATCTTCGAAAATTCCTTTAATTGGGAATACGACCGTTGTACAGCTTGATTGATCAATGATGTTGTCTCCAGAGCCATCTTTAGTCGAAACGGCTACAATTGACCGCGCTACTGGATCATCTGAAATGATCCCATCCATACCTATTTCAAGTTCAGGTTCAATTTCAACTTGACAACTAGTCAAAGCCATTAAGCTGATGCCTAAAATCAAGTGTTTTATCAATATGAATAGTGTATGCTTCATTTCAATCAAAAAACAGAAACCCTAAAAAAATCCCTACCGGCTGAGAGTAATTATTTTTTTTTACTTTCAATTTTGGGTTATGAGACTTTAAGTGTTGGTTTGAACACAATGTCATACTGATGCTAATTCAGTAGCGAGAAATGGAAAAAAGTGATAACGTATGTAAAGAAAAGGTTTTCAATCAGGTCTTTGTGGATAATGCCAAGGACCTGTTTAATTTCCTGCATTTCAAATATCAGGATGAAGACGAAGCAAAGGACCTTGTTCAAGAGGCCTTTGGAAAGCTGTGGGATAATTGTAATAAAGTAACTATTGAAAAGGCGAGAGGATTTCTTTTCGTATGTGCCAATAATTTGATGAAAAACAATTTGTCAAAGAAAAATACGGCACTAAAGCATCAGCCCGATCTGAAAGTAGACGAGAGTAGCAAGGAGAACCCACAGTATTTAATGGAGGAATCTGAATTTGAGGACAAGTTGAATCGGGCCCTTCAGGAGCTTCCGGAGGAACAACGGGTGACCTTATTATTGAAGCGGATAGAAGGCAAGAAACAGAAAGAAATTGCTGAAATGTTAGGCATTTCAGAGAAGGCTGTAGAAAAAAGACTATACAAAGCAATGAACACTTTGCGGGAGAAACTTGGAAACATTTTGTAAATAAATAATTATGAGCGGTAGGGAAATAGCGGACATTGCGGTTTTTTGAAGGGAAGGATTATGAAAAATGAAGAACTCATAAGGAAATGGCTGGCAGGTCAGCTTACAGAAGCAGAAGAAAAGCTTCTCAGGGATACTGATGAGTTCGCCCAATTGCTAAAAATATGGAATGGCCTGAGTGTTGCCATGCCACCGGACTATTCTGTTGAAGAGGAATTGAAGCGCTTTCATTCAGCAGACAACAAACAAGCTAAAGTTATTAAAGTGTCTTGGCAGCCACGATGGGTCGGGATTGCAGCCTCTGTTATTCTTATCTCCGTTATTGGGTTTTTGCTTCTTCGACCTTCATCAGATACTCAAACCATCATGCTATCTGAAGGGTTGAAAGCTCATTATTTGCCTGATTCTTCACTGGTTACCCTTAATAAAGGATCTGAGTTGGCCTATGAAACTGAAAAATGGGCTGCTTCCCGTAAAGTGATGCTCCAGGGAGAAGGATTTTTTCAAGTAAAAAAGGGTTCCACGTTTGAGGTGGCTACTTCAAATGGAACCGTAAGCGTATTGGGTACTTCATTTAATGTTAAACAACGTGGCGATTATTACGAAGTAATATGTTACGAGGGAAAGGTCGGAGTGGAAACTTCAACACAAAACCTGACACTTATTGCAGGTGATGGCTATCGTGAAGTTGCTGGCCACGAAGAAAGATTTCAGGTTGCTTCTGGCAGCGAATCCGAATGGCTCAATGGCAGAAGTTCCTTTTTAAGAACCCCATATTATGCCGTGCTGGAAGAGCTAGAAAATCAATATGAGGTTGTTATTGAAACAAAAGGCATTGATCTAAATGATACCTTTACAGGTAGCTTTCCAAACGATGACCTTCACGTAGCGCTCGACGCTGTTACTGTGCCTTCCGGTTACCTCTATCGACAAAAGGATGAGAAAGTACTAATAACTGGTGGGAAGTAGTTATCCAAAAATATGGTTCATTCTATTTTTTCCTTTTTTCTTGTTAGAGGAAGGAAATGCGCAGGGTATTGGTGAAAAACCTCTGCGTGATGTACTGGATCAACTCGAAGAACAATTCTCTGTACGTTTTTCTTACATGGATCAGACCATTGATAGTATCCAGGTCCAGCTGCCTGGATCTGACCTTGACCTGGATCAAGCCCTTGACCATTTGGAGAGTCAAGTTGCTATTGATTTCATTAAGCTTGATGAAAGTTTTATTTCCATTAGAAGGCTAATAACAATAGTAAAAATTTGCGGATATCTATTGGATAAAGACGATGGAAGTTCAGTTTCCGACGCACTCATTTTTAGTCAATCCACTTCCACAACGTCAGATCAAAATGGGTATTTCGAATTAGCAAATGCAGAAATACCCCTCAAAGTACTGATTAGTCATGTAAGTTATCAGGATTTGGTATTAAGATTTGATAACTCGTCAGAAGAGTGCATTAAATCTTACCTCACCCCATCCACTGAACGGTTAGAGGAAGTTATCATTAAGAACTATATCACCAGGGGAATTGACAAGAGAGACAATGGAAAAACAGTAGTGGACGTTCAAAACACCAACATACTTCCGGGCTTGACGGAGCCGGATATCTTCTTCACTTTGCAAAATCTTCCGGGGATTCAAAGTATGAATGAAACAGTCACAGATATTAATATTAGAGGGGGATCAAACGATCAAAACCTGATTTTATGGGATGGGCTTAGACTTTACCAAACGGGTCATTTTTTTGGATTAATATCTGCAATCAACCCTCATATTATTGGAAAAACTACCCTCATGAAAAATGGAACACCAGCGCGACTTGGTGAAGGGGTATCTGGCACTATACAAGTAGAAACAAGAAAGAAAAGTACGAGTGAAATCACTGCACATGCCGGCAGTAACCTGATCAATAGTGATCTGCTTCTCGAAGTACCAACAGATAAGCTACATTTATTAATCGCATCGAGACAATCGATTGGAGGTATATTTAACACACCTACCTATGATCAATACTTTGATCGGGCGTTTCGATTTTCTGATGTCATTAATGATCCCAGCTCTCAGGTGATCAACTCGGATGAAAAATTCAGCTTTTATGATTTTTCATTTAATGCGACTTATAAACTATCGTCGACAGCAGGTATCAAGGGAGGTGTCCTGGGTCTTGATAATGGTATAAGTTATGAGGAGAGTGATTTGGTAAGTAATAGGGTAGAATCTAAAGTGAGCAATCTTGATCAGGGTACAATAGCAGGCTACCTTTCCTATGATCAACGGTGGTCCGATCGATTAAAAACCAAACTGTATTCATCGATCATGGACTACAGGCAAGAGTCTGTAAACTTTGACGTACTTACCGGACAAGAACATATCCTTGATAATGAAGTACTGGAAGAAACGATAAGAGCAGAGGGCTCGTACTTTCTAAATGATACATGGGATGTAGCAGTCGGGATTCAACTAGTGGAGACTGGAATTCGTAATTTCAGGGACATCAATCTACCCGCATTTCGTTCTTTGAGCAAAGAAGTACTTCGAACTTCCAGCTTATATATGGAAGGTAATGCACAGCTACAAACACACACAACTATAGCTGCCGGAATCCGAGCCAATTATTTTGATAAGCTTGACCAGTACAGAATTGAGCCACGACTGGCAATGTCAACAAGACTTGGAGGATCTTTTTCTTTAGAAGTTTTAGCGGAAACAAAAAGTCAAACGACTGTACAAGTAGTGGATTTTCAGACTGATTTTTTGGGTGTAGAGAATCGTAAATGGGTGCTTGTTAATGGCGAGAATATTCCCCTTTTGACGAGTGGACAGGCTTCTGTTGGGGTAAACTATCAAAAGAAATCTTTGCTGGTCTCTTTGGAGGGTTTTATTAAGGGTGTAGATGGTGTTGTAACAGCAAGTCAGGGATTCTTAAATCAGTTCCAGTTTGAGCGGACTTTTGGTAGCTACGTGTCACGTGGGATAGAGCTACTTGTCAATCCGAGTTTTGGAAATTTAGATAGCTGGGTTACTTATTCATACCTAAACAGCGACTATACTTTTTCTGATCTTGTCCCCCCGGAGTTTAGAAATAACTTTGATATTTCCCATGCATTGTCGGTTGGATTGACCTACCAATTAAACAATCTGGAGCTTTCCTCTGGCGTGAATTACCGAAGTGGTATGCCTTTTACTGAACCGCAAGGAATTGACAAGACCAATGATGAGATTGTCTTTGACTTTCCCAATGCAATGACGCTTGATAACTATTTCCGAATGGATTTTTCGGCTAAATACAAATTCGTCTTATCTGATAATTGGAGTGGTAACTGTGGCATTGCCATCTGGAACATTACGAATAAAGACAATACCATTAAAACATTGACAAGCATCACGGAGGATGGGGAATTGTCGCAGATAAATCAAAAAGCACTTGGTATTACACCCAATCTAAGTGTTCGAGTTGCACATAGCTTTTAAGCGATGAGCAAAAAAAAAGGCCCAAAAAGGGCCCAATTCTTTAATATAGCTGCATTAATCCTCATCATTTTCGTCCTCGTCGTCCTCATCTTCTTCTTCAGCCTCTAGCGCTTCTTCCAGTTTTTCTACAATTTCATGCATAAGGTCACTATTAGAATTTTCATTGATTCTGATAACACCATCTTCGTCAGCAACCAAAGAACTAAAATCAATGGATGCGAAAAGTACCTCAAGGTCAAGTGTCACTAGAATGGAGTTCACTGTACCTCCGTCCAATACGAATCCCGCTTCATTTTCAATTTCAAGCTCAAACTCTTCAGAAGTAGAGAACTCAACATAAGTCGGTTCAGTGGCACCTTCAGCAGTGAAGTTGAAATTCACTATGAGGGTTTTATCACCTTCAAGAATGTTCTCAAATTCAACTTCTACTTCCTGATAAACACCAGCCAGAAGTTCGGAAAGTCCAAAGTCAGGTTCGCTAGTTCCAGTAAGAAGGTTTATGACAAAATTCCCTTCAAATTCCACCTCCTCGTTTTCATCCTCACCATTTTCTTCTTCTTCCAGGTTGTCCTCAAGCGTTTCCAATTCGATTTCAGTAACTCCAGCAAATACTTCAGTAAAAGTGTATCCGGTATTAGCCACTCGTCCGCTAGTTGACCCTGTTGTACCGGTCACTGCTCTCATTTCAAAACCTGTCTGAGCACCGGTAGGAATGTTTTCATCTTCTCCACAGCTTTGAATTAGTACTACTGCAAAAGCCATCAAAGCAACTAAAATTGTTCTTTTCATCGTTTTTATTGTTTGTGTTCAATTAGAAAACAGAAAAGTCCTAAAAATCCCTACCGGAGATTTTAATTTGTTTGTGCCAAAAATGAAAGGGTGGGAGGGTTGACCAATAAAGTCCCTATTCATAAGGGACTGAACAAACACCGAACTGATAGCGACCAATGCGGATGCTAAATGAAAAAAGGCCATGATGCCGCAAAAACTTGATCTCAATAGAGCGAGGTGGGTGAAGAACAAAAAAAATTATTCACGATGAAAAAAAAACGCCGAAAGTGCCGATGAATGATAAGCTAATAATCCATGACAAATAGGATAAAAGTGAACCTATGGTAACCGGATCAGAGAAAGCGGTTTGACCCGGAAGGTTTGTGGCAAGTGCAAGGGTCAAGGCTGGTTTACGCTGTGTTGGATTCTGTTTACACTGGTGAACTTCGTTTTGGAACCCTGAGGCAACAACAAACCTAACTTAGGGCCTGCTGAGAAACAGTTAAGATACTGTTGGAAAAGGGGTTAGGGATTGATATTTTGCAATAAGTGCAAAAGAACTTACCGATGTTGCGAAAAACCCGTGCACTTCGTGTGCCTTACCAGAGCCCCAACCAGCTAACAATCGATGGTTTTGAGACGAGTTTCATCAAGGAAATGGATCGCAACAACCGCTGGGTGAGGATGAGTGAACGTATCCCCTGGGGTGAGCTAGTTGCAGTTTATAACCGCAAGATGAATGCAGATCAAGGCCGACCTCCACTCAACGGACGGATCGTACTGGGGGCAATGATTATCAAACACCTGTGCAACTTCAGTGATCGGGAAACCATAGAACACATCAAGGAGAATATTTACATGCAGTATTTCTTAGGCTACACGGGGTTTAGTAGCAAGCCGCCCTTTGACGCCTCTCTCTTTGTTGAGATCAGACTAGACTGGGTTTAGAAGGTGTCAGCATGATGAATGATGCTTTGGCGAGGTTTTCAGGGCTTATTTCCGAGCACAAAGGACACACTACCAACAAAGGCCGTGTGCTCTTTGATGCCACTGCCTGCCCTCAAGCTATCAGGTACCCGACCGACCTGAATTTATTGTCAGAGGCCAGACTGCTTACCGAACATCTCATCGATACACTTTATGATCCGAGCTTAGATTCGAGCAAACCTCGTACTTACAGGAAGCTAGCCAGAAAGGAATACCTTCACCTTGCTCAGAAGAAAATCAAGCAAAAGAAAAGCTACACAAGGCCATTGGCAAACAGCTAAGGTACCTGCGCAGGAACCTGAAAAGTATCAACCAGCTTCTCGATAGTAGCCCGGCCAGATTGGCCGAGCTAAAGGCTAGACATACAAGTACCTATTGGTCATCCAAACCTTCTACAAGCAGCAGCTACATATGTACCGCTCCAATGTACGAAGTGTGGAAGACCGGATCGTGAGCTTACACCAGCCACGTGTGCGTCCTATTGTAAGGGGTAAAGCGGCCCATAATGTGGAGTTTGGATCTAAGATCAACGTATCACTAATCAATGGCTTTTGTTTTCTTGATGAGCTAAGTTGGGATGCCTTCAATGAAGGGACACACCTGATGGCCTACATCGAAGGATACAAAACAAGGATGGGTCACTATCCTAAAGAGGTGCTTGCAGACCGGATATACTGTAACCGTGAGAACAGAAAATACCTTTCCAACTTGAACATCAAACCATTGGCAAAAAACCCCTGGGAAGACCCCCAAAACAAAAGAGAAAGCTATGTTTTTCAGCGGGGGAGCGCAACCCCATAGAGGAGAGCAGGGCCGACTTTCGGTTTGGTCAGACCAAGCTTGCTTACGGACTCAACCGAGTAGCAGCAAAGCTCAGAACAACCTCCCAGACATGGATAGCCATGATATTGTTTGTTACCAACCTGGTCAAAGTGGCCAGGGTAACATCCTATTGTCAAAAATTGGTGCAGACTTTTTCAGCACTGATTCTACTACTACACTATCATTCTAAACAGAAAATCAGTCGGAATTACTCATTCCGACTGGTTACTCATACTTGAAACCCAACTTTTTCAGCAAGCCCTAACTTAGCCAATGGACGCTTTGTTTTTTGCTTCTGTGACAGCATGGGCGGTGCGGATTATCACCAACTACCAGCGGCCGCAAGACTCTAATTCGCCTTTAACACAGCGGGCTGAAATTTTAACGATCAAACGGTTGGTTGATGAAGAAATTAGTCAGAATCGGGCGAATGAGAATGACCTAACGCTTGAGCCTCCAGCAATAAGGCTAAAACAGCTTCGTTTCTGGAAGCTTTATTTGAAAACTAAAAAAGCGATAGACATTGACCGCACCACTAAAGACTCTCTTGACGACCACGCAAATGAAGAAAAAGCACTCTCGGATGAGATGCAAATCGTATTGACCGAGTTCAACAGTCTGATTCCGGAAGAATACGAAGGGGAAATCGAATCGCCAGAGTATACTGATCAGCAAATGTATGCCCGTAGTCATTATTGTGAATTACGGATTGCAGAAAAGACGAGAGGTCTCTAAATTCAATTAGCCAGTTGCTTCCAATGAAGGCTATGCTTTAGGCCACTTTGTCGATCTGTCAGGAGACTTCTTTGATACCGTACATTTTCCCCCATCGATAAAGGCATATCCGTTCAAGGGACCAGGGGTATACCTGATGGAAGGCAATGTGGTAGAAGAATTTGGGGTGTTCGCTGTCGAGGTGTAACGCACGGCCAAGGTACCATTTATTCCCGATCCGAGGTATTAGGGTCATAGCCCGAATTTATTTTTTCTTTTTAGAGGCTCTCAACTCCTTCAATTTAGCCTGGTCAGCTAACACCAATTGAGTAACGTGTTGGGTAATCCTGGTAAAGGTTTCACCAGATACCTCAGCTGCTGTGTGGAAGTTTTTGGCTTTCTTTTTTTTCTCACTGCTCATACAACAAAAATAACGATTAGGTCTCTTTTGTCACCACTTATCAGTCAGTGAAAAAAAAAGTTACTGGAATTATAATATTTACCTAAATGATAATCAGCTAAAAATGACCAAATTAACATTCATGAAATTGATACTCTCCCTCATATTAATTTGTTTTAGTTTTTTTTGTCATTCTCAGACAGCAAATGAGCATTTTAATAACGCTCAAGCTAAATACAAATTAGGAGACTATAGAGGAGCAATACTAGACTACACCAAGTCAATAGAAACTATCCCAAATTTTGCTGCTTATTTCAATAGAGGTCTTATTAAGCATCAGCTGGAAGACTATAGAGGAGCAGTAATGGACTTCACCAAGGCAATAGGGCTTGACAAAGGTGTTGCAGAAGCATATACGGAAAGAGGTAAGGTTAAAGGCAAACTGCAAGACTACAGGGGAGCGATACAAGACTACAGTAAGGCAATAGAGTTGGAGCCCAATAATTTAGAGGCTTACACTAATAGAGGTGTTATGAAAGCATCACTTAAAGACTCGGACGGAGCAGTCAAGGACTTCAATAAAGTAATTGAGCTAGACCCGGCAAATTCCAACGCCTATTTATATAGAGGCTACGCTAAAACAGAACTAGGTGATAAAAATGGTGGTTGTCTTGATTTAAGTAAGGCTGGAGAATTCGGTCACAGAGATGCATATGATCTCATTGAGAAACTGTGTAATTAGAAGTTTAATGACATGATAAATGAAAGGTATAAAGAGGAGTTTTTAGGAGTGGCCAGAAGATGTCAGCGAGTAATTTGAGTGTCCTTCTTTTTCTCACTATCTGTTTGTACCTGCTTCTAAATATTTCTCTGCTTGACCGCTTCAACACCTTGCGAACAGCTATTTTTGTTCGGGCGGTGTTCCCAAAAATTTTAGTAGTGTTGACCAATCGTTCAAATAAGGCATAACCTGTTCGGAGTATATCAACTTACTTTGTGCCTTTTTCAATCTAGTAAACACCAATTTGTAGACAAACTTATTGTTGCTGTTAGTCTTGGTCAATTCGGATGTCGGCACGATAAAAAAGTCATTGTAATCAATCCAGTAGCCGATTAGAAAATTTGAATGATTCCATTCATTCTCTGTTAATGTAAAGTGACAAGTATTCTTACTCTTTTCAGCGGTGGTAGTAACCAAATGTTGCCTTGTTTTGACTTCAATTTTGACTTTTTTGTTTAAATGAGTATTTCTTATGCCAATGTCGTACCCAGGCTCCGAATAGTTCTTAAATATTTCCAATCCGCTGTTATCGTGAATGATCGAGTAAAGCTTGAATAAGACCATTCTTTCACCTATTTCACTAACTAATGCGTTTATATTTTGAGGGGTTTTATTTGATTCTTCCATACTTGTTGGTTAACTACGATATTGCTCGGTTGCTCCAAAAAGAGGAAAGTTAATTTGTATCTAATATCAAACATTATGTGGTAGATTTACGTGTAATGTATTAAAAATGATACACATGGATTACCTTTTTGCCTCAGATACCGATATCCTTCAGGAATTAGGCCACCGCCTCAAGGTAGCTCGTATTCAAGCTGGCTTCACGCAAGGCGAGCTAGCCCAGCATTCCGGAGTCAGCAGGCCTACTGTGGCCAGGCTTGAAGGGGGTAAGAATATCTCCCTGCTTAACTTCATCACCCTGCTTCGCTATGTCGATGAGCTCACGACATTTTCGCAAGTGCTAAAGCGTGATCTTCGCCTTGATCCCAAGCTAATTTACGAAATGGAACAGAAACAACCACAACGGGTTAAACATGGCACTAAAGGTTAAAATATGGGGCCAGGATGTGGGCTTCCTGGTTTGGGATCAAACCACAAATTCAGCCAGGTTTAGGTACGAAGATAATTTCAGGATGATGGGGGTTGAAATATCCCCCATTCATTTGAAAGCTAGTCCAACATTCTATTCATTTCCCGGCCTTCCCTTTGCTTCCTTCAAGGGCCTTCCCGGTGTTTTTGCAGATTCCCTGCCAGACCGGTTCGGTGAAGGGCTCATGAATTCGTATTTCAAAAATAAGGATGTCAGCTTTGCTGATCTTACTCCCCTAGACAGGCTGGCCTATATTGGTGTTCGTGGCATGGGTGCTATCGAATATCACCCCGCCAGGGAGGTACAGGAAAAGCGTTCTCGCATTTCTATCGATGAGCTGGAGCAGCTTGCCGCCTTCGGCGTCAAGCAGGCCAGTAAACTTACTACCCACCTGGAGCCAGACAGAGCCGAAGGATTTCAAGACATCCTGAGCATAGGCACCTCAGCTGGTGGAGCCAGGGCAAAAGCGGTGATCGCCTGGAATCAGGCCACCGGAGAAATACGGTCTGGCCAGCTGGACCATGGCCCAGAATTTAAACATTGGCTCATCAAGCTCGATGTTGGCGCTGGCACCAATCACCTGGGGGATTCGGCCGGCTTTGGCCGCATCGAGTACGCTTATTCTCAAATGGCTAAAGATGCCGGTGTTAAGATGCAGGATTGCCGGTTGATGGAGGAAAATGGACGTGGCCACTTTATGACTGCCCGGTTTGATCGGCAGCATGGCAGCAAGCAGCACATTCACACCTTGTGTGGAATTCGTCATTTTGACTACGAAGATGTGAGCAGCCACACCTACGCTCATTTGTTTGAAACCGCCAGGTACCTGAAGCTACCCTACCCAGACAGGGAGCAGCTCTATCGGCAAATGGTTTTCAATGTGCTCGGCGTTAACTGCGACGACCACACCAAAAACTTCAGTTTTCTGCTTGATCAGAACAAAGAATGGAGAGCGGCACCCGCCTATGACGTTTGCTATAGTTATGATCCTGGAAATCCCTGGGTAAATAGCAACATGGCTGTGAATGGAAAGAAAACCGGCATTACCAGAAAGGATCTGATTTCTGAAGGAAAGAAGAATTCGATCATGCGGCCGGAAGCGATCATCGATCAGGTAGCAGAAGTCGTTTCCCGCTGGCCAGACTATGCCAGGGCAAGCCAGGTTAATCAGGACTTTGTCGGGCTCATCCAATCCAGAATAGAGGAACGGCTAAAGAGGCTTGCTACGGGCCAGTCAAAAGGCCAAGAACTGGACATCTAGCCGTTCTTTCTCCATTGATTTCTCATCCATTTTCATAAATGAAAATCAATCAAGAGTCAAATTAAAACTACCATTCGTGATTCGGATAGTATCCGGAATAGCATTCTCTTCGTGCCCCCAATTCATAATGAAGCTCAAACTAAACCGTCCTGAAACCGTTTTAGTGTCCTCATCGATTTCATCGATGGCAATCCAATTATTCTCCAGTTCTTCTTGACTAATATCATAAGTTGCAGCTAGAAGATCGTCAGAAAACTTTGAAAAAAAAGATACTCCTGGGTTTAGAGATTTATTGCAACCGACTATTCCAAGCACTCTTTTACCAGGGTCAAGGGTCAATTTATCAAAGTAGAAACTTTCATATGTAGGAATATTATCGTTGACTTTACGTTCATAATTATCTATTCGAAAAAGGTAACTATCAAAGTCGCAGAATTTGGAGTCTGGGGAGCTGTTCAACTCGAAATAGACATTAGCGGTTTTCTGATTTACACCGTTTAGATAATACTCAACTTCTCCAGAAGAATTGGGTGAGATTGCGTCGTCGCTCTGTCCACATGCCACCAAGGTCAAAGCAAATAAAGAAATAGAAATATTTTTCATAGCTGTAAATTTATTTTGAAACAATCAGTTTCCTTGTGAGTCGTGATTCTCCGTTATTGAATATCAACAAATATATGCCGTTATTTAATTCCCTTGTGCTAACCCTCACTTTATGATTTCCGGACAGATAAGAACCATCTCCGACTTTTTTGATCGTCTTGCCACTTAAGTCTGTCAAGACTATTTCAACAACCGCCTCTTTACTAAGGCTAAATACTAAATCGCTAAAGTCGCCAGCGGGATTTGGGAATAATTCAATATCTCTAGTACCGGAGCTTTCACTTGATGTTCTATAGTATCCACCTACATTAGCATATACTGTTTGTATACTAATAGATTCCGTGCCATCGTTTGAGCCTACCCTCAGGCGTAAATAGAAGTTTTCCGAATAATTCACGGGCCTGGTGTAGATGGCAGAAGTACTCAATACCGAACCAAAAGTAGTCCCGTTAGTGCTATATCGCCACTCGTAGGTATAGGGGGATTGCCCGCAACTCACCACGGCCTCCCATGAGTAGTTGCCAGGACTGTAAATGTTTGTTGGGCCATCAACATAGCATGCGACGTCCTGACCAAGCCGAAAAGATGCTACTGTCAAGCCCTGTTCATCAATTTGTCTTGCATTGTCTTCATGAGCTGAAGTTCCAGTGGCATTTCCATTCCATTGAATATCTGGATTTGAATATCTTCCAATTCTTGTATACCCTTCATAATATTCATGCATCACAGTCCGTCTTTTGTAGGTGTTAAACAGTCCATATTGAAAGTTGTATCCATGCCGATAGCCGCTGATAGTGTTGACACAATTAGTTGTATTGGCTATGTCGCACCTCTGATGCCTTGCCCCGAAGAGATGTCCCATCTCGTGAGTAAATACATAATCAGTAGTTGCTTCAGGGATTTCCACCACAGCATAAGCTTGTGCAGCATCAGGACCTTCGTAAGAAATTCCTGTAACTCCTGTATAGTTACCATTGACAAATAGTACAACGATATCCGCATTTCGTTGATTCCGTAGTGTTACAATTGCAGCATCATTTCTAAGGTTTATCAAATTGTTGTCTATTTGAGGCGTTTCTACAACATTATATTGAACGATATTGCTCGCTTTGAGGGTGGGAATGGCAAGTGAGGACATTCCACTTGAATAGACTACATTAGAATATTGGCTCATAGCGGAAATAATGGTTTGTACGATTGACGGATCAGCGGCAAGAGCAGCGGGGGTATACAATGCTAACAATTGTATTCGTAAATTACAGGATACAATCCTTCCGTCTTCTGAACCACCGCCCGGTAACTCGGGTTTATCATTGCTGGGCGAACCTTCCCCAGCTTCTAGTGTGCTACAAAATTTTCCTTCAAGAGTAGACTGGTCAAATTCTGCAATAGCCTGGATATTCTCATCCAATGTGTAAATCTCAAATACTCGGCTATCGGTGAAGATTTGCCCCCGATAAACACCATCATATAAAATCAAGTTGATTTCGCTAAATCCTTCCTCGCTGTGGCCGTGCCAGATAATTTCGCCACTTTCCCCAAATTCTACCCTGTCAGGAGTGAACAAAATTGCTTCATTGGTGCCTGGAAGCCTAAACTCCATTTTTTCCGTCCTTTTGGACATATCAATGTGACGCATCTTAACTAGGTCATAGCTATTGAAGCCGAGTCTAGTTTTGATTTTCGCAAGGGCGTTTTGCTGTTTGGTATTTAGAGTTGTGTTTTTAGAGAGGGCGTCGTAGAGTTTTCTCGTCGATTCCTGAGATTTGGCATCTAAAACGATAGAAAATAAGAAGCCAAATACAATAATTTTCAAGGTAATGTCTTTGTTCCACATAGCTGAATATTTTTCGTAATCTATACTAAATATATCTTATATTTTAATAAAAGCAAATACTTAAGTCATTCAATCAACGCCATTAAGTACCATGAAATGTCTTTCAGATAGTTTAGAGAGAAATAAATTGTCCGGAAATTCGCTACCAGCTGTGTTATATTCAATTAAAGCACCAATGTTGCTCACATCTAATTCAGAATTGAAGAGAGGCTAAAGACGATGGTCAAAGGCCAATCAAAAGGTAGGGAGCTGGGCATCTAGCATTTTGTTATCATTTGCTGCACTGCAGATGCACCGACCCTTCCAGCCTCTGTTGCTGCTTAGGGTGGCTTTGTTGATAAATGAAAACCGGGTTGAATGCATTGCTTTTTGTATATTTAGGTAGCTATGAGCGGTTTTTAAACCCCTATATTTACAGAGGAACCACATTTATGGGGCATTCACCCAGAGTGAAAGTAAAGTAAACAAGACCAAATGTTCAACAAGGAGCAAAAGCTGAAAAGTGAGTTTGTTTTGGGTAACGCCAACGCAAAATTATCCTCACTCAATTCCAACGACATCAGAAAGCTCGCTGTCGCCTGGTCTTATTACAGCGGTAAGATCGAAGGTAATACCTACACCTATGTGGAAACAGAATCGCTGCTGCTCGATGGTGTTACTTCCCCCAAACGTTACGAGGATGCCAGGATGCTGAAGAACCTGCATAATACCTTTAACTCCATTGTGGCAGAAATTCACGCCGGGCACAGAAGAAAGATTGATGAAGCCAGCGTGTTCTCTCTCCATTCCAGCCTTATTGCCGATCTGGTGGATGATTCACAAAAAGGGACTTTGCGCAACAGGCCGGTTCAGATAACGGGAACCAGCTACCTGCCACCCAAAAGCCCGCAAGAAATCAGCCTAGGGTTGAACGAAGTTTTCTTTTCTTTAGTGACGGCCCCTAATCCTTTAGAAAAGGCCATCTACGTTCATTGTAATTTGGCCAGGATTCAGCCCTTTATTGATGGAAATAAAAGGACGGCCCGCCTCATTGAAAGCATTGTGCTAATGCAAGCTGATCTGATTCCTATTTTCTCAACCAGAGACGAAGACATACTAAAGTATAGAAACTCTCTGCTTGCCTTCTATGAGACAAAGGACTATAGCCCTTATGCTAACTACTTTCTTGATAATCTTTTGGAAAGAATCCATGATGCATCGCTAGATAGTTAAGCAAGTTGGCAGCATAGGCGTGACTGACATCCTTTCCACTACCCAGACGTGAAGGCTCACTACTCACTTGAACTGTAGACGAAAAGCAAAGGCAGGACATTCGAGTCCAAACAAGCGCTAGATCAATTTCCCCTTCTCCCTATCTTTTTTCTGCTTTTTTAAAAGCTCATCAAAGTCCAACTCAAGATCAAAGCTTTTAAAAGCATTAAAAATGTCCACTGCTGAGACATCATACTTTGGCCTCAGCTCTACGAAACTTTTCTCGTCATAGTTCTTCTCAAGCCATTGTTGGTTTTTCAGCTTATTGTGGACTGTAGACTTAAATAGTTTGATTTTTTGAGACTTTGATCCGCAGTACTTGGAGCTAACAATAGAAGAAAAGCCGTTGAAAAAGTCTATTTCATTAAACTCCTGTCGAAGGCAATACAAATCATACAAATCCCTGGATGCCGTACGTAACGTGACGGCAATGAGCTTCATGCCAGCGAGAGATTTTTTGTCGGGCAACCGAATCGAGCCTAAGTCGGTGTAGTTCTTACTTCTGTGAAAATTGTTTTCAGAGAAAAAATCGACTTTTACTCCATCTACACGAAGCTGCACAAAAGTATCCCCTTCCCGGAACATGTACTCAACATCCGAAAAGTCTCTCTTGATATTTTCCATGATGGCATTGATCCTGGGCAGTGGCAGCTTTTCACCGGGATACTGGTTGTAATAGAAAAGGTCTATGTCCTCGCTGAGCCGGTGATTAGTCAGCAGAGCCAGTGCTGTGCCTCCAACCAGATAATACTGGTCGAGTTCTTTATAGGTTTGAAGTTTCGAAAGTACTCTCTCGGTGGTTTCAGGGACTGCTCGCAATAACATTGGCTAAATGTTGCTTTCTGGCCTCTACTAAAAATTGTTCCGGATTTTCCATATCGAAAAAGAACCTGGCCATTTCAATTTGCTTCTGGTGATATCGCTCTGAAGGCACGATGTTTTCGATCCAATGGCTATAGAGCACCTTTTCATCATAAACCTGTTTGAGCTTTTCCCAGTCTTCAACACTACCCAGAAGAAGGTACTTTTCAATAAGAAGCCTATCTGGCACGTTGGCTTTGTCAGCCTTTTTCAAGTCATAAGACCACAGCCACACACTATTCTCACTGAAGAGCTTTTCAACAAGCTCTTCTTTCAACTGTGCGTTCCTAACTGGCTCGAATACTCTCATATCTAGGCGATTAGTCAAATTTAAACAAATTTTAGCAGGAAAATGTTGCTTCAATGATGATTTGCTGGTGCCTACCGGGGTTTACTACCATTTTCAAATACCGCCCTATCATAACCATCCACCAGGACAGCGGACTGATATCGCTTTCACGCATAGCCAAAGCAAGTGCGTTTTGATTGAGAGTGAAAGCAGCGTGGCTTGTCTAGCCTTCCATATTTGTATTACCTCCCTCCTTTTTTTGGAATCAGCCGCCTTTTGATTTAACTTTTACAATATGTATTTACAGCCCTTTAAAGAGCATAGAACGAAGATCGAAGCCAGGATGGTACACATGGGTTCGAGAATTACGTCTGTACAGGAGGGGATCAAAGATTTAGCCGACTCTCACAAAGGCTTTCAAGATGACTTGAATAATTTTATGGCATTCGTCGGCCAGGGGCTGGCTGATCACGAGCAAAGGATTTCAAACTTGGAACGTAAACGTAGAATGGGGTAAGTGTTTTAGTACACAACAGATAATCCGCCCGGCCTTCGCACACACTTGCGGTCGTCAATTGAGGTACTTCTTGAAACTACCAACTATTTGCGTTTCCGGCTTTTCTGGAAAGATCGATTGCGTTTTTGTCGAATGATAATCGGAGCGATCTAAAATAATGTTTTTGGCATACTCAGGATAGCATAGCAGCAGATCGAAAGGACTATAAGCACGGATAGATTTCACAGCGCCTATCGGCTCATTTTCCTCGCTCGCATTTCTCACCATTATGACAAAAAAGACCCCAATTGGTAAAAGTTCATTTCGTCGGAATTGCTATCATAATTATGACTTTTATATTCCCCTTCTTTAAGAACAAATTCTACCTGCGCATCATGCAGTAAAGCACAAAACGTATCTATATGAATTCTTGTGTTCATTTCTCTGACGTAAAGTCGCAAGATCAAACTAGGGATTTGGCGAAGCCTGTCAAATAATTCCCCACTTTATTTTCAAGCAAAAGCCAACTCCATTTCTACTCCGAAAAATTCATATCAAGTCAAAACGACTTACTGGTAAACTTCATTATTTGAATTAGTCCACCAACCAGCCCTCCTTGCACTATCAGATTTCAGCTAAAGTTCTCATTTTAGCTAATACCTTGAAAAATTTGTCACATGTAAATCGTGCAGCATTAGCGGGCAAGATGGATTTATTTTAATAATTTGAGGCTATTATAAAACCTCACTAACTATATGTTTCCGCTCGAAAAATTTATCTGTTCTTATGAAATCGCTTTGAGGCTAAAGGAATTACAAGTTCCACAAGAAAGCTTGTTTTATCGCAATTCTGAAACAGAAGTATCACGAGACCAAGTCCCCACGTTTACGGGTGAAGTAGACTCGCTTTGTTCGTCATTTACAAGCGAAGAGTTGCTCCAATTTTTGCCTTTAAGTATTCCTATTGATAAAGGGATTTTTGTTCCGAACGGTAAAACTTACGAACTGATTTCTGATGAAGACTTGGAAGAATTTCGATCTGAGGGTGCTCTATTAATTTCGTTACAAACTGTCGACGATTCTGAACCTTTTTTAACCAAGTACGCATTGGGTGGTAGGATGGTAATCGCTATGAAATTGCAAAAGGGAATGTTTCACAATCTTTTGAGTTGGGGCGAAACTGAGGCTGATTCCAGGGGCAGAATGGTGATTCAGCTTATTGACGACGGAATACTCAACTTTTCATGAATTCATGCATAATCTACTGCCTTTCTTCTCACCTAAAACGATGAAAATATAGGGCAGTCGCAAGACGTACAATTCTGCACTGCGTTTTTGTTGTATACGACCGAATGAAGCCTACCTCTTGACGGGTTGCGACTACCAAGGTCTATGTTGACACCCGACATCTATTTGTCAGTTGTCTTTCTCCTCTTGCTTAGAAAATTCTTGGACAACCTCTTCTCCAAAAAATCTTAAAAGTTCTTCAAAAATCTTGTTGAACGTGGATTTCTCCATTGCTAAAAGAGTGTAACTCATTTCTGACAAAGAACTAACTGTGAATTGTATGGGATCAAGGAATCCGTGGTCGTTGGGGCCTGTCAAAAAATTGTATTGTTCACTATCTCTTAGGCTCAATCTTTCAGTTATTCCGGCCACTCCTGCATGTACATTATCGCCTGCCCATGCATAAATTGATCGAAAATGATCCATGCCAACATATTTCTCAATTTCTCTGATATTCCTTCGTCCTTCGGGCAATATATCCATGGCCCATCCGTAACTCTTGGAGAAAGCCCTCCCCCGGCTCTGAACGATCCGCTTCTGTTCACCTTCTAACTCTTCCAATTCATCATTAGGTATTGGATCCCAACCTAGCCTTTTATAGCTATTCTGATATTCGACGGCTTTCCGCCATTGCTCAATTACAAGGTAATCCTTGTACATACTTACTAGCTCATAGTCTCCATCGTACAAAAAAAGAAAAGTAATACACACCTCGTGAAGTGTTCTCCATCTGGCATGAGCTCCGTCAGCGAAGCCCCCAAAAACTAATATCCTTATTTCTGATGCAATTTGACAGGCCCTAACGTGTAACGCAATGAGTGTATCCAACTTTTGGTGATCCTCCAAAGTGGTGAAAAGCTTGTAGTATTTATTGTAAGTTATAGAGCTAATTTGAGTGTTTAGTTCGATATAGCTTGTGAACAACTCTAAACCGAGGCTATATCTGTTTTTTATCTTCTTTCCAATCTGCTTCTCATGCCTACGAAAATCGCTTTTGGGGCTAATACAGTAATCTGTAATCGATTTGGCAATACCTTTCGAAATTGTGAATACTAGTTTCGAAAATTCTTTGTCAATTTTTTTATCGAACTCCTCGTCTGTCCCTTTAAAAGAGGCCTTGCGTTCATCTAGCCATTTCTTAATTTTTCTTTCTAAGAAGAACTCTTCCTCCGATATCATATACTAATTATGTAAGACTAGTCTGATGTTTACCTACATTCTCCTGCCCCCTCCCAATCTTGTGGAACATTCTATCTATCCTCCACGGGCGAATAAAGGCATATTGTATTTAATGACTAGGTAGCCTTCGAAGAGTGTTTCGTGTATTGAGACCTCATCTAAGGCTGATCTCAATCGATTTAATTCTTCCCATCACCGTAAGAAAGCATTATTACAGCCAATTTATTGGCCTCATGGCCAGCGGAAACTCATGTTGAGGACTGAAGCCCTATTCAGTCAGTTTACCTAATAAGTATCCCAATAGAACAATGCCCCCAATTACAACCGCTGCATTGACAATATCGTCGACGTTTCTGTTAGATTTGTAGTCACTATACTGCTTTGCCGTAATGGACTTATTCTGCAATAATAAGCTCATATACTGATCTGTTTGGTCTTTAGTTGCTTTCCCGGACTGCACTTTCTGGCTTAGGGAAAGAAGTTTTTGAAGGTCGCTGTTGTTCATTTCTTCCCCTTTTTATCTTTTAAAATTTCAAATAAATCAGGTAAATGATCCAGAATTTGCTTCTGAAACTGATCAATTATCTGTTGCTGGTTTTCGTCTTTCCCTTTTAATCGTTCAATCTCTAATTCTAGGGACTTGATATTCTCTTTTAACGTTTCCTTTGCCTGCTGAATTTTATCGCTCAGATTATGCTTCGTAGTAAGGAAAGTCACAACACCTGTAAGCAGAATTACCCCAATGTAGGTTATATCCCTTAATGTCATTGGCTCCATATAAAAGGTTTAAATCATATCGATGGTTCAATTAGCTTCCAAAAGCTAAACAATTTTGAATTTAGTCATTTCAATACGACAACCTAACTTGAACGAACAAAGATGTTGGCAACTAGTTACCTCAAAGCTGATCAAAAGGTTAAACTAGCTTTTTGTTGACAGACCTAGTAATACCAGATCGAGCAAGGCTATGAATTAACCGATTGGAAGCTATAGCCCTCCATAAAAGCTGATATTTCTTTCAGCATGGCAACTATGTGGTCGGTTGTCGGCAAGGCCTCAGTAGACCAAACCAGGCGAGAAAGCTCCCTTTGATAAGTCTCTTCCAAAGTACTCCAAATCTCGCTTATGTTGCCAAGCAGAGGCGACTCGGCCATGGGCTTTACAATCCAGGCACCTGCAAAGGTACTGTTCACATAGTCATCGTTTAGCACCTGTGTGATCAACTCATGGTTTTCAGGGATCAACAATTGCCCTCTTAGGTCATCAAGCTGCAGCAGCTTATGCAGGTCGTAAAAATGTCGAATTTTCTCTCTCAACTTTTCAGGACCTTCATAGGAAAGTCGAACCAAAGACATCAGCTTCTCAAAGAAGGTTCTCTCCCTCCTGAGCACGTTCACTGAAAAGCGATCAAGCTGAAACTCCTTAATGAGTTGATTTTCTCCCCTGAGCGCTAAAAATTGTGACAGATAGCTATCTAATTGTTTCTCCTCAAAAGGTACTGGATTGGTGAAACAGTTGATCTCAAGCTGGATATCGCTTTTTACCGGACTGGTTCCATCATCGTCAAAAATGACTTTTTGATAGCTGTAAAAAGTTCTCCGGTTCCTTCCTCTTTTCTCCTCATTCGGATGTTCGAAGTAGCTCAAGGCTTCAGTAATTTTTTCCGCAACCTCCTTGATTAACTTCTTCAATCGATTATCAGACAACCCTTCTGTATTTAAGATGGCCAAATCGATGTCCTCAGAAAACCGGTCAATACAATTAAAGGCTTTCGAAAGTGAGGTACCTCCTTTGAAAATAACTTTGTCCCGAAATTCCGATTGCGACAATGCTTTCAAAACGAAAGTGACCCAATAGTCTTTTTCAATGAAAATGTCCCTTTGTTTGAAGTGCGCTGCGGCGGCACGAACAGCCGGCTCAAATTCTGGCGAAAGGTGAAAAGTCATACAATGCTCCAGTTAGCCTTAGTGGGCAGAAGCTGTACGTCAATCCCGATGTTGTACCTTGTCAGTCCGTTCAAGGATGCGCTAATGCTTTCCAACGAAACGCCAGATCCTATTTGCTCCAAAATTGCGCCAACCAAAGCTCTGGTAGCTGGATTGTAATAAGACGTTAATGATACCATTCTGCTCTGTTCTTTCTCTGACAAGTCACTAACTCTCTTCATAAGCACTTTTAAAACATCATTGGGAGATGCATCGGGTATACGCTTGATATCCTTTACAGCATCGAGCAGCTGTAGCAAAGGAATGTCCATCTCTTTGAAGGGCAGATTCCTTAT
Source organism: Imperialibacter roseus (assembly GCF_032999765.1). GTDB lineage: Bacteria > Bacteroidota > Bacteroidia > Cytophagales > Cyclobacteriaceae > Imperialibacter > Imperialibacter roseus. The sequence goes on along the minus strand of NZ_CP136051.1, from coordinate 255,098 downwards.
CTGGTATTTGATTTTATATCCTTCAATATCTCGTGAAGGAAGTTGCTTGCTGGTGGCAATTTCCAGGACATTGGATACCTGAGAGGTAAGTCCAAGCCGGTTGTACACCGACAGGCCAGTTAAATAGCCAAACTTCTTGCCATTGCGAGTGGTCATTGCCTCAACAACGGCCGATTCCCTGGGCCTCAGTCTCCCAAATCTAGATTCCTCAGGCTTGTAATACTTCCCCTTCGCCAAACGAACAATCACTCCTTCGTTGCTTAGCCGACTTAAGGTCATGGCCAAAGCATTTTGGTCAATATCCTTCGAACTAAACTCAGTGTAGCCAAAAACTGACCCGGGATCTAGCCTATCTATTTGCTTCCTTACTAAAGATGCTGCTGTTGGCATAGGTAAAGTACTTGATATAGGAATTGCTCTAACAGAAGGTTTCGATACTTCTATAGAAGCATCTACTACCACACAAAGATATAAACGTAAGACATATAATATAAGTTTTTAATATTAAAAACTTAACAAAAGCGACAAAGTTCGTTATGAAATACTGGAGATTCGATTCCGAAAAGTGTGTAAGGTAGCTTAAGGGTTGTTGTCAGTAACCGAATGGGATCAAGTCTACTTTGACTTGGCTAAGTCACCCTATCGAAAGGTTTGGTAGTACCAATTCAAGCCCAGGCATGTCTCATTCGACAGTTTAGTAAATTCAGGTCTAACATTTCCTGAATCAATTGCAGGGTTATTCGGCTCTGTATTTAATAATAATCCACTTTCACCGTTTCCGGTCGGGTTAAATCCAAATTCAATAATACCTCTGCTCCGTGCAACATACTCAATGTTTTTTCCTTGAAGCAGCACAATTATCTCCTTAGGAATAAGTATAGAATCAGTACCCAATGTAAATTGGATGTTGCTGCCGTAGACATAAAAGTCGCCTGAAAAATTTTCCATTTCCAGGAATGAAGCTACTTCACAAAGATCTCTTCTCGTCTGCTGGGAAGTGTCTTGCCTGACAACCGTACCTTCCCTGTTATCGGTATTTTTCTCTTTGCTGGCTTCCAGAGAACACCCAAAAAAGAACAGAACGAATACACTGAAGATGGCAAGTCTCGTCAAGTTGTGGTATTTTATGTCGTTCATGTATTGAAAGTATCTAATTTCTCGATTCGATCTACAATAAAACTCCGAAATTAGTATTTAACCTTTCAACCAAAATATTAAAGCTCAAAGTCACTCTGCTCCTTCTTCCTTCGACCCGTACGTTTTCTTTCCTTTTTCTTCAACTCCTCAGGCCTTTCACTTATCTGTCCAACACTCTCAAAAAACCTCTCCAGTGCTTCATCAATTACTTCGCCCTGAGATATATAGGGAAAGCCTACAAACTTCTGTTGGTGAACATAGTTTTTGAGCTTCTCAATGTTGGATTGCTTGATCCTGAAGGTATGCACTTTGGCCTCATCAATATCTGGCTTCCTGTCATTCCTGAGCTCTGTTATCTTTTCATCAAACAGGCCTCCTCCCCGAGCAGATAGTGCCTTGAATTTATCCTTGCTCATATCGCCAATTCTTTATACCCCAGTCTGTCGAGAAGTTCGTCAGCCAATTGAGTAAAGTCTTCGAACCCACTAAATTTATTCGGGAACTTCCCCTCCGACAGCGCCTTGGCGTATGTGACTATCTCCTGACCCAAATGGGTGTTCTCAGCCAGCTTAGTATTGACCCTGATCTTTGTATCGAATAGCAGATTTGGAAAACTCTCCAGGCACAGTTCGTAGACGCCTCGGTGAATATTCAATCTCTGATCAAAGCTATTCATCAAAATACCCACCGGAGCTAATTCTGGATTGATATCTGATTCACGGAACTTCTTAATGAAATCAACAATCGACCACGCTCCATTCACGGCAAAAGAATGAGCGACAATCGGAATGAGAACGTGCGTGCTCATGGCCAGCGCATTTTGAACCACCAGGTCAAGATTGGGTGGGCAATCAATCAGTACGAAGTGAATATCGTCCCGCACAAGTAGCGATTTGAAAACGCTCCTTAAAACAGTGATTGGGTGCATCAGGGAATACTCATCCTGAATCTTCGTCTTGAACTTGGTCGCCGCCATTTTATTTGACCCAGGTATGAGCACCAGGTTAGGATTGACATTGATGCCAGTTACTTTTTTAGTCTCAAACAGAATGTCATAAATATTGGTGGCCTCGCCTGCTTTTTTGCACGCCAGGGTCAAATCCGCCTGCGGATCCAAATCCAGCATCACCACTTTAAATCCTCTGCTGGCAAGGATGCTACCAAGTGAAGACGTGGTGGTAGTCTTGCCAACCCCACCCTTTTCGTTGAGAATACTGATTACTTTGGTCATGGTAATATTTTGTAATATTGAGTAATATAATATTTCTGGGTATTAATGAATATTTCAGATGTCAATCACCTTTACCCAAAACTGAACTAAAGTGCCTGGGTAATATTTTGTAATATGTCGTAATACAGTATTTCAGCATATTAGTCGATATTACAGTCTACATTCCCATCGTTACCTCGTCATCTTCCCCTCGCTCTCTCCACCTCTTCCGTTTAGCCTCCTCATAGTCTGCTTCTGCACTTAACTTTGCCATGGCAGCTGATAATTTGCCGAACAAAATCGCACCACTCCTACTGGTCGAAGGATTATGAGCAGCAGTGATAGTGGTGATTCTATCCTTTTCTTTCGTTGAGCCGTTTTTAAGCGTATTTTGATAAAGGAAGCTGTCCTTCCAGGCCCTCTCATATCGAAATAGCTTGTCAAAAACCTCCTCACTCTGTTCTCTCAGTACGTTTCTGTCAAAACCACCCTTCACCGCCCCCATTGTTGTATTTCGGTGGTTACTTTGAGGAGATAGTTTGTGAAATTGCTGGTTATCTCTCCGTGAGACAACAACATGCACGTGCCATTGTAAACCAGGCTTAGGTACTTTGGTCTTTTTATCTATCCTATACTCTTCGATTTTACCAAACCAAACCAGGTCTTCTCCTTTCAAGCCCTTATTGAAGTTGGCAGCATAGGCGTTCATCACTTCCCTTGTATAGTCCCTAAGGGCCTTTTCGCTGCATTTAATGTGCCATAATTCAAGCTCAGAAGGCGAAATAGTGAGCATAAAGAACTTCGAATCCTTCTTAGATAGCTTCCGATGATTAGAATCAATAGCACTTTGCACTTCATAACTAGTCACCATGTCTTCGGTATGTGAAAAGAAGTGACGGTAGGTATCAATATCCTTTTTTTCATTTTCCTTATTCAGGTAATCGACCAATTGCTGGCAGGAGCCCTTGTTGTTGCCTTTTTCCGTTGACGAAACCTTAATGTTCATCTGGCGAATTCGGTCATCTTTTTTATCGTCTGCTCTTCCAGTTCTTTAATTTTCTTTGAATCGAGCATACTATTGAGTTTTTCCCGTTCGGACAGATAAATTCTAAATACCCGAATAAGGTTATTGGCCAGGTCAATTCTAGTGGTTCGAATCCATTTGAGGTCGCTTTGGAAGTTTCGTATTTCCTTAAGCTGACTTTCACTGCTTTTTTTCAACCAGTCAGCTTGATCTTTGAGAAAATGGAAATCACCCTTCGATGGCAGGTTATCCATTACACTTGAAATCTTCTGAGATGCCATGGATAGATTTTCTAACATAGGATTAAGCTTGGTCTTCTCCTGGGTTCTTATGAACCCCACCAAATCATTCCTTAGTGCTTCAATGGCATCCGTCGGATTACCTTCACTTTGGTTAGTTGGATCGATCTTAAGTTTATCAACATAGAAGATGCAGAACTCAGCCGAGCGACCCAACGGAAGGCTGCATCGTTTACTAATTTTCACCAGCTTCGCATGGCCTAATTCTGAAATTGCGATGGTTTTTACCCTTTCGGAGCTATCCATTATAATCTACTTTATAACTTTACATATTGATTACCAGTCACTTGGAAATCACCTTATAAGTCAACTTATAGTCTTTGGGGAGTGAATCGGCCTTAAAACCCGTTTTAGGGGGTTTTCAAGTTGCGAACGGTGGCTCTGCCCCGTTCCCACTTGCTCACTCCCCCCTCCTTTCCTCAGTACCATGCTAAACCCTCGCTGGCACTTCATCCCACAAATGGGTATACCGTTAAAAACTCATCCCTTTATTTTTGCCTCTATCCTTCCCTTGGGCAACCTCCATCCCCTTCACAAGCCCAACTCTGTATGGACTTTGTGCGTCTCGAATGGAGTCCAATAGCTCTTGTAAAAAGTTCGGATTCTCCTTAGCTAGCATGTAGCCGTGATTAAAACCTTTCACGGTGAGTTGATATTCATTCATGGCTAGAATCGGTTTAGTGATTGATCGTCCAAAAATTTTAGAATAGACTCGGAGTCGTAAAGAATGTGCTTGAGAGAAAGCCTGGCAGCCCGAACCTTACCTGTGTCTTTATACTTAAGAAGCGTAGTGACCGAGTTAATCCTCAGCAGCCGCATGGCTTCTTCTGGAGACACCCAAAGGTCTTTCGGTTTACCCTTATAAGTTGGGCACGTTTGGTCGATAACCTGTTCGGTAAGTTTTACCAGGAACAAGTCCTGAATGCAAATCAATGACATATGTCCTTCTCTTTTTTTGGTCAAGAAGCACAGGAGAATAACAATTGTCAATATTGACAATTAATTATTTTAGTATATTTTATCTAAAGGATCATTTTTGATACGAAATAATATCACTTTTGATCTCTTTTACACTCGTTTTTGGTCATCTACGCACTCATATTTGGTCACTTTTGTGGTCTATTTTGATCACTTCAAAAATCAGATTTGGTCACTTTTGTGGTTTATTTTGGTAATATTTTTTTTAGCCTCGACTATGCCAAGAAAAGTCATTGTTCATATGGATAATATTCATAATATCACTTCCGCAAAATAGAATTACCGATTTATGATAATACTTTTATCTTACAACGGTTATTTTTGGTATTTCCCTATATTTATTAACTCCAAAAAAAATATTTTTATTATTATATATTCGTCTAAACTCAGGATCGTAGATTTCCTTTAAAAAAACAGAATTAGGGTTCAAGCCTTTTGACTAGCTTTTCAAGCTCAAGAATGATCACAATTTTTTTATTCAATTACTATGCTGCCTTAAGGAAAAGACTATCGAAAAATGACCTTGGCATTTTCAAACTAAAGTTAGCTTGAATAAAAAATGTCTTTTCTGAATCTCAGCACTCCAATATTCCCTACGGTTAATGATATAGAAAAGGATAAACAATGGGGGCAATTACTCTCAGCGTTGAAGAGATAGACCTAAGTTAGTTCAGCTATCCCTACAAATGAAGGGCAACGAAACGCTGATATATGCTTACATGTCCGGCGCAAGAAACAGACTCCCTATGAGAGCGCCTATCTAATCAGAGACACAATGACGATCGCCGGAACAGCTTCGGGCATTGTCTCCGTAAGGTTTATTTGTTGCCATTCTGCATCATATTTAATGTTTAATTTATATTGCTTGTGCTTACCACATTTTATTTATGCGGCGATGCGTCAATTGGATTACGACAAAGAGTGACTAACGCTTTTGCGTATAGGGAATGAATAGCTGGAAACATTTATCAAATGCCAGTACAAGGGAGCTCCTTATGACCTTCCAGAGCACAACTCACCCAGACCGTGACAATGCTTTCTATGCATTGGTCGATCGCTTCAAATCCGATCTGCTACGTTTTTGTGAAGTTCGGTGTTCCGGGTTCGGTCAGCCACCATCTGTGGCTGAATATCTTGTCGATAATGTTTTCGCAGCGTTTGCAAGAAACCCCCTTTTTGACTTTGCTAATGCGAAGCTTAAGGACGACAATAAAGCCTTTCTTGTTTATCTCAACGGCATAGCCCGTAATGAACTAACCAACATTTATCGAGACCAAAAAAAGAAGCAGGAGGGCAAATGGTCTGATGGTTTGGAGAGAATAGTAACAGAAATACCTCCTCTCCCCAAAAATGCAACTATTGAAGACCAGGTCAAATACGAGGTATTACAGGAATTACCGTTTACTCATCGAGTAGTCTATCTAACATACATGTCATACGAAAACATGGGTTGCTATCTGCCAAGGAAGTTGCAAAAGGCGCTTAGGGAGTACCTTGGAATAAGTCAGCCAACTGTCCGAGTTTACAAGAAGGAAGTCTTGGATAGATTTGAGTTGGCGTTGAAGGGCTTTAAGTTCATCAAAGAAGAATAGTGAAATAATGAATCAAAAAATAGACCATCTTTTAAACTCGTTGGGTTTTGGGTTCCCTGAAACCCCGGAGCAGATCGACCTGTTTAATGAGGTTTACAGGGACTATGAGTTCAGGGCGAACCCATCACGTATTGACCCGATGAAAATCCTTGCTTCGGTTCGTCAGAAACCAGTCGAGATAACTAGAATCGACTATCACAAAAGAACAGTCCTTGCGGCAGAAATTGTCCATGAGCTTCACCGAGAGTGGTCACTTGGCCATGTCAAACTTCAGAAACTCATTTATCTATGCCAGAACACAACTGACATGGCTATCCATACCAATTTTTTGAAACAAGCTATGGGCCCTTATGATCCGAAATTAATGAGATCAATTGATGCTCAATTTAAACGGAATGAATGGTTTGAGTTTCGTAGAGATTCCAGTCAAAAATATTGGCCCTTGGGAAAGGCAGGAGGCCATAAGGAGTGGTATGAAAGATATTTCTCCAAGCAACGAGAGGAAATCCAAACTCTGATTGATGTCTTTAGAACAATGAAAACTTCCAAGGTTGAACTTATTGGGACTATCTATGCGTGCTGGAAAGAGATTATTGAAGAGGAAGACGAATTTAGCGTTGAATCTTTAGTGCCTAAGTTTTATGGTTGGTCGGATCATAAGCAGAAATATAAGCTTGACGAAATTCGAGATTCTATTTCTTGGATGCTTGATTATGGCCTTTATCCTACCGGTTAACCATGTTTGTTCGTGATTTAAGTGTCAAGGAATAGTCCTACGAAAACAAATATTCTAAACTGGTAATTCCAGCAGGTTAAGCGGCGTCGTCATCGGTTGCCAGCACCGTCGACTTGCATGCCTCATTCATCGTCTTCATCATCACTCTTGCTCTCTTCGCTTTTCTGGTGCTTGCGGTCAATAAACTTGATGGAAAGCAAATCGACCAGTTCCAGGTCTCCCGAGTCCAACTCAATTAATGCCTTTGTGGTTGACTGAAAATCATTTTGTATGTATACAAATCGATGGAAGTACCCTAGATTTTTTCCTTTAGCACTGAATTTTATCTGAACCCGCCTAAGATTGATCATTCATTACATGTTGTGGTATATGCAAAGTTATAAGACAATAAAATCCGCACAAATAGTCTGTGTTTGAAAATTGCAAATACATCTACTTTCGAAAAGTGGATGTGCAAAAGAAAATAGGTATTCTTATAGGTCGCTTTAGAAAGCAAAACGGATGGAGTCAGGAGGATCTTGCGGAATTAACTGGTTTCCACCCGGATTATATTGGCAAGATTGAGCGAGGCGAACGAGCTCCCTCTCTTAAAACTTTGTTGAAAATTATAGATAAGCTAAAAGTCAGGTACTCCGTATTTTTCAAGGAACTAGAAGAAAATTGAAGTAATATTCCAGCCTTCTTCTACCTACCACCCTCCCCTGTTATAAATCCCCAAAAACCATGTCGTTGTACTTATCTAACACATCGTTTCCAAAGGAGTCGAGATAGGTCTGAGTCTGCTGCTCAGTAGCGTGGCCCAAACCCTCCTGAATTCCTGCGGTCGGGATGCCTTTCCGTTTGCTCAGAGTTGCCCAGGTATGGCGGGCAGAGTAGATAGTAAAAGTTTTAATCTCAAGTTGGCCTGCCAATTCCTTTAAGGTCTTATTTAGCTTTCGTCTCCTGTTCTCAATCTTCAGGGGTATCCGGTTGCCATCATCCTCTGGTTTTAAGATCGGAAATAGGTATTGGTCGTCCTCGTAATTGAGCCCGCCATTCAAGTTTTCAAGAATCTGCTTGACTTGCGGAATAATCTTAACACTAAATGGCTTGCCTGTTTTGTGCCTCTTATAATTAATGCGTTCGAAGTCACCTTCAATATTACTGACTTTCATCAACGCCATATCCATCCAGTTCACACCTCTTAAATAGATACTTGCCAAATAGAAGTCCCTAGCTTTCGAAAGGGCACTCCCCTTTTTAAGGTTAGCTCCGATGATTTTTTTCAAATCGTCTTCCTGAAGCGCTCTTCGAAATGGCTCTGATTTTCGAATCGTGTATTGCTTAAACGGATAAAGCTCCTCCTTAACTATGCCGTGCTTAATCGCTTTATTGAAAATTGCCCTGAGCGTTCTCATGTAAACTCCCAACGAGCCCCTGTTAGAACCTGCAGCCAAATGGGTCTTCTCAAGATTTCTCAAAAATGAATAGTTGATGTCTGCAAAATGTAAAGCAATTTTGCTTCCATGAAATTTGATGAGTTTGTTTTTCAGGTCTCGTAAAGTTCTCGCTGTACCCACTCTCCCCTCCTCGATCAGACTTTGCATCTCCATGTCAATAAAGGACAAAACTGTATATGTCTCGCTCGGCTTTGCGTAGACAAGCTCCTTAATATCGACAGCTCGCAACCCATGAAGCTTTCCAGCACTCTCAAGCCCAACAATCTTATCCATTAACTCTGCCTTGTCTTGTGCCAGTTTATTATTGAATCTGGTCGTATTAGTCATCGTTGTGGAGGTGCTCCGAACAATCTCTTTTTTTTGATCCCACTCCTCTTTAGTTAAATGAAAACCTGTGGGAATGAATGAGTCCGACCTGTTGAAAATAATTCGTAAACGAAGCTGGTACTTTCCGCTCTTGAGTTTGGTACGTGTGTCAATACTATACTTTAATGTGATTGCCATGTATTTTTCGCCAACATTTCGCCAACAATATATGATTTCATTTGGAAGAAAGAAAGGAAAAAATGCCTTCAAAACTATTTTAAAGGATATTTATTTCCATATGGCATCAATAAAAACCTGACTCATAATCAGGTGGTCCCTGGTTCGAGCCCAGGTGGGCCCACTAAATTTAGAAACGAAAGCACTTCTTCATCGAGAGGTGCTTTTCTTGTTTTGTACATTACTCTGGGCGAGAAGTCTATCCGCCCACCGGCGGAAGCCCAGGTGGGCCCACTAAATTTAGAAACGAAAGCACTTCTTCATTGAGAGGTGCTTTTCTTGTTTTATACATTACTCTGGGCGAGAAGTCTATCCGCCCACCGGCGGAAGCCCAGGTGGGCCCACAACTGATAATCAAGCACTTACAAATGAAAATCGTAAGTGCTTTTCTATTGTCGCCAACAATTGAGGGATTTTGGATCAAGCGGAAAACCTGGGGTATAAAACTCAAAAGGAACGTTATTCGATTCAGCAAATAGGCGGCAATAAAAAAGCAAAACTGGTTCAATGCGTCTCGCCCGTCCGGGCTTCTCCAGTCGGACAGGCTTGGGCCTTTTGCTTTTTTATGACCACTTGGGATATTGGGTTTAAAGGGTAATCTCCAAGAAATACAGATTTACCTGTAACTACCCCAATCAAGGTCATTTCCCTGATTCAAATTCTCCTGGAAAAATAACTCAGCGATACCGGCATAAACCTCCCCTAAAACAGGTAGAAATAGTCCCATTTCCGTACCAACGACAGACCATCAACTAACTGATGTAATATTTCTACCATTTTTTATGGAAAAATGAGCGTGTTACTTGAATCATTAGCTAAGCTGGCGGGCTCAGAATCAGCTCATCGTTTCCAAATTCAGTACTTATGTTCAAAATATAACAATCTCCGCACATCTTATCAAAGCTCAAAATCTTAGTGTCGCCAAAAATCAAGACATACTTTTTCGATAATCAAAACTCATTGTCATGTACTTTTTTGTCCGAAAATTCGACGAATACTGGCAATTCTTCTACCAACTGCTCCGGCACTATATTAGAATTGTCTAATTTTGAATGTAGTATTATAAACTTACCCTTTTAATCCGCTTTTGATACCTTTTCCGAATTAAGTAAGTCATTCTAGCTTCTATGAGAAATGTTTTTGTCGCTGCCACCTTCCTTTCATTACTTGGCGCATTTTCCAATACCTACGCCCAAACCGGCCCGGCGGGCATTGGTAGTGGCGATGGTTCAATTGCTCCCCGAAACGTACTGTGGTTGAAAGCCGATGCAGGTATTACCCAGTCAAGCGGTAAAGTAAGTGCGTGGGCCGATCAATCTGGCAACGGGCTGAATGCTGCCCAGGCAAATGGCACATGGCAGCCAACCTATACTGCAAGCAATTCCAACCTGAACAACAAGCCATCCATTAATTTTGGACCAACGGGCAGCACCAACTATAATTTGGCGGTAAATGACAATTCACTGCTGGATTGGTCGTCGGCTATGAGCTTCTTTTTAGTAATAAGAACCGAAAATAGCGGCGTCCAGGGGATTTTAAACAAAAGAACGGGAGTTGGAGCCAATCAGTCTTACCGACTATTTAGAAACTCCGGCAGCATCAGTGCCGATATCAGCGATGGCGGTACGGCCAATGTAAGCGTCACCGATAACACCAATTACGTTATCTCAACCACTTATGATCACACGCTGGCCGGCAACAAGTTCTTCCTCAATAGAAACTCTGTAACAAGCAGTGGCGCCAATGTAACAACTCCTTTGCCAGACAATGCATCACCATTATATATCGGAAATTTCAACCTAAGCGACAACCGAAGCTTTCCAGGCGATATTGCGGAGGTCATCATCTACAATGGAGCAGTAAGCGCCCCGCAAAGGGTCATCATTGAAAACATGCTTGGTCACAAATATGGGATCAACCTGACCACAAACGATATTTTTGGCAACCTGGGCACCTACAATACTTCTTACTTCACTCAATACAGAGGACTGGGGACAGTAGACGGCACCGTCAAGGTGACTTCTGCCACTTCCGACGCATTGCAGATAAGAGAAGTAAACAGCTCACTGGACGCCGGAGAGTTTGTTGCTTTTGCTCACGATGGCACAGCACATGCCGACGGGCTTGCCACCCAAATCGGAGCTGGTGTTACCTCACGTTGGGCAAGAAGTTGGTACGCAGAAGTAAGCCAGTCTGGGGTAGTCAACGGAGGCGGTGTCAATGCAGAGTTACTTTTCGACTTTGGCGATGCCGGACTCACCTACTCAGGTAACCTCAACGAATATGTTCTGCTTTACAGAAGTGATGTCTCCGCTAATTTCACGAGCATATATGTGGACAAATATTCTCTTGAAAGTGGCGATAAAGTGGTGGTTTCTATTCCGGCCTCAAGGTTTAAATCCGGATATTATACATTAGGGAAAGGAACTCAGCTTACATCGAAAACATGGTATGTGTTTCAGGACGGCGACTGGTCGAATTCAGCTACCTGGACGCTGGACGCTTCCACAGCACCTATCGTAAAGAACCCCGGCAACAACATCCCTGGTGCCGAAGACGATGTAATTATCAGACCAGGCAGAACGGTGACCGTTCAGCCAGGCACAAATAACATAACCGTCAATTCTATGGAGGTGCGTGGCAACCTGTATCTTACAACTTCCACTGGTCACAACTTCAAAACGATAAACGGCAACGGTCAGATCAGGCTTCAGGGAAATGGCGGCACCACCAACTTCCCAGCGGGTATTACAACAGGGAATATCGGCTTTTCTGACCCCGACAACGGCGGAACTTTGATCATGGCTGGCGCAGGGGACATGACATTAGCGGTTGCAAGAACCTTCAAGAATCTGCGGATCGACAAAGCAGCGGCCACTGACAAGGTCATTCTCGCTTCCAACTACAGCCTCTATGGAACCCTCACCGTTAGAAACGGAAAGTTTCAGTTTGGCGACGGCACTACCACAGCCAGAAGCCTCACCGTTGGCGGCGACGTAATAGTGGAAGACAACGGCAGTACCAGGATAGGAAGCATAACTACAGCAAATGCCAACGCTACTCATTCATTTACCATTTCGGGCAACTTCACCAACGATGGTCAGTCATACTTCACTAACCGGACAGACTTTGCTTCCTTGGCGGCCAGATACAGCCCATCGACAGCCTACTACACTACGGACGATGTAACGGGCAGGGTCAACACCTTTTTCAATAGCGCCACCAAAGATCAGACCGTCGACTGCAACAACCTGACCTATTTCTCAAGAATTGTTATCGACAAAGGAACAGACGAATCCTTCACGCTTTCCATTCAAGCGCCGGACAGTGCTTATTTCCGATTGCTCGGAAGAGCCAACTACGATGTCGACTCGGACATAACTGCGGCAACATCCAACCTGAACGCTTTCGCCCTTATCAGAGGAACGGTAAAACTGGGGGTTAACGTAGCAGTCCCTGTAATTAATACTACCGGAAATTACTCAATCCCAAAAACGGCAAAGCTTCAGATTGACGGAGGGTTTGTGGCCAAAACCGGCGGCACGGCCATTGTGCCTTATGGAACTGTAGAAGTTACGTCAGGAAAGCTAATAGCTTCCGTTGGAAGCGGCTTAACTCTGAGAGACGCCGGAAAGCTGAAAGTCGATGGTGGTACTGTTTATATGGCAGCGTTCAGAACATCGGTAAACGGCCTTTCTGCTCAGGGAACGTACGAACAAAATGGTGGTACTGTTACCATCAATGGCGGCGGGTCAGTCAATGCTGACTACGCCCTATTCTCCCTTACCTATACAGGTAATGTATTTGTAATGACCGGTGGCGATCTGATTGTGAATGGCAGAAACAATTTAGGCACCTCCAGCCTCAGAGGAAGTATATTTATCAACTGCGACCCTGGTAATCAGGTGGTAACTGGTGGCACGGTCACTTTCCAGTCAAGCACAACCACCGAATACCGAGTTACATCCAGGGCTCCTTTCTACAATGTAAAAATGAGAGCTACCGCAGCTTCAGTGGGCAATATCGTCCTCATCGGCACTACATCAGGTACCGGAGGAGGCTTAGATGAGCCATCCGTCACTGCACAGCCTCTGGTAGCACTTAACGACCTCATAATCCACGGATACAGCGACACCTATCACAACAACCCGCTGGGAAACTACCCCGTTGTATTTGCACCTATCACATCTGCTATTAATAACAATGACGTATATGTTGGTGGCTCCTTCTATATTGGGAGAAACTCTACTTACCAGGCTGTGTTTGGGGGCGTTGCTCCTTATGACGGTATTGCAGATCTGCCAACAAGTTATAACACTACCTTTTTCAATCAAACGATTGGCACTTCTACTGTCGACACTGTCTACTACGGGGTAACGAGCGGAATCGGGCAGCTAGAAACTGGTAGCGTGGTGCTCAACAGAACCAGCGGCAATGAGCTCAGGCTGGTGGCGAGAACGGGAAACACTGGTGGAATCAGACTGGACGTTAACGGAGACATTTCTGTGCTATCCGGAACGATGGATCAAAATGCTTATACGCTGAGGATTTGGGGAGCTATCACCAACAACGACCGTCTGGGAACTTACTTCAGCGCAGGCCCATACCCAACAGCCTCTGGCACACCCCCCACCGCACAAATTCGCTTCAGAGAAGACCCGCCAGTTACCATCACTACGACGAATGATGCAATCTTCGGAAACATCAGGTTCAACGTGGGGGCGGCTTCTACAGTCGAATTGAATAGCGATGTTCTTTTCGAAAGAGTAGAATACCTTAACGGCAGGGTTTATGTAAAAAACCACACTTTGACCATTGATGAGATATGGAACATCAACAATGGCGGAGGAAACTTCTTTAATAGTGACGTAGCCAACACAAGCGTCATTAGAGTAAACAACGAAGGCATTACCGGAAACATCCTCGTCTTTACCGACGGAAACCCCAGTGATGGTGGCCTCAAGCTCAAGGTAAGAGGCAACACGATAACAGAAGATGAAACGTCGAGGCTAAACAATACCGCCCCTATCACTTTTCCGGTTGGATTTACGCTCGATGGTGGTACTACTTTCTACTCGAGACCAGCCCAAATGAAAGTGAAGGACTTTTCCGACGATGGCTATGTCCAGATCAACGTAGTCTCAGGCGAGCTGCAATTAACGGATCTGTCGGGAGGACAAGTACTTCAACACTACTGGAGAGTGAGGCACAGTGACTTTACGGTAGTACCAAATGTGGCTTTTCGCTTCTATTACAGGGCATCAAACAGTGTAACTGCTGGTGTAGACCGGCCTAGCTTAGAACCTGCGGGTTTAGAGGAAAACTATGTGCCTGGCTATGTTCTTGATGAGACGCCCTTTACAAGGGCCTACGAGTCTAACCCTGTAAGTGACCTGACGGACATTGTCACATCTGCTTATCAAAACACAAACCAAAACAATGCTACCCGCTACATCACTTTTAATGGAACAAGTACCGGAGGAGAGTTTTCTCAAGCAGGCTTTGTAGGTTTTCCGTTGGCCAATGCGAATTTTACTGCGGGAGAGACTTCAAGATTTGCGGGCACACCTCTCGTGTACTACACGAAGGGTCGTGACCTTACGGGCACGCAGCCGAGATGGGAAACTGCCAATACCTGGACCCGCTCTGATCAGCCTGGCTTCAACAGCGCCAATCCACACCTAAGTACCAACCCTGATTCACCCGACACCCCAGGGCCCGGAGACGTTGCTATTATTGGCTTTTTCCCTTACGACGACCCTAAAACTACCTACCGGGGTTACCCCCACTCTGCAAGAATAGAGACCGGTAATCTGGAGGCAGCGAGGCTTATCTTCCAGCAAATGACAGATGGGTCGGGCAACGCTCCTGTGGCCAGAAAATACCTGGCGGAACTTGGGGGTGTTAACATCTTCCAATTTAGACCTACTTTGACATGGAGTTCTACCGGAATAATAGATGCGAAAACAATTGAGGGAGAAGGCACAATACGAATACGTGGATTCGGATCTGACACAAGAAAAGACCCTAGTTTTGCGAGCATAGATATGGGAGATTTTGTTTCACAGGATTCCGCCTATCTTTTGTATGAGGGATACGAAACTTACACTATCAACAATATCCCAGACGAAATGCCCAACCTGATGATAAGCACGGATGGCTGGGGAGTTAATGACAGAGAACTGACGATTACCAAAGATTTTACTACCAACCAAAATCTTGAAATTCAAGGAAATTCCAATCTCATTCTTGGAAATGGAGCCGGCGGCAATGCCACGATCAATGGCAATTTGTACCTGGCGCCTCTGGTTTCTAATGTTGGAGGAGGAGAGCTAAGGCTGCAAAACTCGGGAACAGCCCGCACAGTTACTGTGGCCGGAAATGTCTATGTGGGTAATTCATCGGGGGCGGCAGCTACTGGCGGTAGCGTGATCAGGGCACAAAGTGGTGGCACAGTTAACCATAGTTTATTGGTAGGCGGCAACATAGTGCTAAACACCACAGGCAGCAACACCACTATTACTCCTAACGGCAATGGGTTGATCTTCGGAGGAAATGGCGAGTCAAATATCCATCTCACTTTGAATGGAAACATTTCAGGGTCACTCACCACAACTAGTGGCAATACCCCCCAGCTGTACAGAATAGCCATCAATAAGAAGGAAAACCCATCTGCCAGCTTCACATTTAATGACAATTTTACACTAAGCGGTGCAACCAATACTGCGGCCAAGGCCATTGAAATAGTTAATGGGAAACTTGTATTGAATGACCCACTAATCGATGTGACACTCTCAAGTGGAGGCGGTAATTTCCTTCTGCCGAATTCCCTCAATACTGAAGCGACCTCCGGATCTGGCGGCTTAGAAATCCAACAAGGTGTAGCCAGGGTAAACGGCGCAAACACTGGTATTATACTTGACGGACCACTCGTCATCAGTGGCGGCTCGCTGAACATGGATGGCGGCGTTGGAGTCAACAACTTTATAGAGTACTCAGCTTCTGGAAATGCATCCATCGAACTTTCTGCAGGCAATCTGACAGTAGGTTCTCAGGTAAGGAGAAGCACCACATCAACTTCGGGCATTCTTAAGTACACGCAAACTGGAGGTGTTGCAGTATTTGGAAAGAACGCAGTTCCAACCACCACAAGGGGAGTATTTGAGGTGATCAACCCCGGAAGCGAGTTCAATCTTGATATTGACGAAGCCGCAGGAGAGTCTTTTACCGTAGTTCGCCACCTCAACTCAACATCGGTACCAACAGTTCGACTTTCCCCGGCTACAAGCAGTATAACCGATGGCTCCACAATTACTCTTGGAAATGCAGATACGCCCGCTTCGCAAACGAACTTCGGCATTTACTCCAGCATCAATCTTGAAACACTGCGGATTGGGTCTGCCAACGTGACGGCTAAAATATACACAGCACCGCTCACCGTTGACAACCTGTCCATCACTACGGGGAGTACATTTAACGCCAATGGCCTGGATCTGACGGTAAATGAGGGCATTGTAAACGATGGTACATTTGTTTCGGCTGGCACGATTGCCAACAACCAAACGACCTTCTTCCCAACCTCTTCCACTGGAACGATATCGGGCTCTGGAACTACCACTTTTTGGAATCTTGAAAAGTCAGGATCAGGCTCACTTGTACTTGCAAAGTCCGTGACTGTTGCAAATAATGCCGACATCCTGGCTGGCACGCTGAACACTTCCACTTACGCCTTCAACATTAAGAAGGATCTACTGCACGACGCCACACATATAAGCGCAGCAGCAGGGCCTGGAATAGTTTTTAATGGGACAGAGAAACAAAACCTTGGCAGGTCTTCTTCAGGACTAAGCTATTTTGGGGTTGTAAACCTTAATAACGCAGCAGGGCTTATCATCACTGATACTGACGAAAACTTTCAGGTGGACCAAAAGCTCGTTCTCACCACCGGAGTACTTGATATTGGAGGTAACCTTCTTATCATTCCTGAGACGTCAACCATAGAAAATGGAAGCGGTGGAAAAGCCTATACAGACTTTAACGTGCACAGGATGATTCAGACCAACAGCTCCATTAAAGACTTTGGCTTGAGAAAGATTTTTCCAACGATTACAGCAGGCAACACCACTTTCACCTTTCCGGTCGGTCTTACATCATATACGCCAGCTGTGATAACGGTGAACGATATTTCTGCCAGCTATATTACCCTCAGGCCGGTTGCAGATTTGGCCCCCATTGCCGAGGACGCAGAAACGGCTGGAGCCTGCACCGATCCCGAGATAGTTGACTCCGACAACGTACTGCAATACTATTGGATTATCAAATCGAGCGGCGTAACAGGCCTCAATGGCACGCTGGAAATGTATTATGATGCAGCCGACTTTTCGGTAACCGCCCCCTATACAGTAGCCAATTACGGGCCTGCAAGACTTTATAACCTTGGATCATTCTGGGACAAAGTATTTACGGAGTCTGAATTTGACGAAAACAATTTGAGAATCGTCTACCCTCTCAATTCCAATACTGACGGAACCCTTGAGGGTATATATACTGCTGGTGTGACCTTACAGAACAATGGCTCCTCATTGCTCTGCGGTGCCGCCATACCTGATATGGTTCCTTCCTTTACAACATACGAACTGGCTTCGTCTGGCAATTATTACAGCGACGCCTCCTACCAGGAGGGGACGTCACCAGCCCCTGGCTCCTCGTCAGATATTGTCGTTAAGTCTGGCTACACCCTGGTTCTGAATTCCAATAATATCCGGATCAGGAAAACGACAATTGAGGCGGGTGCAACACTGGAAATTGCCTCAGGTTTTTCCAACCACAACCTCGGCTTTGTAGCCGGTGCCGGCACCTTGAAACTCACCTCTGACGGAAGCTCTGTAGCGTTCCCCACAGGAGACTATCAGGAATTCTTTCCGGATGCTAATTGCATTGGCGGAGGCGGCCTTGAGTTTGCTGGTAGTGGTTCTTACGCTGTGCTCAACGATATACCAAATGTCAGAAGGCTGGTTTTTTCCGGCGCCGGCGACAGGACTGTACCCAATAACAATACACTTAAAGTGTGTGAAGACCTGGAGATACTAGGAACAGTTAAAGTGGTGGTTCCAGACGGCAATAATTCGACTTCAGTGTATGGAAACATATACAAGTCCGATAACTCAAGCTTCGACAATGGTGGTGGAGCAAGCAAAATAGTACTGAGAGGCCCTGCTGCCCAGAGTGTGTCAGGCAACTTCACTGGAACCAATGCATTTAATAAACTTGAAATCAATAATGCAAACGGAGTCACCATTGTCAACAACACTGACGCCGCCAGGGGAATTAGTGCCAATGCAGATGTGGATGTAGATGGACAGCTTATCTTCACAAATGGACTCATAACTACCAATACCGATAACACGCTTAGATTAACACTTAATGGCACATTGTTTGGGTTTAGCTCAGCCAGGTACGTGAACGGGCCGTTTGTGAGAGTGCTGCCACCAAACGTTTCATCCTACACCTTTCCGGTGGGTAAGGGATCCAGAAGCGGTGAAATGCAAATCAAGGCCCCAACTGGCTATGTAGGCACCAAGGATTGGATAGTAGAATATTACAATGGAGGAGCGTCCGCCATTGGCCCCGTGACAGCAGTTGACCCTGCCGACGGCATTGTGAAAGTGAGCGATAATGAATACTGGATGATCAGTGTACCCTCACCTGCCAGTTCAAGCGTTAAACTGTCATGGACAAGCCAGTCTGATGTTCAAAGTACCATCAGCAATCTTAGAATGGCATTTTGGTCGGGAACCCTGTGGGACATGATCACCACCACGAGCGCTCCTAGCGGCTCGCCAACAGGAGGCTCAATGACTGCCGGACCCCTTAGTTATAGTACCAAGTTCGTGACTTTTGGCACGACCGACGAAGATACAACCCCACTCCCGGTCGAATTTTTAAGCTTTAGCGCTACTGAGTTAAATGGCATTGCGATACTCGACTGGGCCACAGGCTCCGAAACTAACAATGATTTATTCGAAATTGAGCGCTCTGAGGATGGCATGGTGTATCAGAAAATTGGCGAAGTAAACGGCGCTGGTACCACGACCAACAGGCAGGATTATGCGTTCACTGACTTCCAGCCATTCTGGGGAACATCCTACTACAGGATCAGGCAAATTGACTTTGATGGCCAGTTTGACTACAGCAAGGTTGCTTCCATCAGGATTCAGAAGGAAACTCCTTCCATCAATGCATACCCCAACCCGCTCCAGTCGGATATAAATATTGCTGCCAGGGGTCTTGAGAAAAACTCTCCGATATACTATTATATGACCGACCTCAATGGGGCTTTGATCTTGCGAGGCGAAGGGTTAGCCGACAGACGTGGTGACTTTTTCAGCGCTATCCTTCTGCCGGGAAATCTCAGTGCAGGCATTTACGTTTTAGTACTCGAATCGAAAAATCAAACGCAAAGATTCAAGCTGCTCAAAAAGTAGACTTTATATAGTAACGTCAGTTCTCTTTTGGGGCTGCTTTCCGAATTTGAAAGAATCGGAAGGCAGCCCTTTTCTTTGATGATTTTTACTCTATTTTACAATTGCGAGCGCCACATTTCCTTCCATTTTTTGCCAAAATTCATATTTCAGCCTAATTTCAGCCCCGCCTATTTAGGCACATACAATGGATTGTTTTACGGGCTAAGTAAAGCCCGCTTTTGCTACTCAGAAATTATAACTACTGATACATATGACGAAACGACTCGCATTCTCACTGACTCTCTGGTTGGCAGCATATGCTGGCTGGGCTCAGGAAGGATACAAAACACTCCCGCTAAACGACCTGTCATCGTTCAAGGCGCAAGCTGGCAACTGGATGATAGTTGGCGACGTAACGATGGACAGAAATCTGTCCATTCACCATGAGGCACCGCCAGTTGAAACAGGCAAAAAGAAGAAAAAGAGTAAGGCCGCACCTGAGCCGGAGCATCCAGTAAAGTATACTTCCGGGCAGGGCATCCTCCTCAATTTCAACGACGACCAGAAAAAAGATAACCTGGTCACCAACTGGACTCATGGCGACATTGAGCTGGAGCTTGAGGTCATGATTCCCAAAGGATCCAACTCTGGCATTTACCTTCAGGGCAACTACGAAGTACAGCTCCTTGACAGCTGGGGGGTGAAAAACCCTGGCTTTGGAGACATTGGAGGTATTTATCGCAACTGGGAAAATGAGCCAGCAAAGGCTTATGCCGGAAAGGCACCCCGGGTAAATGCGGCAAAAGCCCCTGGCCTTTGGCAAACAATTAAAATTTCTTTCCAGGCTCCCCGGTTCAATGCCGCAGGTGAAAAAGTAGAAAATGCCCGGTTTGTATTTGTGGAGCTAAATGGTGTGCGCATTCACGACAACCTTGAAGTACCACGCCTTACGGGCGGCCCGATTAATGACAATGAAGTAGCAGAAGGGCCCTTGATGATCCAGGGAGACCATGGCCCGGTGGCTTTCAGAAACATCCGCTACAGATTGCTAAAGCCAGCTAACGTGGCGCTATCTGGTATCAACTACGAAGTTTTTGACGGGCATTTTGAAAGTGAAAAGGATTTTAAAGACCTGAAGCCGACTTCGATAGGCTCAACAGAACAACTCACCTGGGAAGTAGCAAAGAAGGACAACGAGTTTGCTGTAAAATATTACGGAGCCCTGGAAATACCAGCTGACGACACTTACACTTTCAGCGCCAATACCGGCAATGCGATGAAGCTGGTCATTGATGGGCAAACGATTTCCAACTATTATGAGCGAGGTGGAAAGCCCGTAAAGCTTACAAAAGGCACCCATTCGGCTGAAATTACCTACTTTAAATATGTGAGCTGGGCGAGTCCAAACATGGGACTGTGGGTAGAAAGCTCCAACAGCTACCCTCAGGCATTGCACGCCTTTAGCTCTTTCCCTCCTGCCAGCAACGTGGCCTCTCCGATTATTGTCGAAACTGGTAATAGTCCAAGGCTGCTGAGAGCATTTCTTGATTTCAAGAGAGACAGAAGCCAAAGGCTTACGCATACCATTGCCGTGGGTAATCCTGCCGGTCTTAACTACATCTACGACATGAAAAGTGGTAGCGTAGTGTGCCTTTGGAGAGGTGGTTTCATTGACGCAACACCGATGTGGCACGACAGAGGTGACGGCTCATTCAGGCCAATTGGTGTGGTGGAGTACCTGACCAGCAAGCCAACACTGGTATTGCCTGGACAAAGCAGTGCCAACCTTGAGCTAAACAACATCCCTGATTTCAGAAGCAGCGGGTACACCCTTGATGGCGATGGCCTTCCAACCTTTCTCTATACTTACAGCGGGGCGAGCGTGAAAGATAAGAGCAAGCTGGTGGAAGAAGGAAAAGTGCTTCAAAGGGAAATATCTGTTGAAAATGCACCGGCAGGCAGCCAGGTCAGAATAGCCGAAGGCAGCCAGATTAGAAAACTGGATAATGGAGCCTATGCCATCGACGGCTTTGACTATTATATAGAGCTGAAATCAGCACAGGAGGCCACTATTGCCGACAAGGGGGCCACAAAAGAGCTCCTGGTGCCAGCAACTGGTTCGGTTGTTTATCAAATTGTTTGGTAATAAAATCTGAAAGAAATCATGAAAAAATATATCTCATTAATAGCCCTGCTTGTTGGATTCAACGCTTTCTCGCAGGAAGCTGAAGAAAGCGACTTCTACAAGATCATTACCATCCCCACACCGGAGACCATGCTCCTCGAAGTAGGTGGCATCACAACGCTTCCTGACGGAAGGGTGGCCCTCGCTACGAGGCGAGGTGATGTTTGGATAGTAGAGGATCCGTACATGAGGAATAGCAACTTGCCTTCCTTTACCCTTTTCGCCAGCGGCCTTCACGAGCCACTGGGACTGACTTTCAAAGAGAATGCCCTGTTGACAGCACAGCGAGGTGAGCTCACAAAGCTGCAGGACACCAACGGCGACGGGCGGGCCGATGTGTATGAAACCATCTATGCCTGGCCCGTATCAGGTCACTACCATGAATACTCTTATGGCCCCAAAATAGCCCCTGACGGAAGCATGTTCGTATCAGGCAATGTGGCCTTTGGCGACCAGGAGTGGTGGAGAGGTGAAAGCAGAGTGCCGTGGAGAGGCTGGATCATGCGTATTTCACCAGAAGGCGATATGGAGCCATGGGCTACTGGCATGCGATCACCCGCTGGACTAGGAATGATCAACGGAGAACTATTCTATGCCGACAACCAGGGTGATTGGATTGGCTCTGGAGGTATATGGCATATCAAAAAAGGAAGCTTCACCGGGCATCCGGCAGGTTTGAAATGGGCCGACAGAGCGGAATCTCCCGTAACTGTTTCCGCTAAAGAATTCTATGCTAAAGTGCATGACGAAAGAGAGCAAGTAGATGGCCGGTACCTCAAGCCGGAAAATAACGCCGATGAGAAAAACCCGGAAATGCTGTATCATGCAAAAGAAGCGGTACCTGAGATTACGCTGCCAGCGGTATGGTTGCCTCATGGTATCCTGGGCATTTCGAATTCAGAAATTCTTGAGATAGGTGACGACGCCAGCTTTGGCCCATTCAAAAATCAGCTTTTGATTGGCGACCAGGGTCAAAGCAAAATCATGAGGGTAAGCCTTGAAAAAGTGAACGGAGACTACCAGGGTGTGGCCTTCGACTTTATCAAAGATTTCCAATCGGGCGTGCTTCGCATGAGCTGGGGCCATGATGGTTCGCTCTTCGTTGGAGAAACCAACAGGGGCTGGGGCTCGGCAGGAAGCACTACATCTGGCCTTGAACGTGTGGTGTGGACAGGCGAGACTCCCTTCGAAATGCAAACCGTGAAAGCCATGCCCGACGGCTTTGAGATTCGTTTCACTCAGCCAGTCGACAAAACCACTGCGGAAGACCTCGACTCATACGCCGGACAGTCTTTCATTTACAAGTACCACTCTGTTTATGGAAGCCCGCCTATTAATACAGAAAAACTCGGCATTAAAGGCGTGAAGGTAGCCGACGATGGCATGAGTGTAAGACTTGTGGTTGACAACCTCCGCCAATATTATGTACATGAGATCAATCTGCCGGGGATAAAGTCTGCAAATGGATCATCGGTGCTCCACGGCACTGGTTACTACACTTTGAATAATATTCCGGCAGGTGCTAAATTGAACATGACGGAGGTGAGCACCAAACGGTCATCGGCTTCTAAAAAGGTAGCGCCTAAAAAAGTCGCCGCAAAACCAGCAACTCCTAAGGCTTCAGCCAACGCTGTGCTGACGACTGAGGAGATCAAGCCAATTCTGGCCAAAAACACTTGCCTTGCATGCCATCAGGTTGACAAAAGGCAGGTTGGGCCGGCTTATAAAGACATCGCAGCCAGAAGATACACTGCAAAACAGATTGTGGATCTTATCAGGGTACCTAAACCCGAAAACTGGCCTGGCTATTCTACGGAAATGCCTCCAATGCCACAAGTATCAGACGAAGATGCGATGAAAATAGCCAACTGGATCCTTTCATTACAAGAAGAAAGACCCTAAGCGGCTGGAGAACAGAATGAAGGAAATAAAGGCTTCCAGAGTTAATCTGGGAGCTTTTTTTATGCGAGCAGTTTCACAAGCGCTTCCGCTCCGTGTGCCTGAGCGTGGGTCAGGGCTGTGTTCCCTTTGTTGTCCTTCAATTGCTTGTCGGCCCCAGCATCCAGCAAGAGTTTTGCAATTTCAACCTGACCAAAGGTGGTGGCATAAATAAGGGCAGAGGCTCCTTGCTTGTTCTGAATGTTTACATCAGCTCCATGCTCAAGAAGCAATTCCACTATTTCAGCATTGCCCTTAAAGCAAACGCCCATCAATGCAGTGTTACCGGCAGCGTCAATAGCATTTACATCGACACCTCTTGAAAGCAGAAACCTTGCGATTTCTATCTGGTCGCTATAGGTCGCTAATACAAGGGGTGTAAAGCCACGGGCATCTGGCCTTGTCAGCAGCGAACTTTCCGTTGTTGCCATCGCCTTCACACCAGCAAGATCACCTTGTCGTATCGACTGAAAAAAATCCATTCCTTTTTTGCTTTTAGTGAAAAGGAGCAGCCTACCGGCTACTCCTTATAAACACCTACTTTATTAGCTGGGTAACTAATATTATCTATGCTTCTACAGCACAAATGTACTGTTGATATAGTTATAATTCAAACTGATTTTTTTTATGATTAAATAGATATGATCTATATTGCAGAAAACATGATTTAATGAACCTACAGCAACTTGAGTACATAGTAGCACTCGATAACGAGAGAAGCTTTTCAAAAGCGTCAGATCAGTGCCACGTCACTCAGCCTACGTTGAGCATGATGATCCAAAAGCTGGAGTCAGAATATGACATAAAAATTTTTGACCGGAGCAAATACCCTGTGGTCCCCACTGAAACGGGTAAAATCCTGATTAGTCAGGCCAGGCTCATTTTGCAGGAGGTACACAAAATACAGGAGCTGGTGCAGGAAAAAAAGAACACGATTGCCGGCGACTTGCAAATTGGCATCATCCCTACCATCGCTCCTTACCTGCTCCCCCTTTTTATCTATGAGTTTACGATCCGGTACCCTCATATCAAGCTGAAAATCTCAGAGCATGTCACAGAAGAAATACTTGAAAAGCTGGATGAAGGAAAACTGGATGCCGGAATACTTGTAAGCCCCGACGACACTAAGCTTTTCAACGCCTTTCCCCTGTACTATGAGCCTTTTGTGGTGTACTCGGCAAGAAAGTTTGACAAAGAGCTATTACTGGCAGAAGACATTGACCCCAATGAGCTGCTGCTGCTTGAAGAGAGCCACTGCTTCCGCTCACAAATCATTCAGTTCTGTGAATTGCGGGACAAGAAGGAAAACACCCTTGAATTCACCTCTGGCAGCCTGGAAACGCTGAGAAACCTTGCCGATAAAAACCTTGGGATAACGATTTTACCCGAGCTGAGCACTTTGCAGCTCAAAGAAAGCGATGCCATGAAGCTCAAACGTTTCGCTGCACCTGAGCCTTTCCGGGTCATTAGTCTGATGACCCGTCGTGACTTTGTGAAGAAAAGAATGATAACAGCATTCATGGAAGAGATCAAAAAGCACGTCCCGGAGAAATTCCAGGCACCACAGGGCCAGGAAATCGCCTACAGGCGAAAAGAAAAGAAGGTTACATTCTAACTTATGACTGTGAAAAATATACTGATTGAAGGACTTGGCTGGGTGGGTGCTGTTCTGCTATTGGCTGGCTTTGCGCTAACGAGCTACGGTTTTTTGGAGGGAGTATCCTTCGAGTTTCAGTTGTTGAACCTGCTTGGGAGTGGTTTATTGGCCGTTTACACGTATATCAAGAAAGCTTATCCAAATACCGTTCTTAACATCATCTGGATAGCCATAAGTGTGGTTGCAATAATTAATATCTTCATTTGAGTCAGTCAACAAGGGGCGACATCCTCTTTAGTAAAGAAACGAGCAAAAATGACAATAGGTGACTACATAGCAATATTTGATACGCATTTTGAAAAGCATAACAACCTGTCTCCCTGGCAAATTACCTCAAGGCTAATGGAGATACTCACAGATTTGCTAGCTTCCTGTGATAGTGGTTTTTCTAAACACGAGGGTATTGCCGTGCATAAAACAACAATAATTGAAAAAGGGGCTATCATCAAAGCGCCAGCTATTATTGGCCCGAAAAGCTTCATTGGGGCACATGCTTACCTGCGTGGAGGTGTCTTCCTCGGGCAAGAAGTGACTATCGGACCAGGCTGTGAAGTAAAAACGAGCATCGTTTTCGATCACAGCAGCCTGGCTCATTTCAATTTCGTTGGAGACAGCATTATCGGAAGCAATGTAAACTTTGAAGCAGGCGCTGTCATCGCCAATCATTATAATGAAAGACCGGACAAGCAAATAAGAGTCCTGCATCAAAGCAGGGCTATTGAAACCGGCAGCACAAAATTCGGTGCCCTGGTAGGCGACAACTGCAAGGTAGGGGCCAACGCAGTGTTGTCGCCCGGCACGGTACTTGAGAAAAACAAAGTCGTGAAGCGACTGGAGTTGGTTGAGCAGGTTATAGAATGATTTGACGAAGAAAGCCGTCCACCTTGCAAAGGCTTAAAAAAAGAAAAACCACCGTTATGTCACAGTGGTCTTTGCAATTGAGTAAGGGTTTGAATAAATCTTTACTCGTTGTCTACAAACTCAAAATTTCCTAGTCGTAGGCCCGCTTTTGAAACCATTTGTCATGCAGGCTCAGGCCAACACTTACTGTGTAAACTGACTCTCTTCCAGTGGCACTTGTCCCCATTTGTTCCCAGCCAAAGCCCAGATTAATTCTTGACATATAATTGCTCAGGGGGAGGCTTAGTCCGCCGGTTACCCCGTAGCCAGCCAGCTGCCGCTCGGTTAACTTCCAGGGTTTTGTTTCATAGAAGAAGCCAGCCCTCACAACTGCTCTGCCAAAATAGGATTGACTTGCCGGATTGGGCATCCAGTCGACGCCTCCGGAAAACCTCCGGGTATCAAGCATTGTCACCTCGTTACCGAGAAAAGCCTTCGAATAATCCTTATAGAGGAAATCGCCACTGAGAGCCACCTTGTCGAATAGAGATACCTCCAGCCCCACTCCGTATTCATCCGGGGTTATATAATCATCAGGATAAGAATCCCAACCGATGAGCAGACTTGACGTTTCGGCGTTGATGAGCTGGTTGGTTTGAACAGTTTTCAGCTGAGTGCCTTTCTTCCATATGCCTCCAGCGTTGATATAACTATTCTTCCCGAATTTCTGCTGATACTGCATGCCAAAGTAAAAAGCAAAGTTGGCAAGAGACAGCCGGTCTCTGGCATAAGTTTCGTCCAGCTCGTCCAGCTGCACCTTCGTTTCCCGCTGTAGCGATCCAAAAAGGTAGTTGGCATTGAAGCCGAAAGAAAGTCGCTTCCAAATCGTATAACCAGCCCCAACATAATAGCGATTCACCCCTCCTGTGCCTTTGTTCAACACATCGTAATTGCCATAGCCAGCCAGGTTTTTTACCTCGTTGATATTGTAGCCCATTTTTGAGTAGGGCGACATACCCACCACCAATCCCAGATTGTTCATTGGCTTGAACCACATCGTCAGGTTGGTGATGGAGCTTTCTACCGAATTATAATGGCTGCTGCTGTAAGTAAAGTCATGAAATGAAAAAGCATAATCGGCCAGGAAAATATAGTTTGACGGAACAATCGGGCTTGTATAGGCAGCCGGGTTGGCGGTGTTTAAGTCGTACCACGGCCGACTGCCTATGCCCGTTCCTCCTTTGGCTGTATTGATGCCGGAGCCCTGTGTCACCAGCTGGCCGATGCCATAGTAACTATAGGGCGAGCCATAAATATCCTGCCCCGTAACGGCAGCCAGGGTGCAAAGAAGTAAGACAAATGTTAGGATGACGCCTTTCATCATCAAAGATCTTCGTCGTACACTTCTTCAGGTTTGAACTCCCAAATGTCATCCAACCTTACTGTGGAGCTCCGTCCAGTGGTTACAAAAATTCTGCTGCCTGCCACAAATGCAACTGCATCCTCCCTGGCGGGGCCTTCTATACCCGTATATTCGGACCAAAGGTCGGTGACAGGGTTATATTCCCAGGTGCTTACCAGCAAGCCGCTAAAATTACCCGTCGTGATATACCCCTTGCCATCTCTGCTAAAAGCAACAGCATTGTGCCTAACCAACAGGTAGTCGTCATCGTCGTCAAGATCCAGCATCTGCTGCCACGTCCCGGCCACCATATCATACTCCCAGAAATCGTACTGATAAACCCCGTTGTTTCTGCCAGTGCCTACATATGCCTTGTTGTCGATAGTGAATGCCACTGCATCCACCCGCTTGGATCCACCTATACTGATCACCTGCGTCCACTCATTGGCAGCCGGGTCGTAGGTCCAAAAGTCCTTCAGGTCATTGCCATCGTAGCCAGTACCAACGTATCCATTGGTGCTTGAATTAAAGGCAACGGCGCCATACCTGGCCGATCCGCCAAAGTCAGCGACTTGCGTCCATGTGTCCGTAGCAGGATCGTACTCCCAGAAATCGCCTAGATTATTTAATCCATCGTAGCCGGTACCCACATAACCTTTTCCGGCGACACTAAAAGCGACGGCGGCACTTCTTTTCACTCCAGGAAAATCTGCCTTTCTCAACCAAAAGTTCAAAGACGGATCATACTCCCACAAATCGCTAAGGTATTCTGTGCCGGTGTAGCCAGTAGCCACATATGCCTTCTCTCCTATGCTGAAAGAAACAGCGCCACTTCTTGTTACTCCTTCAAAGTCAGACACCTTGGTCCAGTTTCCCTGTGAGTCGTCGTCCTCACTATCATCGAGACATCCCGTGGATATAATACCCAGGCCCAGGAAAAGAAGCCATTTCATTCTTAAATTCATCCATTTCATCTTATTCATCTATGTGTGTTTAATTCTCATCCGTATCTAGAGGTATATAGTATACCTGGAGCTTCATACCGTCCTGCCAGGCACCGTCTTTCAAGTACACCCTGCCTGCACCAAAAAGCATCGCATTTTCGTCAAGGCCCAAAAGAATGGAGTAATCGTTTGACTGATCCGTGTCGAGCAGGTTGTTTACCAGGTCCGTCACTTCAAGGCGGTAGTAAGTATCCTTCCCAAATTCGTCATCAAGCACAAACTCACTACTGGTGTTAAATGCGCCCAGCGGATAATTGTCAATGCTTCCATAATATCCGGTAATAGAAGTTGGCAGATTGGTATTGGTTCCGCTTCGGTAGGTTCCTGCTACCGGCCTTATTACCAAATCGGCGTGGGGTATGTACACACTGCCAGGCAGGATAAGAAGCTCCTGGATGTATGGAATTTCCACCTTTGTCATTATGTAGGCACCCGCCTGGATAAAGGAGTAATTGCTGGTTAGACCGGAGCTTACCTCATCTAGTTGGCTTTCAAGGCCTCGCAGGGTCGTTGACTTTGGGTTGAAGGTTGTCCTATTGAAACAAACCGTGCCCTGGCTTACGGGAAACTTGTAGGTGAGCTGCGTGGGGGGTATGTTGGTGTAGTCCGAGTAGTAGAGCTTAAGACTAGAATTGGCTTTTGTAAAGCCTAAAAAACCCTCACTACCTGCCCCGGGAACCAGCGCAAATCCTTTGAGAAAATCAGTAAAAAGAACCAGGCTGAAAAGCTCGCCTGCACTGGTGAGCCCTTTTTGAAGCAACTCCTTGCCTAGTTTGTCCGGAAGTCTAATCTCAAGAGAATCAGTGGTATTAGGTCTTGGCTTAAAGGAGTGGCTCGTTAGTGGAGCCTTTTCTAACGTAAAATCGGCAGTGTTGTAAACGGTGCCATAGGCGTTGTACTCGATGTTTTCAGCTAACCTGTAGATATCGATAGTTTGAGTCTGAAGGGTATCAAAGTAATTATAGTCGTAGTAGAGCACAAGGGTCAGGCTATCGAACCGGGAAGCATCAGGCGGGTAAAACGAGTAGTCCTGGTAGGCTACTTCGAAAAAGGAGGTCGACGTAATTTCCCCAATGTATTCGTCCTCATGACGTCCCACCAGCAAACGTTCGGTATCGGATGTTACAAAAGAATCGAGACGAACAGTGGACACATCAAGTGTAAGTGTGTCAATAATTATGAAGTCGGGGGTAATATCATCGATCAAATCTACCGACACCGGCAGAAGGTCATTCTCTACACAGCTGGCGATTGCCACAGCAATACCGAGCAGCAGAACCATAACTTTTAACTTGCCAGCTATTTTCTTAATACCCATACCCTTTTCTCACTCCTACTACAATTGGAAAATTGAAATCTTCAATAAAATTGATGCTGAAAGCCCGGGTGCCGAAATTTTTTCAACCAACCATCCGAAAATCTCAACGACCAGCATCAGCTAACCCATTTTAGAATCTGCTCCGTTACTGTTCGCTGTCCGAATACCTCAACCACTTTTCATATTGCGATGCTGTGAGCAGTTCCTCCAGTCGTTGGTTTCTGGACTTTCTAACTTGGTATAATTTGGCGTTGAAGGTGCTGTCGCCAGGGTTTGATTGTAGCTCAATGACCCGGGAAAAATACTTTTGGTTGGTTAGCTCAATCACTGCTTCCTGCGTGGGTGTCAACTGAAGTCTGTTTCTCATCTTCCTTGTCATGGAGTTGGCAAGTGCCATTGGGTCGTTTTCTTTGCTGCGATAGAACTGTTCCCCTGGCGTGTCCACGACAGCCAGCCGCAAGCCGCTTCTACGCTTTTTTCTTTTAACTTTTTTTGCTTTCCCTCCATCCAATATCAGGTCTGCTGAAAGTTCGATGTTCATATTCTCCCCACAATCACTACCGGTGATTCGGTTGTTAAAACTGACATACCCAGGAAAAGAGACGCAAAGTAAAAAGTCTCCGTCAGCGGGAAGTGCTATGGAAAATGCTCCGTTAAAGTCCGTGATTGTACTGGTTTTAACTGCATTATCGTGGTATGCGCTCAAGCTGACAACGGCTCCAATCAATGGGACGTCTATGCAGGCATCCTTCACCGTACCTGTGAAAAAAACCTGTTCTGCCCGACTTGTAATGAAACCGAAAAATAAACCACTCAAAAGCATCGCCTTTTTCATCCACCCTCCTTTATGAATTGATTGGCGAAGTAGTGATCGTTCCTGCTGTGAAGAAAATTTATTCAACCAAGCCGTGCTATTTCTCAACAAACAAGCCTGAAGCGAAAAAAAGATTGCTTAAAAACAATCCGCAGATAAACTTCACGATGGTAGGCATTTACGATGTGTTGGGTGATAAAATCGATGCGTAGATTGAATAGGTTTGAGTATAATAAGTTGGGTGGGTATCTTTCGACCCTATTTAAATTGCGACGATGCCAAAACCGATTACGATCAAGACATATCTATCACATGCAGCCTTTTGGTTGGGTTTTCTCTCATTCTATGTCTTTGTTCTCAACGGCCCTTTCACCTTTGAAAAGGCACTTACCCAAAGTGTCATTAACCTCAGTGTCATCATACCCCTTGCTTACTTTAACATGGCTGTGCTAACACCCAAATATGTAAGCAGTCAATCAAAAGCAGCCTCCGCCTCGTTGATTATCCTCCTCATCATAATCGGTGCCTCCATACTTACATTCTTCCATGAGATCAACTTACTCGACGCCTATAAACCAGACGGTTTTTCGGATCGGATGCAGCCATTTAACAACAGAATGCCGTCCGAAAATCTGCGGATGCAAAACCAACCAGAAGACGGTGAATGGTCGTTTAGAGCCAGGGCTGAGCCTGGGTTTAGTCGTCGTATCATGTGGTTTCCGATGTTCATCCAAACAGGCACCATCATCCTGCTAACCACCATTTACAAAGTGACCCAAATTGCCAGCGAAAGAATAAAGGAAACCCTGATGCTGAAAAGTGAAAAGTTGGACTCCGAGCTTCGGTTCCTTAAGTCGCAGATCAATCCACACTTTCTTTTCAATGCGATGAACAATATCTATACACTGTCGCTACTGAAGTCCGACAAAACACCCGAAGTGGTGCTGAAGCTCTCTGATATGCTGAAATACAATATTTACGAGAGTGAGAACAAAGAGCGTGTGCCGGTATCGAAAGAGGTTGCCTATATCAACAACTACATCGCCATTTACATTCTTAAAGACAACGACATCAAGGACAACATAAAGTTCGAATACGACACGCCTGAAGATGTTTACTTAGCCCCCATGCTGCTTACCCCGTTTGTGGAAAATGCCTTCAAACACGGCAATATTGAAGATACCTCTAAGGGGAGAATCAGTATCGACCTGAAGGTAGAAGCCGACCTACTCACCTTCCGATGCCAAAACAGTCTTTCTGCTAACAAGAAATCGAAAGACAAAGAGGGTGGTATTGGCATAGCCAACGTCAAAAGAAGGCTTGAGCTTATTTACCCTGGACGGCATGAGCTAAAAACCTGGGACACTGCCGAAGAGTTTACCGTCGAGATGAAAATATTGATATCATGAGCCCCTCAAGCAAAATCCGTTGCATCATCGTCGACGATGAAGAGCTGGCCAGGGCCCTGATCAAAGAATACGTGTCCAAAATCCCGACGCTAGAGCTCATAGGTTCATTCAAAAGTCCACTGGAGGCCATGGAGCTTCTACAGACCACTTCCGTCGATCTCATGTTTCTCGACATTCAGATGCCAGCACTTACCGGCATCCAGTTTTTGAAGTCACTGGAGAAAAAGCCGGTCGTGATCTTTACCACAGCCTACCCCGAATATGCACTTGAGGGATATGAGCTCGATGTAGTGGACTACCTGGTGAAGCCTGTAAGCATTGAACGATTCCTCCACGGCGTGAACAAGGCCACAAAGATCCTCCACAATAAAACGGGGAGTTCAGGCACCACCAGTCAGCCGGATTTTATTGTAGTTCACGCTGACCACAAGATATACAGGCTGCCACTGGCAGACATCCTATACATTGAAGGGTTGAGAGAGTATGTATCGTACTTTACTGCCGATGGCAAAAGAATCATAGCCCTTGAGTCGCTAAAAAGACTGGAAGAAATACTTCCCGCCCACATGTTTATGCGGGTGCATAAATCATACATTGTGCCCATCAACCGGGTGCGTGTGATCGAGGGCAATATGGTGATGATAGAAAAAAAGGGCATCCCTATCGGTGCCAGCTACAAGGAAGCAACGCTCAAAGCCCTGATGCCCGGCTAGCCTTACTCCGGCAACGCAAACGCCACGTATTCATCGTCAATGATCGTATTATCAAGCCCTATTCGTCTCTCTTAAAAAACCGAATAAACTCAGACTTTTCGCTATCAATTTGCATCAGATAAAGGCCTTCTTTAAGAAATGAGACATCCAGTTCTATCATTTGATCCAATGAATAAAACGTGCGCAAAACATTGCCGCTCAAGTCTTTTATCACCAGCTTCTTTTTACCACCTCGGTTAGTATTTATGTTAATTACACCGGTTGAGGGGTTTGGATATATAGTACTGCGAACTTCATCACGGACACCAAGTGCTACGCCTCTTACTACCAGGTTATTGGATCTTATAGAAGTATAGGTGGTATTGTTCCTGAAGCTATTAGTTTCTTCAATTGCACTATTAGAAACAGGTTCGTTTAGCACAATTTCCAGAACATACTGGTAGACTTTGTCGGGCTCAACGTCCAAATCAGTGAAGGAATTATTTGAAGCCGATAATGAGGTCAAAAGTGTTTTTTCAGCACTTCCCTCTCCCTTGTAGAGGCTGATAGTGGAATAGTCAACTCCAATGTACTGGTTCCATGAAAGATTGACACTATTATCAAGCCCCACACTACTTGTGAGGTGCAGCGTTTTGTGAAAGTCACCAAGCCCGCCCTCCGTTCCGCAGTTGTCCAGAACTCCTACTTTGTACTTATAGGACTGCGTTCTTGCATCGGATTCACTGTCAATAAACTCTGTCGTACTCCCACTTTCAACAAACCCAATTTGCTCATACTCTCCTGCGGTGCTTGTCTCTCTGTAAATCAAGAACTTATTCACATTGTAGGATTCGGAGGCATCCCAAACAACTTTGTTCCTGATGCCAGTCTCATCCGAGGTTACAAGTCCAATGGTTGGTTGATAAACCGCTTTGGTACCCAGCTCAATCGTTGCTGAAGCCGAGTGCCCATTTGAGTCAGTGACGGTTACATCATAATTTCCGGCAGAAAGTCCGACCAGGTCCTCGTCAGTACTTCCAGTAGACCATATAATTTGCAATGGCGGTGCCGCATCAGAAATCATCAAATCAATCTCTCCGTCACTATCCTCATCGCAAAATGGCCCCGAAAGCGCTGTTGTCAATGTCACATCATTTATATTATTGACCCCAATGGCAAGTTGCGCTTCTGTACTCAAGCCACCAGCATCGGTCGACTTGATACGGACTGTGTAATTGCTTTTGGCTTCATAATCAAATTTCTCTTTCGCCAATAACTGATTTGATGCAATTACAAAAGAATCATTGTCGTTGGCGTTACCATCTTCAACAAATGCATACACAAACGTGTCGCTGGCATCAACGTCCGCAGTAGCAAGCGTGGCCACAAGGCTACCAACGGGGAGGTTTTCATCAATTGCCGAAGCAGACATCGACACGCCTGTCGGGGCTTCATTGACATTGCTCAACGAGATGGCCACCAGCCTTGGTTCGCTCACATTGACTCCATCGGAAACCGTTAGCTCCAGCGCATAAGTCGGTCGTGCTTCGTAGTTGAGCTTTGTGCCGTCGGCCACAGTTAACAAACCGCTTTCAGGGTCAACAGCAAACGCTCCATCAATATTTCCCTGGGTGATTGCCCAGCTTTTTAAAATGGTATTTGTGTTTCCTCCGGCTGCTTGTACCTGCATCACTTCGGTGCCATTGGCACTGTTTTCGGGAATAATACCCTCCTGATCTACAGTGATGATGGGCGGATCGTTCACGTCCAGGATAGTGATAACTACCACTGCCTCGCTGCTCGTAAGCGTGCCATCGGAAACAGTCACTCCTATTTCTATTGTCGGGGTAGTTTCAAAGTCGAGCTGATTACCATCAGCGACAGAAATTTGTCCGGTGGCGGCATTTATGGCGAAAGCTCCATTTGCGTTGCCACTGGAGATCTGCCAGTTGCTCAGGCCAGCTCCAGCGTCTTCATCTGTCGCAGTTATCAAGGCAACTTCAGTCCCGGCCAGGCTGTTCTCATCCACAGTGCCTGTCTGTTCGGCTGCCACTACAGGCGCCTCATTTTTATCTACAATTGTTATGTTTAGAAAACCCTCGGAACCAACCGTCGTCCCATCGCTCACGGTTACCCCAATAAGGAAGGACGAAACTTCTTCAAAGTTGAGCTTTGCCTGACCAGCGACAGTAATGATGCCTGTTTCTGCATCAATTGCAAATGCTTCTGAGTCGTTGCCACTGGTGATCGTCCAATTTTCAAATACAGTGTCGCCATCCTGATCCGATGCCACAACTGCAATTACTTCAGTTCCATTCTCAGTATTTTCGTCTAACGAGACACTCTGGTCTGCATCAATCACCGGCCCATCATTTATATTGTTCAAATTAATGGTGACGGATTCTTCAGCACTGGTTTGGTTGTCGTCGGTGGCTGTAATTGTAAGCTCATAGGAAGCACTGGTCTCGAAGTCCAGCTTGGAAGCATCTGCCACTTTTATCACCCCACGGTCGGTAACTGAAAATGCACCACTTTCATTCCCTGCCGTAATTTCAAACCGCATGCCTACCGGCGGGATGTAAGTCGGAGTAGTCAGGTTAGTAGTCGTTTCTGTTCCCAACTGCCCATGGCCATTGATACCCCAGGCCCAAAGTGATCCATCTTCCTTGATGGCAAAACTTTCTCCGATTTTAACCCAGTCGGTGTCAGTTCCTATCTGCACAGGCAAGTCCCTGTCAGTAGTGGTGCCATCCCCTACCTGCCCCTTGTCGTTTTTCCCCCAGGCCCAGAGAGTTCCATTGGTTTTTAGACCAATGGCTCTATTGCCATTTCCCGCTCCGTAGTACTCAACATCAGCCCAATCGGCATCGGAACCAAACTGGTTGACAGTGCTGCCCCATTTGTAAAGTGTCCCGTCATCTTTGATCCCATAGGCCGTATATTCATCCCCTGCTACAATTTTCCAGTCAGCGTCAGAACCAACTTGGGTTGGCGCAGTCACATCAATGTTAGTATCTGTGATTCCCAGCCCCAGGTTCGACCCATAAACCGCACCCCAAGACCAAAGGGTACCGTTGGACTTCAACGCATAATTCACCCAAATTTCAGAGTCTACGAATTTCCAGTCAGTGTCTGCGCCAATCTGGACTGGTGTTTTGCTAGAAAAATTCGACGATCCAATTCCCGACTCTCCTCTGTTGGATCCGCCCCAAAACCAAATGGTTCCATCCTGCTTAATTCCTAGTTGACAAATATATCCAGCAGCAACCATGTCCCAATCGCTGGTACCGGTCACTTTAACTGCAGTAAAGAATGTATTCAGATCGTAATCGGTTTCTGTGTTTTCATCTCCATAATACTCAACTCCCCATGCAAATACTTCTCCGTTTGTTTTTGTCCCGACCGCAAAACCTACGCCCTGGTCCACCGATTGCCAGTTATTTTCAGTACCAACTTTTGTAGGTATCAGTGTTTCGACATTCGTCCCAATCCCAGAGACTCCATCAAAATTGTAACCCCATGACCAAAGGGATCCGTCTGTCTTCAGGAGATGAGTGGTTTGGTTGGTGCTAGTGATTTGATTGATATAACTGTGGGTTATCTTCACTGACCCAACCTCAACTCCTTCTGCGGAGTTTTCGTCAATGGTCAATATTTGATCAGGTTTAATAACAGGCTGGGAAAACGCCGTAAAGGCAAGGTTCACCAAAAATGCGGCAATTGCTAATCTATTTTTCATATTATTTCCATCGTAGATTGGATACTTGTGATAAAAATAGTGCCCAAATAACTAATAGCAACAAAAATTGCTAAGGATTATCCTACAACGGACTAGTAATTGAAATATAGAAAAGAAAAAACTCTACGGTATTACTCCGGCAACGCAAACGCCACGTATTCATCCCCCGACTTTGCTCCGATTTTTCCACCACCGCAGGCGATCACAACGTATTGCTTACCATCCACCATATACACAGCCGGAGTAGCAAAGCCCGAGGCCGGTAGGTCAGCTTCCCAGAGCACCTCGCCACTTACTTTGTCGAACGCCCTTATCTTTTCATCCTTGGTGGCTGCAATAAACACCAGGCCGCCTTTGGTGGAAACGGGCCCTCCATAGTTTTCAGTGCCAGTCGCCGAAATACCCTTTTCAGTCAATTCTTTCAACTCTCCCAGCGTCTTCTTCCAAAGCAGCTTGCCCGTGTTGAGGTCAACAGCGTTCAGCGTTCCCCAGGGTGGTTTAATGCCGGGATATCCGTTTTCGTCTATGAAGCGGTTGTACCCAGTCATCCTGAAGGGGATCTCGGGTGTCCGGGCATGAATTTTATTGCCATCCACTTCCGGTACCGCCTCCTTGTCCTCCAAGTCGAGCACAAACGCCATCAAGGCTTCCTGCTCCCCATCAGGAATTTGCTTGAAAGCTGGCATCATATTTTTGCCTGTTGAAATGAGGGTGGACAGCTGTGCTTTATTGTAGCGTTGGTTCAAATCAATCAGCGACGGATAAGCCGCTCCATTGCCCTTTCTTTCGGGCCCATGACACGACATGCAATACTTGTTGTAAACACCCTGACCAATGCCCTTCAAAGAATAGCCACCGGTGCTACTGGCGGGAGCCTCCACCATGTGCAACGCCCAGGGCATTTCGCTGGAATTCACATACAGTATACCCGACTCAGGGTCAACCGAAGCCCCACCCCACTCTCCGCCGCCATCATAGCCAGGGAAAATCCAGGAGCCCTCTTTGCTTGGAGGCGTAAATGCCTCACTATATTTTACTGTCTTAAATTTCTCCAGCAGATACGCATAAGCCTCCGGAGTGGTGCCATACACATCTGTTTCAGTGAACGACTGCCGGGCAAACGGCTCCGGCAGGGTGGGCACAGGCTGCGTTGGCCAGGGCGCTTCACCGTCAAGTGCGAAGGTGGGTACCGGCACCTCCTCAATCGGAAAGATCGGGTCTCCTGTTTCTCTCTCCAGAAGAAAAACATAACCGTGCTTGGTAATCTGCGCCACAGCGTCCACCATTTTTCCTTCATGATTGACAGTGGTAAGGATAGGATTGGTAGCCAGATCCCTGTCCCACAGGTCATGGTGCACCACCTGATAGTGCCAGATATATTTGCCCGTGCCAGCGTCCAGCGCTATGACGCAATTGGCAAAAAGGTTCTCGCCCTTGCGAAAGCCTCCGTAAAAGTCGGGGTTGGCCGTACCAGTCGATACGAAAACGATGCCCCGTTCTTCGTCCAACGACATACCCGACCAGTCGTTGGCTCCCCCTATTTTTTTCCAGGCATCAGGATCTTCCCAGGTGTCGTAGCCTTTTTCGCCAGGATGAGGAATCGTGTGAAAGATCCATTTCCGCTCACCGGTTCTCACATCAAAAGCTCTGATGTGGCCGGGCAGGGCATCAGGCCCTTCCGACAACCGCATGCCCATGATGATCAGGTCGTTGAAAATAACCCCGGGCGTGGTGCCAGAAGCATACGTTTTGCTGATATCCAGGTCGGTATCCAGCTGCTCCCTAAGATCAATATGCCCACCTTTCCCAAAGCTTTTCACCAGCTGGCCCGTCTCTGTATTTACGGCATACAGGTTCTCAGCAATACTGTAATAAATACGGCTATCGTTACCAGCTTCATCCGCCCAATACATCACTCCCCGGTTCACCGCAAACCAAAACCTGTCCTCGGTTAGCTGCTCCCTGGTCTCCTTGAAAGGATCAAAAACCCACCTTTCCGCACCAGTCGCAGCGTCCAGGGCAAATAGCTTTGACTCTGCGGAAGTGCCATACAGTACCCCGTCGACAATGATTGGGTTGCATTGGATTTGCGACCGGTTTTTTGGGTCTTTGTCTCCCGTGCTGTAGCGCCAGGCCTCCCGTAGCTTACTTACATTCTGCTTGTTGATTTGATCATTCGAAGAATACCTTTCACCCATTTTGGATCCGGCGTAGGCAGGCCAGCCACTGTAGTCGCCAGAAGCTTTTTCACACGATGAAAAAAGAAAGGAAACAAGAATAAATAAAGCAAAACAGCTTGCAAAGGAGCGGGGAGTTGTCATTGTTAGTAGGTTTCAGCCAAAAATTTAGCGCAAAAAAAACCCAAGCACAACTAATACTATTTAATCCTCCCCAGCAGGGCGCTGCACAGCCCGATATTGCTCAATAAACCCTGCCAGCTGTTCTACCTCCAGCTTCTTAGCAATGATCTTTTTATTTTTATCGAGTATATAAACCTGCGGAGTGGTTCTTACATTGTAGTCCCGGCGCATATTGCTTCTGAAGTAAGGATCAGCGCCATTGATCCAATCGAGCTCATACTCATATACAAACCGGCGCCACTCCTCAATATCGGTCGATATGCAGATGCCCATCACTTCCACTCCACTGTCTTTCAGTCGATGGTATTCTTCCAAAAGCACCGGCGTTGACTTCTTGCAGTGCCCACAGTTTGGGTCATAAAAAAAGAGAATGGTGAACTCGGCCTTTACCTGACTCAGGTTGATCGGTGATAGCAAGGTATCCAGCAATTGAAGAGTGGGAGCCTGCTTACCAACAAGGTTGGGGCTCACAAACTCCACTTCCTCAGCAAGTTTTTCTTTGTCTTCATTGCTCAGCCAGTCTGCCTTATCGGTCAGGTAATACTTTTTTGCCAGGTTCACCATCACACCGTCCATGCCCATGATTTTAGACTCCTGGTATTTTTTAAACAGCGTAACCAGCCAAAACCTGAACGCATCGGGCTGATCAAGCACTTTGGTCATTATTTTGTCTACATACACATTGATAGTGTCAGGATGCTGAATCACCACTTTGTCGAGAAAATGGATAACCGGCGACTTCAATACGGGCGTCCTGAGCAGTCCCGAATCATCAAAATCGATGCTTTCAAAATACTTCCTTTTGTAGTACTCGTATTTCAACCTGCCCCTTTCCAGGTCATCGGTCACTTCGCTATACTCAGGTATGCCAGGCACATCGGGCAATGCCATCAGGCGTACAAACTTGGCTACAAACGATTCGGGATACTTGGCAATGAGGTTTTGCCTGAAGTCATTCAGTTTTTCATTTACCTGCTTGTCTTCTTCAAAAATAGCCGAAGAGTCGGCTGCTGTGGAAGCCTGCTCCAGCTTCTTTCTTATGGCTTGCTTCTGGGTTTGAAGCTCCACCATTCCCAATTGAAATTCTTTGAACACAAAGTTCTCCGGCGATGATGTCACCTCCATGGTTCGGAAGGCTCCCTCTTTGGTAGTCTTCAGGCTGAACTTCTGCTCCTTCACTATCAACTCCAGAAAGTAATTAGGGGTGTAAAGAAAGTAGATCCCTGTAGGCAGCTCCTTCGCTCCTGTAAAACGATACACGCCGGGAGCAGTCGCCCGGGTGGTATCAGTCAGAAACCGTTGATCGCCGAACACATAGCCCAGGTAGGCCACGCTGTCCTGCATACCTTCCACAGTTATTTTTATATCATACCCCTGGCCAAACGTTTTTATGTTTAGCCCTAAAAAAATAAGAGCGGTGAATGTGAATCTTATAAGGGTTTTATTCATAGTCTGATACTAATCGCCAAACCAAAGGTAATGAGCAATCCAAAGTTTAAAAATGTTTAATTCTATTTACATTTGAGTTCTCCCTTAAAAAATATCTGAAATCAATACTTTTCCTTCGCTCTATGGAAGTCAAACAACAGCTTTTGCAAACGTGCATTGATCATGTGAAGTCAAGGATTGATACCGCCAATAGTGCTATTGCCGAGGCCAGGGAGGCTGCCAATTCAGAAACGAAAAGCAGTGCAGGCGACAAGTATGAAACCGGGAGGGCCATGATGCAGCAGGAAATTGAGAAAAATGCAACACAAGCAGGCGAAGCCCAAAAGCTGTTGCAAGTATTAAAATCTATTGATCCATCCAAAACGCCCGGCGCTGTCCAGTTGGGAAGCATGGTCAAAACGTCGCTTGGGCACTATTACTTTGCTGCCAGCCTGGGCAAAGTATCACTCGATGGGAAAGACTACTTTGTGATTTCACCGGGCTCACCACTGGGGCAGGCGTTTTTTGGAAAAAAGAAGGGGGAAAAGGTCACCTTTTTGGGGCAAACACACCTCATTGAAGAGTTAAGCTAGGCTATTCCTTGCGCAGCCTTGTGCGCCATACGCCTTTCATTGCCCTGCCAAAGAAATCTTTAACCAGGAGCACGTAAAGCAGCCCGGTCATGCACCACAGTACCATGAGGTTGAACCAGAAGGTATCAATGCGGTAGCCTAAAAAGATTTTCACGGGAGCATAAAAATGTGCTCTTCCCAGGTTGGACTCAGGCTCCATTAATACGGGATCCTTCTTTTGAATCAGCTGGTCGGCTCCATAATAGAGTACCTTAATTTCATTCCTGTTCAATAAAATATCAGACAGTGCCTCGTTGAAGGATGATTTTTTGAGAACCAAAATCTCATCCTTTCCGATCCTTCGGGACAATCCATTGTAAATCCCTTCTTGTTCATTGGCGGCATCTTCCATTTTAACGGTGAATGCCCTAGTCAGCGATTCGAGGTAACTCAATACATTTTTCCCAATATTTTGTGTAAAGCTCTTCGGTGTCAGGTTATTAGCAAACGTAAAAGGCTGCATCTCTGCCTTTTTCCCCAGCCTGTCCAGTTCGTTTCGGAGGATATCGAGCCTTGCCTCAAAACTCTCTGATTCCTTGTTCTCATCCTGCATCAGAGAGTTGGTGATGACCTCTAGTTCTGGAATTTTAAATGAGATATTGAACGAAGCGGCACTGATCTTTTTCTCCGCTTCAAAGAAATGCTTCTCATAGGCATTCTCCTTGAACTGTGCCACCGCAATGGCCTCATAAGCCCATCGTGACGCCATCACATCGCCGATAAATGGCACATAGACCC
Organism: Imperialibacter roseus; assembly: GCF_032999765.1. Classification (GTDB taxonomy): domain Bacteria; phylum Bacteroidota; class Bacteroidia; order Cytophagales; family Cyclobacteriaceae; genus Imperialibacter; species Imperialibacter roseus. Next base: position 213,521 of record NZ_CP136051.1, on the reverse strand, counting down.
TGTTCGTAAGCGACTTGTGAAGGTCATCGAACTTGATCATGGCCCCTCCCAGCAGCAGCTGCGGCACCAAAATGAAGGGAATCAAAATGTAAATGGTGATCACCGAGTTAAAAGCGGACGATATGGTAAGCCCCACCAGGTTGGCAAAGCAAGCCGTAGAGAAAAGCAGCAGCCAGTAGTAGAGAGAAAGGCCATGGATTTCCAGGATAAAATTACCTATAACCACAAATGTCAGCATTTGAAAAGCCGACAGTGTGAATAGAAAGCTCACCTTGGAATTGATATAACTGAACCGGCTAAGGTTGAGAAACGACTCCCGTTCAATAATTTTTCGGTCTTTGAAAATCTCCTCTGCACTCACCGACATCCCAATAAACAAGGAAACCACCACCGCCATAAAGAGATACACCGGCAGGTTCTTGTTCTCCGCCAGGTTATACTCAAGTCCGCTTGAGTACTTAGAAAAATAACCAAGAATAAATGCCAGCACAGGTGCCTCCAACAAGTTGATAAGGATATACTGCTTATTAGCCACCTTCGACAGCACGTTCCGCTTACTATAAATCAAAAACTGCTTGAGTGAGCTGGGCAGCCTGAAATTGGACTTGGGAATGGACGTGTCGTGACGCAGCTGAGGAACAAACGGCTCAATCTTCTCTTTGTACTTATGAAACCAATCGCTTGGTTTGATTTTTCTTTCGGCCGTAGGGCGCCCGTCGTCATCAATGGTTTTCGTTTCAACGATCTGAAGAATCTGCTCGGGAATCACGTTGCCACAATGCGGGCACTCGCTTTCGGTGGCATTTACCTGCGTACTCTCGCTTTTGAAATAAACAACAGCATCAATAGGGTTGCCATTGTAGATGGGGTAACCGCCCCTGTCCAGCATCCAGAGCTTATCAAACAACTTGTAAATGTCCGACGAAGGCTGGTGAATGATCACAATAACAAGCTTGCCCTTGCGGGTCAGGTCTTTAAGCAGCCACATCACCTTCTCAGAGTCCATAGAGGAAAGGCCGGAGGTTGGCTCATCCACATACAACAAGGCTGGTTCACGCAGCAGCTCAAGGGCAATGTTCAGTCTTTTTCGTTGCCCACCTGAAATAGATTTGTTCAAAGGATCGCCGACCCGAAGGTCTCTGATCTCATACAAGTCGAGCTCGTGGAGCACTTTGTCAACAGTTTCCTCAAGCTGCTCCTTGCTAAACTCGCTGAAGCACATCTGCGCATTGAAGAAAAGGTTTTGGTACACTGTGAGCTCCTCAAACAACAGATCGTCCTGTGGCACAAAGCCTATCATTCCATAACGGGCGGCATTTTCCATGCTAAAGCCGTTCAGAGTCACTCTCCCCTCAGTCGGTTCAATTTTGCCATTCAGCAGGTTCAGCAATGTCGACTTCCCCACGCCACTGCCACCCATTACGCCCACCAGCGTGCCCGACTCTTCCGAAAAATTGAAGGGATGGATGCCATTGTCGCTGTTTTTGAATTGGAAGGTGAGGTTCCTCCCGGTCAGGACAATGTGCCCCCGCTTATGGTCTTCAAGAAACTTTTTGGTGATTTCAGTTTCGTAAATCGGCTTGATCGTCTTGCCTTTGATTATTGACCCGGGCTTGAGCTGATACGACTTACTTTTGACAATTTTGTTGCTCTCTACATAAAGGTTGAGGGGGCCGTCGTACCGGAAAAAGAAGGTGTTGATACTTGCAATATGAAGCACGAGTATCTTCCCAAACATGTTTTCCACCCGCATGTGATGAAACTCGGTAGCCCCGGCCACTTTCTTCTTTTTCATCATCCAGGCTATGTCATCCGACCATTCGGTGGCACGGTTGTCGATCACCAGCCCCCGCTGGGTGTCCATGCCCTTGCCATCTTTGTTAAGCACAAAAGCCTTGATGTCATTTACTTCTTTGCTGGGTATGCTGAAGTTCATACCCACCAGCATAACAAACTGTTCTTCCCGGTCGGTTACTTTTCCGTCGGCAAAAATGAGCTCCAGAAGCTGGAGAAATACAATGATACGTTCATGCTGAAGAAGCTCCTGATTGAGCTGATTGCAGATTTTGGTAACCTGCAAAATACTCTCTACGTCAGTGGCCAGAAGTGCTTCCTCGTCGCCTGTGCGGGGTTGGCTTCTGTGAAAAGAGAGGTAATTATTGTAGAGGTCAAGATATGCTTGAGTTAGCTCCTCGTTGTTCAGGCTCCTGTTAAGATAAGGCTTAATCACTAATTGAACCGAGTCAAACTGATCGTCCTCTTTGACACTCTCAATGATGGCGAACAGATGCATTAATGCATTTACAATCGACTCGGTCATAGCCGGGGAATAGGAACTAACTCAAGCAATTAAATTATGGTGTAACTATCTGCGTACGGATTGATTCGATGGCTACCTGCAAGTCATCAAATTGCTCAGCTGTCAGCTTATCGCCTACCTTGCTATACGCTTCTTTGATTCCCTGAAGAGCTGGAAGCACCTTTTGCACATTCTCGTCATCAGAAAATTCGCCAAGTAAGTCAACCAGCTTCGACACTTGCGACTTTTGGCCAGCGATAACATCCAACAGCTTTTGGTCATAGCCACTGCTGATAACCAGGTTCGATGAGATATACAATCCTTCCACCACACTACCAGCAAGCACTAGAAGCGAAGTTCTTTCTTGTGAGCTGCGGTTAAGGAAAGTGTAGGTGTCGTAGAAAGCCTCAGTGATAATATTGATCAGTGAGTCCTTGTTTTGAAGATTGTTCTCCACCCGGCGAGCCATTTCCATGCTAAAGCCAGAGGAGATATTGAGGCTTTGGATCAGCTTTCTGGAAGCGTTAAGAAAATCCATTGTCTCTTGCTGACGGTTGTAAGTACTGGCGTAGCTCAAATCGGCACCATAAACGCCCAGATTCACTGCCTTGCTATATGCAGTAACATACTGATCAGCATTTTCAGCATCATTGGTTATTCCCAACACAAATCCTGCCTGCGCATCCTGAAGCATTTTAGTTACTTCGAAAGAGGTAGGAATGGGGTAGTTAAATTCTTTTTCAACTTTGTCAACGGCGGTTTCCTTAGTGGCTTCTTCAGCAGATGCAGCCTTTTTGTCGCCTGAGCTACAGGAAACAACGAACGGAATTACTGCAAGCAAAAGAAGTGATTTCAGGTTTTTCATAGTTATTAGTTTTTGGTCTTATCTAGAAGGCTTGAATTTATCGGATTATTTGAACAAATCTAAATGTTTAGTTTGAATTACATCTACTAAACCACAGATGGCTTATATTGTAGATCAGCTTTGAGTTCCTCAAATCTTAAGTGCGCTAAATTAATTCAATGATCAATAATCCCAACTATCCTCTTCGCAGTCTTGGGCTTTTTATTTTACCGTTGGTCGTTTGCCTCGGACTCATGAGGAGTGTTTCGCTGCCCAACGAAAAGGCTCTACAGCCCTACAAAAGCCTGATTATAGCCCTCGAATTTGTGCATTCGTCATCGGATGTGGTTAACACACTGGAAGTATTGGACAAAGAAGAAATTTTGGGGCTGGACAGAGTAAATTATTTCGACTTCGTTTTTATGGCCGTTTACAGCTCTTTTCTGGCATTTTTCATCTACAAACTCGGCGTTGTCTCCAACCAGCCTCTGGTAAAGAGCATGGCCTGGGCAGGGCTTGTCATATTCAGCAGCGACCTGTTGGAAAACATCATGATGCTTCGCATTACCTCCGGGTACATGGAAGGCGGAATGAGCTTTAGCCCCTACATTAATTTTCTACCACTATTCACCTGGGCAAAGTGGGGGCTGCTGGCCGCCGTGTTTGCCTGGCTCGGTACACTTCTTATCCAAAAAGGTTCACTTTCAAAAATGCTCTCACTCATTCTTTTCCTCCCTGGCATTCTTTTGGCACTTTCTGTTGTCGATTATTTTAGCTGGATCAACAGGTTTACCACCTCCATATTTTTGGCCTTCATAATCCTCCTTATCTTTGCCGTTTGCTTCAGGAAAACCGAACAATATAAAGCGTAGCCAAGTCGACCCACGAGAATGCTAAATAAGGGCACAACAAAAACAAGCGGCAATCATGAGCTTTTGGAAGACATCCGCCCCTTCAGCCGGGTTGATTTTGGCAATGACTTCACATGGGGAGTAGCCACCGCCGCTTTCCAAACTGAGGGTGCCTGGAACAAAGATGGCAAAGGCGAGTCGGTTTGGGATCGGTTTACCCACACCAAAGGCAAAATCAAAACAGGTGACCATGCCAAGGTAGCCACCGACTTTTACCATCGCTACGAACAAGACATTGACCTGGTGAAACTGATGGGGTTCGACTCCTTCAGGTTTTCAATTGCCTGGCCAAGGTTGCTTCCCAGCGGCACTGGCCACGTCAACAGCAAAGGTGTCGACTTCTACCACCGGGTGATTGACTACTGCCTGGAAAATGGCATCACTCCGTGGATCACACTCTATCACTGGGACTTACCGCAGGCACTGCAAGACCATGGCGGTTGGGCCAACCGGGATATTATTGGGTGGTTCACCGAATATGTTGATCTGGTGACCAGACAATATGGCGACAAAGCACAAAACTGGATGGTACTCAACGAGCCCATGGCTTTCACCGGGCTGGGTTACATGGCTGGCTATCACGCCCCTGGCGTAAAAGGACTGGACTCGTTCCTTAGTGCAGCGCATCACACAACGATGTGCCAGGCCGAGGGCGGGCGAATTGTTCGCTACAATGTGCCTCATGCCAACATAGGCACTACGTATTCCTGCTCCCATGTTGACCCCATAGACAAACTGCCCTGGAATGTGGAAGCCGCCAACCGGATGGACGCCGTTTTCAACAGACTGTATGTGGAGCCAGGGTTGGGACTTGGTTACCCAACAAAGGCTGTTCCTATCCTCAAACGGATAGAAAAATTCATGAAGGCCGGTGATGAGGAAAAGCTCCCGTTCGAATTCGACTTTATCGGCATTCAGAATTACTTCCGCATCGTTTCAAAATACTCCCTGTTTTCGCTTGGCCTCTTTGCCAAAGAAGTGCCTGCCACGAAGCGGAATGTAGAAATGAACTCGATGAATTTCGAAATTTTCCCGGAAGGCATTTACCACATGCTCAAGCGCTTTGGCAGCTACGAGGGTATCAAAAAACTAGTGGTGACGGAAAATGGCGTTTGCCTGCCCGACCAGGTCAACAATGGGGCAGTGAACGACCACCGCCGCATCAAATTCTTCGAAGAATACCTGCTGCAAGTGCTCCGTGCCAAAAAAGAAGGCGTTGACGTTGACGGTTATTTTGTGTGGACCCTCACCGACAACTTCGAATGGAGCGAAGGCTACGAGCCCCGCTTCGGGCTTGTGCATGTCGACTACGAAACGCAACAACGCACAGTGAAAGACTCGGGTTGGTGGTGGAAGGAATTACTTCTAAGCGACTAATTCTTCAAATCTCTTTGCTTTGATATGGGTGTGGTGTTTCGGTTTTTCAAGTCCGATCCCACACGCCTAAAATCAATCTGAAAGTAAGTCAAGATTCGGGATGTGAACAAAATGCTTCTTGTTTGACGTATCCAAAGTGAGTTGATGAACAATTGCAGTGGCTGCAATAAACAGGTCGGGCTTGTCAATGCTTTTGCGCAGGTGCTTCAGTTGTTTTACGATTTCGGCCGCCATTCGGGCCGCTTTGCTGTCAAATTCAAGGATCGTGATTCGCTCTAGCATGCGATCCCAGAATGCTGTATGATCCGGTGAAGCGCCATTAATTACTTCAAACTCGGTTACACTGGAGATGTAAAGCCGATCGTATAATTTGAAATGATTGACAAGACGAGAATTGCTCTTGTTCGTCTTGCGAAAATAGTCTATCAGGATTGTAGAATCCAGCATTAGCCTTTTGTCCGCCATGCTGCAATGCTTTTTCTGTTGGATTCAATCACTTTGATTTCTTCTTTTGAAAAGACAGGCCCATCAATTAACATCTCGACAAATGATGACTTGTCATCTTTTTCCACCATATCCTCCTTGAGCTCATCCCTCAACTTGGATTTTTCTGCCGGGGTCAATGTCCGCACTGCTCTGAGAAGCTGCTGAAAGGGTATTTTTACTTTCATTTCCATAAATCAAATTTAATGAAATTGATTGAAATTTCGACGGAGCCTGGAATGGCAACTAACATTTGTTTAATATCTACTCCCATTTTTTACCTTTGATCATGAAAAACATTGCCCTGCTCCCGCTCACCTTCGTTTTACTGAGTTGCGCTCAACCAACCGCAGAGCCGCCAAATCCTTCAGCAGCCTATTTTGACATGGTAAGACCGGAAGTAACCGGCGACCTGGCTTACGAAACCACTGCCTACGTGGAACAATTCTGGCGACTGGCTGGCAATACAGGCTTCGACTCCAGCATCTACCGAATTGTGTCTGAATTGCAGAGAGCAGGCTATGTGCCGGAAGAAAACGCCACAAAGGACAACAGGCTTGTTTACCGTATCGAGAAAAGGGCATTATCCAAACCCACCTGGGAACCAGTGGATGGAGAAGTATCCATCAAAGGCGATGTCAGCCCACTGCTTAGCTTCTCCACCAATAGAAACATGCTCCCTGTCTACTCCACAAGCACTCCCCAGGCTGGCATTGGCGGAGAGGTCGTTTTTGTTGAAGATATTGAGGGAATAGCAGCCGGAAGCTTAAAAGGAAAAATTGCCCTGGCAGATGCCAATCCCCGGCAGGCATTCGAACAGGCCGTTCAAAAAGGTGGCGCCCTGGCTTTGCTTACGTACAACAACCCGGATTACCTCCAGCCCGAGAAAAACGTGACGTCTATTCAGTTCAGGAGCATCCTTTATCAGGAAGGCAAAGATGCCTGGTGTGTGGCTTTGTCGTGGGAGGCAAGAGAGAAGCTGAAGAATGCTATGGCTAAGGGAAAGGTGGAGCTGAACGTGAAGATTGAAACAAAGATTTATCCTTCCGAAGAGCTTACAGTGGTGGCCAATGTGAGAGGCTCGCAAGTGCCCGATGAAAGACTGGTATTCAGCGCCCATGTGCAGGAGCCTGGTGCCAACGACAACGCTTCAGGCACAGGCACCCAGGTGGAAATGGCTGCTGTAACGGCAAAACTGGTGAAGGAGAACAAATTTGAACCGAAAAGAACCATCACGTTTCTGTGGGGCGACGAAATAGTATCCACCCGTCGCTATATTGAGGAGGATGCAGCGAGGGCGGCCAACATCAAATGGGGCATCAGCCTCGACATGGTGGGAGAAAACACAGCGGTGACAGGAGGCTCGTTCCTGATTGAAAAAATGCCCGACCCCAGCGCCATCTGGACACGGGGCAACGACAAGCATACCGAATGGGGAGCTGGCGACGTGACCCTGGCCGACATGAAACCCCACTATTTTAACGACTTCATATTGAATCGATTTTTGGAACAAGGCACTCAGGCCAACTGGCAAGTGAGCTACAACCCATTCGAAGGCGGCAGCGATCACGTGCCTTTTCTGGAAGCCAACATCCCGGGTTTGCTGCTTTGGCATTTCACTGACCAGTTTTACCACACCGACAACGACCGGCTGGACAAAGTATCTAAAGCAACCGAGAAGAATGTGGCCACCGCTGCTCTTGCCTCTGCTTTCACCCTGGTCAACGCTGATCATCAAACTGCTCTGTCCATCATCAGCGAAATAAAGAATGCGGCCACCAACAGGCTGAATGCCGAAGCTGAGTTGAGCAAGCAAGCCGTAAAGGACGGAGCCAGTGCATCTGAAGAAACTCAAATCCTCAGCGCCTGGGCCGACTGGTACGTGAAGGCACTTGGCAGCGTGAAAGACATGGAAGTGGGTGGTGCCAGCACCGAAGTCACGGAAGCGATTGAAGCTTCACAAAAAGAAATTCAAAAGCTTTTAGAAGAAATAATCAAACAACTGCGCTAATTGGCAAGATAATGGCACACACCATGGCAGTAAGAAAATAACTGATCCAATAAGTCGTTCAGTTAAAAGTTAAAGCTAGCCATGTCTAAAATATTTATCCCATTGCTTTTTCTGGCTGTTTCAGTCCAGGCACAGAAATACTCCACTGCCCTCGGCGTCCGCTTTGGCAACGAGCACTATGGCATCACGGCAAAGCAGAAGCTATTTGCTAAAACAACACTCGAAGGCATTTTCGCAGCCTACCCCAGCCAGTACAGCAGTACGTTGCTCATTGAACAACATTTTCCTTTGATTGGCAAAGGCTTCAATATATACACCGGAGCCGGCTTGCATTTGGGAGAACAAAAAGAACAGGGAAACTATTATGGCTACGACGCCATACTCGGCGCTGAAATGAAGCTCCCGGGGCTACCGATTGTCATTTCAGCCGACATCAAACCCGCCTATGAAGTCAATCACTCTGATTGGTTCACTTTTTCAACGGGCCTCTCTGCTCATTACATCATCGCCAAAGACACGAAAAAGAAAAGGCAAAAAGCCCGGGAAAAGAGAAAGCGGAAAAAGGAACGACAGAAGCGCAGAGAAGAAAAAGCTGAGTCAGATGACGGATCAGGGCTCCTGAACTTCAATCTTTTCAAGAATGGATAATACGCTAATCCTTTTTTAAACTGGTTCCTTTGTACTTCACCATCATGTTGATCCAGATGCTTCTGGAAAAGCGGTAGTTGAATGGCAGCAGCCCCACAACGATCGTGACAATGGCCACCATCATCATCGTAAGTGTCACCTCTTCCACTATCAAAGCAAGGATTGCCCAAACAGCTACAAAAATGACTGAGTTGATGCCATAGCTGACAAACATGGCCCCAAAATAATAACCAGGCTCAGGCTCAAAAGACTGGTTGCATACCTGGCATGTCTTGTACATATGAGTGAACTTCGAAAAGCTGAAATGGTTGCTCCCGGGGAACAAGTCACCTTCATGGCACCGGGGGCATTTCATCTTGGTGATCGCATAAAATTTTGATTCCTTGTTACTCATGGGGCGTCGCTTGAAATATATTGACACAAAGTTACTAATTGGTAGGTGACAATGAAGGAAATTTCGTCATAGTGGTAAGTCAACCAAACAAAGAAACCGCCTGCCCCATTGACCAACCATTCCTTTTCCACTTTGCTGATCTTTGACTAATATAGACCCGCATTATTTATTTGATACTACACATACTTGCCTAAAAACTATTTTACTAATGAAAACAACCTCCCTTCTGAGCCTAAGCTATCTGCTTTTGATCTTGCTGGTAGTCACTTCCTGCGGTGGTGAAACAAAAAACGACAACAACAATATTTCTACCGACGAAGCAGTGATTGCAGCCGGTCAGGCCACATTTGACATGACCTGCGGGGCTTGTCATAATTTTATGCAGGCAGGCATTGGGCCGCAGCTGGGAGGACTCACCAAAGAAGTATCGGCTGACTGGATCAAAAACTTTGTGAAAAACCCTCAGCAAATGATTGACTCGGGCGACGAAAGGGCTGTGATGTTGTTTAAGAAATTTAATTCCTACATGCCCTCCTTTTCATACTTATCAGATGAGCAGATTGACCAGGTAATTGCTTATATCAATACGAAAGAAGCACCCGTATTTGGTGGAGGCACTGACAAAGGAGAAGCCCTGAAAAACCCTATCCCCGACACTATCCAAACATCGGACATAGTAGTAGCTATGAAGGAAATAACAGGGCTCCCTGCATCAAGCGACAAGCAGCCGATCAACAGGATGACCAAAATGGATCAGCTGCCCGGTACCAAAAGGAGCTTCGTGGTGGATTTGAATGGCAGGTTGTATGAAATGGTGAACGGACAACCAAAGTTGTACATGGACATGGCTGAGCTAATGCCAAACTTCATCAGGCAGCCCGGCCTGGCCACCGGGTTCGGCAGCTTTGCCTTCCATCCTGAGTTCAGCACAAACGGCCTGCTCTACACCACCCACACCGAGCCCGCAGGCACCAAATCCGCCGACTTTGCCTATGCTGATTCTATTCCGGTGAAGCTACAATGGATTCTAACAGAATGGACAACCGATCCTGCCGCCAAAGCCCCATTCACTTCTACCAGTCACCGTGAGCTGTTCCGCATCAATATGGTGACGCAAATTCATGGCATGCAGGACATCCGCTTCAACCCACTGGTAAAAAAGGGCGATGCTGATTATGGCCTTCTTTACGTTGGCCTGGGTGATGGTGGTGCGGCCGAAAACGGATACGCCTTCCTTATCGATAACCTGCAAACAGCCTGGGGCTCTATCTTCCGGATTGATCCTGCAGGCACCAACAGCAAAAATGGAAACTATGGCATACCAGCTTCCAATCCCTTTGTGAGTGATGCCAATCCCAACACAGTAAAAGAGATTTATGCCAAGGGCTTCAGAAATCCTCATAGACTTACCTGGCTTCAGTCGGGTGAAATGCTGGCTTCTAACGTTGGTCATCATAGCATTGAGTCTCTTTACATGATTCAGCCGGGGCGTAACTATGGCTGGCCTTACAGAGAAGGAACCTTCGTGATCGATCCCTACGACGATATGTACAAAGTATTCGCCAATACCATTGGGCCTAACGACCCCATCACCTACCCGGTGGCACAGTACGACCACGACGAGGGCAATGCCATCCTGGGTGGCTTCGAGTACCTGGGATCGGATGTGCTTGAGCTGAAAGGGAAATATGTGTTTGGCGACATTGTGCAGGGCTGGTTGGCCTATGTCAACATCGCCGACCTGAAACTTGGCCAGCAGGCAACGATCAAAAAGTGGCAGGTGAGCATGAATGGCAAGCCGGTGAACTTCAAAGACATTTGCGACTGCAAAAAAGTGGATTTACGATTGGGCACCGACGGCGACGGCGAACTATACATTTTCACGAAAACAGACGGCAAAGCCTACAAACTAGTGGGCTCAAAGGCGATGTGATCCTAATTTAGAATTCGATACCCCGTTAATGCCATCTTTTTATTAGCGAGGTTTCTGATTCGAGCAGCGCCCAACCAGGAGGGAGGGCGAAAAATGGCGGCCGGGTGCGTGTAATTGGCCAGTGCGTTAATTTTTCGTTGACTTTTGGTTACTTTTTGTCAAGAAAAAGTAACAGCCCGTCCGGCTTGAGGACGAAAAGCAACTTTCGACAACCGAGGCTATTTTATAGCACAAAGCTAATCCAGATGGCCGCAACTTAATTCGAACCTTATGAGCATAATTTTTAATAAAAACATTCAAACTGCAAGTATCATCATAACAATTTTGATCTTCATAGGCTCCTGTAAGCCAAAAACAAAACAAACGGTGCGACAACAACCCAAACCCACCGTCACGCCCCTCACCTCCGACTTCGTTTTCGGCGACGACCGTGACTTCGCCCAGGCCCACGCCTCCACCCTCGTTCGCACCAACGACGGCAACTTCCTCGTAGCTTGGTTTGGCGGCACCCACGAAAAGCACGATGATGTGGGCATTTGGCTCACCAAAGGCAACGCAGGCAACTTCTCAAGACCCGTTGAGGTGGCCAAAATTCGTGAAGATGCCCACTGGAACCCTGTGCTTTTCAAAGAAGCCTCCGGCGATATCATCCTCTATTTTAAAGTAGGCAAAACCATCGACAACTGGGAAACCTGGTGGATCCGCACCACCGACAATGGTGCCACCTGGTCAGCCCCTGCCGAACTGGTAGCAGGCGACAAGGGAGGCCGGGGCCCGGTAAGAAACAAACCCATCACATTAGCAGACGGCTCACTGCTGTCGGGCTCCTCCAAGGAAACCAACAAGGTATGGGATGCCTTTGTGGACCGCAGCACCGACAACGGAAAAACATGGACTAAATCGGAGTTTCTACCCCTGGACAGAACAGCCATTGAAGGCGAAGGCATCATCCAGCCCACGCTATGGGAGTCTGCTCCGGACAAAGTCCACATGTTGCTAAGGAGCTCGGCTGGTGCCATCTGCCGCAGCGATTCTGAAGACGGCGGTGTTACCTGGTCACCGGTGTACAAGACCTCGCTGCCCAACCCCAACAGCGGCATCGACGTGGTGAAGCTACCCGGCGGCATGCTGGCCCTGGCCTTCAATAACACCTCGGGCAACTGGGGCTCCCGGTCTCCGCTATCGCTCGGTGTTTCTACCGACAACGGCCTCACCTGGCCCACCATCGTCGATATTGACAAAGGCACGGAAGAGGAGGAGTTCTCCTACCCCGCCATCATCCAGTACGGCGACACCGTGGCCGTTACCTACACCTGGAAACGCCAAAAGATTGCGTTTAAGAGCTTTTTGGTGAAAAACTAAAGAGGTTCTTTTTGCGTCCCTGCAGATGTAACGCCTTGAACTAAAGAGGTTACTCTCTCCTCCCCTGCCGATGTAACCTCTTTAGTCAGTAACCAATCGTTCTTAAAGATTAAAGAGGTTACGATTTTCTCTGGGGCTAGAGTAACCTCTTTAATCTTTCTACTCAAAAACCTCAATACTATTCAGCTCGGGCCCACCGCCACGGTTGCCGGAGCCGGCCACGGTGTAGACCTTGCCTTTTACGTTCACAGCGCCAGTGCCATGGCGACCCTTGTTGAGCATCGGCAGGATCTCCCACTGCATGGTTTGCGTGTTGAAAGCCTCCACGTTGGCATGCGACTCTTCCTGAGCATCGCTTTCGCCCCCCATGATCAGCACCTTTTTTCCCAACACCACTGATGAAGCCCCTGCCCTTTTCGTCGGCAGGTTCTGCGCCTCGCTCAGTGTTGACCATTTGCCTGTTCTAAAGTCATACACATCCACTGCTGGTTCTGTGAGGTTCAGTACCTGCTGGATTTTAGCTGTCGAACGACGGCCCCCGGCCAGGTAGAGTTTGTCGCCTACCACAGACGCACCCACGTGGTCACGGATATGAGGCGCATCGGCCAGCCTCCTCCATCTGTCGGTCTTTGGGTCATACTCATCAAACCAGGCGTTGGTGCCGTCCCAGTGGCCATCTGTTTCTCCGCAAATAATGTAAATCTTGTTTTTGTACACGAAAGCCCCCGCTGCACCCCGGCGACGGTCTTCGGGGATCGACGGACCTTTGCGCCATTCATTCTTTTCGATGTTAAAAATATATACATCGGGAATGGGCACCTCATGAGGGTAGCCGCCCGTAAACGCTCCTATTACCCACATTTCGCCTTTGTAGTTGATGGCCTGAAAATGGCTCATCTCCAGGGGCGTCTCCACATGTTTCGTCCAGGTGTTGGTTTTTATATCAAAAGACTCCACGGGCTTCACGCCCCTGCCTCCCACCAGCACCAGCTTGTTGCCAATGGCGGTGAGTGAGTTCTCGTGGCGGTTGGTGCATTGATTAGTTGGTGTCACTTTTTGCCAGCTTTGCGCCAGTGCGCAGGTGATTGAAAGTGCTACTATTACTACAAAGGCAAGGGTCTTTTTCATAACCAGGGAAATTTTTGTTTAGCGTTTCAGACAACGGTTCAAAAGTAAATATACAAGTTTGGGTATATGCTTTGCCAGAGAAAAAGAGAAAGAAGGGTAAGATTCTCGAGTTAGCAGCCTGGGCCTGTCTCCTGAAAGCGCTCGGAGAAGGGCTGTCAGGGGACAGCTCTTGGGATTCATTAAATTTAAATTTGCTTTTTTACCTTCAAAACTATTCTCCCTCAAACGCTGTTACTCAATCATCAAAAAGAACCCTCCTATGCTCAAGTGGACAGACATAACAAGCTTCGCCAAAAATGGCAACCCCGCACCGGATAGAAAAGTAACACTAACGGAAGCCGAATGGAAGGCAAAGCTCACGCCTGAGGAATACCAGGTAACACGGCTGAAAGGAACAGAGCGGGCATTTAGCTCCGACATGTGCAGCCTTTTTGAGCCGGGCCAATACGGCTGCGTTTGCTGCGGCACGTTGCTGTTCGATGCGGCTGAGAAGTTTGAGTCGGGCACGGGCTGGCCGTCTTTTACTCAGCCTGTGAAAGAAAACAGCATCGCCTATATCGCCGATAAGAGCCACGGGATGTACCGCATCGAAACTGTTTGCAACACCTGCGACGCTCACCTCGGCCATGTGTTTCCTGACGGCCCTGCCCCTTCAGGCCTGAGGTATTGCATGAATGCCGTTGCTTTAAAAAAACTAAAGGAAGCCTGAAAAACCCCTGATTTCCGGTTTTTGGGAGACCTTAAAGCTAAGGTGAATCAACTCCTGCCGGTGGCAACAAGGCCGTAACATATTGTTGATTTTGTAGCCTATTTTCCTCTAAGTGAATTTTTTCAAAATACATGCACTTAGATTAAGTTTTCAAAAAACTAGTATTTCGTTTTAAATCCGCTACATTTATAAAAATTTATTTAACTAATAAGGCATGAATATTTTCGTTGGCAGTCTCCCTTACAGTATTGAAGAGGCTGAATTAAAAGGTTATTTCGAAGACTACGGTGAGGTTTCTTCTGTAAAGATTATCACAGACAAATTCACGGGTAGAAGCAAAGGGTTTGGTTTTGTTGAGATGCCGGATGATGAGGCTGCTCAGAAAGCGATCAAAGAATTAAATGGCGCCGAAGTAAAAGGAAGAGCTATAGTGGTGAATAAGTCAGAGCCGAAACCAGAAGGCGAAAGAAGAAGCGGCGGTGGCGGCGGATTCAATCGTGGTGGTGGCGGAGGCGGAGGCTACAACCGTGGTGGCGGTGGTGGCGGAGGCTTCAACCGTGGTGGTGGCGGAGGCGGCTATGGCCGTGGCAACCGTGACTCTGATTACTGAGAACTATTAATCGCCTAAAGAAATTAACAAAGTGGTTCAGACAATGAACCACTTTTTTTATTGTCTGTTGTTAAGAAAGTCTGGCAAGGTTGGTCTGCCATCTTGTTTAATAGTTATCAGTCTTTAAAGATTATCGTTGAAAATGCCTGAGTCCTCGATTAAAACTCCTCATTCAGAAAACCAATTTGCAGACTACCGGAATTTCTGGTGGAACAAGGGCTTTATCGATTTGATGGCCAAGAGAATCAAGCTGAGCAAACACACCTCCCTGCTTGATGTGGGCTGTGGCCAGTGCCACTGGAGCAAGATCATTACTCCCTACCTCGGCAAGCCTGCCTATGTGGTGGGAGTGGACAAAGACCCCACCTGGGCAAAAGGATCGGCGGAGCTCAAACGGTTTTTTAAAGACCAGGCCGCCTGGTTCGAACTCTATCAGGGCGATGCCATGAACCTTCCGTTTGAGGATGCGTCCTTTGATATTGTCACCTGCCAAACGGTGCTGATCCACGTAGGCAACCCCACCAAAGCGGTGGAGGAAATGAAGAGGGTGCTGAAGCCCGGAGGCACTATTCTGTGTGTGGAGCCTAACAACAGGATTCAAAGCCTGCTGAGAACTTCCGAGTCGGAAAACACCTCAATCGACGAGATGATTGACCATGTGAAGTACGCCCTGATTGTGGAGCAGGGAAAGAAAAGACTTGGCTTTGGCGACAACTCTCTTGGCGACCTGCTGCCCGGCATGCTGTCGAAGCAGGGCTTTGAAAAAATAGACGTTCGCTTGTCCGACAAGGCCATTGTGATGGTGCCCCCCTACGACACGCAGGAGCAGATGGCCACTACCAAGCATTGGAAAAAAGGCAACGCCGGCGACGCCATGAACAATTCGGATCTCTTTTACTTTGAGGCGTTCGGTGATAAATACCTGTCCTTTTACGACGAGTACCATCAAAAATACGAAGGCCACTCAGAAAGGATCTTTGAAGCCCTCAAAAACAACGACTTCCATTCTGCAGGCGGAGCGCTGATGTATTTGGTTTCTGGCAAAAAGCCCAACCACTGAGTTACAACTTTCTCTTTTGATCAAGGGTCTTCTACCCAAACAGTCAAACTTATGAGAGCCATTCTGCTTTTTGTTGCCACATGCATTCTCCTGATCGCCTGCGGTAGTGAGGACGAAGAACTTCTTTCTGTGAAGCTAAAGTCGGAAAGTGAGTACATTAAAACAGGCATTTCGTGTGGGCTTTGTGCGGGCGTATGTTTGGACTCCCTGGCTGTAACACCCAATAAGCTCATCTACAAGAGAACCACCTGGGGAGCTGGCGATCCAAAAACAGAAATCATTGAACAGGCGTTTACCCAAAAGGGCTGGGAAAACCTGATCGGTCTGGTGTCGCTTCAGGAATTCGCTGTGCTGGAATTGGAATCCTGCGCCCGCTGCTACGATGGTTGCGACTACTGGCTGGGCATCAAATCGGGAGGCATTGAAAATTCCATCTCTTTTGTCTGGAACGAGTTCCCGCCTCAGGTAGACTCCCTCACCAAAGCGTTGAATTCTATCAAGGCGCAGTTCAACGACAACTAAGCGCTTTTATTCTTCCCGCAGCACTTCCGCCGGATTGGTAGCTGCGGCTTTGGTTACCTGCCGATATACTGATGTTGCCATAAGTGCACCGATCAATATCGCAGCTGCTGGCACATACCACCAGGAGGCGCTTACATGAAAGGCAAATGAGTTGAGCCAGTTGCCCAAAAAATAATACGAAACAGGGGCACCCACCATAAGGCCAACGGCCAATACCCCGGCAAACGGACGCCCCATTTGGGCCATGATGTGCCACAATTCTGCCCCGAGTAGCTTTCGGATACCCATTTCCTTCCTCCTTGTTTCCAAAATAAACGCTGCCAGCCCAAAAACTCCCAGCAAAGCAATAAGCACAATGACACCAGCTGAGACACGGATGAAAAAAGAGAGTCGGTCGTCTTCTCTGTAGGCCATGTCGAGGGCGTCAGTGAGCGAGGTGAATTCGATCTCCTGCGTAACACCAAGGTCACTCAACACGGCTCTTAGCTTTTTCTTTTGCTCCTCCACATCGCCATTTTCCAGCTTCACGGCAAGCAAGTTGCGGGAAGATGCAGGCACAATTTGCCAAATCATAGGCTCCAGCTCCTGGTAAAGCGACTGAAAGTGATAGTCTTCCATTACCCCTATGATGGTGCCTGTGTTCAGAGAGTCAGCAAGCACTTTGGAGAGTGTTTGGCCAACGGCAGCCTGGGGAGACTGAAAACCGAACGCCTCAACGGCTTTTTTGTTGAGCACAAACGCCCGGCCGATGTCAGAGGCGAACTCTTTGGAGAAAAACCGCCCGGCCACGAGCTTTACCTCATACACCTCGTCAAAATCCACATCAACATAGTTGGCATTCATCATAGGGGTGGCTCCGGTGCTATCGGCTCCAAGCCTGAACTGCGCCCGCACATGGTCGCCGGTAATGGGAGTGAGCGATATAGAAGCTGCGCTAACATACGACTGCTGCAGAAAAGCCTGCTTGATGGCGTCGGCCTTCGCATTTACCTGAGGATCGGTGATGCTCATCGTTACCACCTGTTCTTTGTCGAAACCAAGGTCTTTATTTTTGATGAACCGCAATTGTTCATCCATGCCAAGGGCAATCACTGCAAAAAGTACAGAAACGATCAGTTGAAGCCCCAGGAGACCATAACGAAGACTCAATTTTGAGCGACCAGCTGCTGCTCCCTTCAGGTTGGTGACAGAAATTGTGCTGGACACTAGCCAAAACGGAACAATGCTCGAAACACCTGCCACGGCGAGACCAAAAAAGAAAGTGAACAGGTAGTAGCTGACGCCTGTGAAGAGTCCGGTTCTCAAAGTGATGTTGAGCATGGCTTCAATTTCAGGCACCAGAAAGAACGTGAGGATATTGATCAAAAGGATGACCAGCGACAGCATGCAAACAGATTCTACAAGCAGCTGACCATACTGCTGACCAACAGGCTCCCCAATGATTTTGCGAATGGCCAGCTCTTTGGATCGCCTCATCAGCAAGGCGGTGGCCAGGTTCACATAGTTGGCAATGCTCACCAGCAGCAGAAAGACCGCCAGCACGCCCAGGGCCAGGTCGTTGAGCTTGCTTCCTTTTCTCCCGGAGTCAAATTGGTGGCCATTGGTATAGTGAACTTCAGTGAAGGCCACCGGAAGCAGGCTCATTACATCTCTCATTCCTTCTGGAAAATGTTCTTCTGTAATGGCAGCAAATTCCCCGGCAAGCCTGGCTTCATCAATTCTCGCCTTCATCAGCAGGTAGGTAAAATTGCCGGGCACCAGAGCACCGAGGTTGTCTCGCATGGCATTTTCGACATGCGAATAGCTTGTGGCCATGTCGAAAGTAAAAGACACATTTTCGGGGTAGTCCCTGATAACAGCTTTTACCTGTGCCGAAAAGCTACCGGCTGGTGTTTCAAGAGATACTGTCTGTCCGATGGGGTCGTCCTCTCCAAAAAATCTTACAGCCGTTGTTTGGTTGATCACCAATCCATCAGGCGTTTGCAGTGCTGTTGCAATATCTCCGGCAACAACCTGCGCAGAAAACACATCAAAAAAGCCCTGGTCAGCAAAAAGCGGGTAGCTCTGCCCCAGGTTTTGGTCGCCCAGGGTAACGGAAGCGGGCATGTATCGGTACCTGACTACCTCTTCCACATCGGCCATTTGCTCTTTCAACAGCGGCGCCAGCGACTTGGAAGTGGCGGCATAAATCGAGGTTGATTCCGGCAGGCTCACCCGGGTGCTTACCCTGACAATCCTGTCGGCCTTGTCGTGAAACTTATCAAAGCGCATATGGTAGTACAATACCATCAGCACGGGTATCAGGGCACCCAGGCCAACTACAAAACCAAGGATTTGCAGAAAAGCAGTGGAGCGAAACCTCCAAAGGCTGCGAAGCGAGAATAAAAGATGATGACGCATAGTAAACTAATTTATTAGTCAATAAACTAATAAATTAGTTTTAATGCAAGAGACTCCTTGTTTTGTTACAGACTAATAAGTAAATCCTAGTTTGTCCAGACCACTCTGCACTTCAGGTGCTGACATGAACAAGTCCCACAGAAGGCCCGATCTATGATTTTCTATCATCACCACTTCGGGGCCCTGGTCGATGGCCAGGTACCACTTCACATACCAGTCCTTTTGTTCGCTGAAAGCATCGTAAAAGCCATACTCACCCCACACCTTGTCGCCCAGGTCGAAATAAAGGTGCTTCATTACTTTCATGCTTTCTTCGGGCGTGTAAGGGAATGAGGAAAGGGCCGCCGTGGGAGTAATCACCCCAAGGTCTTCGTCCATGGGCCGGTGGGCCGCATAAAACCCTGTTGAGTAGCTGGCCGTCAGCCCCCAGCAGTTTTCGCCGTACCCTTTATATCCTTTGGGGTTCTCGATGCACCACTGTCGGTTGATCAGCGTATGGTTCCTGTTTTCCTGCCAGTAGTCGGCATACTTGTCTTTAAGGTTGCGGGGATCTAACCCGACAAAGGAGTAGTGCGCCCAAAAAAGAGGGCCGCCATATTGCTGCGCAAAATTATGCTTCAGGTTCAAGTGGTAACCGTATTGAGAATGGGTAGAATCGTTGAGAATGGCACCACTTCGGGCCCAGCCATTGTGATAAACCTCCGCCGGTATGCCATGCGTGGGTGACGATGCCGCCAGCACATACATGATCAGGCATTCGTTCCACCCTTCGACCGGGAAGTTCATTTTCCATCCCTTGTCGGGCGACCAGTGCCAGTACAACACGTCCTGGTCACCGTTGCGGTACCAGTCCCACTCCACTTCCTTCCAAAGCGTATCGATGCGGTTGGCCAGGGCCCGCTCCTCCTCCGTGCCTTCGTTGAAGAATTGACGCACCGCCAAAAGCCCCTGCACCAGGTAGGCTGTTTCCACCAGGTCGCCGCCGTTATCGTTCTCACCAAAGGGCTTTACCTTGCCCGTTTCACCGTTGATCCAGTGCGACCAAGCTCCGTGAAAGCGGTCGGCAGTTTCCAGGAAACCTACAATTCTGGTCATGCGCTCCAGTCCCTGCTCCCGGGTGATGAAGCCCCTTTTGATCCCCACCAGAATAGCCATCACCCCAAAGCCGCTGCCGCCGGAGGTAACGATGTGCTTGTCGTTGTCGGGGTAGTTGCCGTCGGTATGGAACCGTTCCCTCGCCATGCCCGAATTGGGTTCGGCTCCATCCCAGAAGTATTGGAAGGTGCGGTACTCAACCAGCGTCATGAGGGAGTCGTCGCTGATGGTAGCCTCGTCTGTAGCGCTGTCCTGGGCAGGTTTGCTTGGCGAGCAGGCGCTTAGTCCTAATACTGCCAGCACGATAAGAATGGAAAGGTTGTTCTTCATAGTCGTTTATCTTTGGGAGGTAAATCCAAGTTTGTCAAGCCCGGGCTGCACTTCCGGGGCGCTCATGAAAAGATCCCACAGCAGCCCAGTTCTGTGGTTTTCTATCATCACTACAATTGGCCCCTGGTCGATGGCCAGGTAGGAGTTGGCTGTCCAGCCCTGAGTGATATTGAAAGCGTCGTAAAAGCCATTTTCGCCCAGCAGTTTGTCACCTAAGGTGTAGTAAAAAAACTTAAGCGCTTTCATCGATTCCACGGGGGTGTAGGGGAATGAAGACAGGGCCGCAGTAGGTGTGATCACACCGAGGTCGTTTGTAGGAGAATGGGCCGAGTAGCCATTGTGGTTATCGCTGGCAGTCAGGCCCCAGCAAAGGTCGCTGTAGCCGACAAAGGCTTTGGGGTTGGCTACGCAGTAGGCCTGGTTGATACGGCTGTGGGCTACGTTCTGCTCCCAATAGTCACCATAAGTGTCGCTCAGTCCATTAGGGTCTAACCCTAAAAAGGAATAGTGCGCAAAGAAAAGCGGACCGCCGTAGTCGTAACCCAAAGGCAGCTCAATGTCGTAGAACTTGCGGCCGTTTTTGATGGAGCCATTGCCGGCCCAGCCGTTGTGATAGACGTCGGCACTTACTGCGTGCGTTGGAGAGGCGGCAGCAAGAAAATAGGTAATGAGCGCCTCGTTATAGCCACGGATTTGGTGGTTCATTTCCCATCCGAAATTGGGCGACCAGTGCCAGTACAGCACCTTCTCCCCACCTTTGGTATGCCAGTCCCACTCTACTTCCTCCCACATGGTGTTGATTCTGCTAACCAGGTCAGCTTCGGCAGCATTGTCGGCGTTGAGGTATTGCCGAAGGGTCAGCAGGCCCTGTACAAGGAAGGAGGTTTCTACCAGATCGCCGCCGTTGTCTTTGGTGCTGAAAGGCTGCACGGCACCGGTGTCACCATTGAGCCAATGGGGCCAAACCCCATGAAAACGGTCGGCAGTTTCAAGAAAGCCTATGACTTTGGCAAAATGATCGATGCCTTGCTGCCGGGTGATGAAGCCACGTTCTATGCCCACAATGATGGCCATCAGGCCAAAGCCTGTTCCGCCAGTGGTGACGGTGCTACCAGACGAATTTCTTTCCCGGGCCATGCCACTCGCCGGATGGGCATCGTCGTAGAAATACCTGAATGTCTTTTGTTGGATCAGCGTAAGCAGCGCTTCATCGCTTATTTCCGGAAACACCGGTGTGGGGTCGTAGGTGGTGTAAAAGTCCTTTTTGTAGAAATTGAATACTTCCCCCTCCTCGCCTTTGATGGCTTCGTAGAGCCAAACCTGGGTTTTCTGAAGGCCCTTCAAAGCAGTGGAAGGCACAATGGTTAAGGTAGTTTTATCTTCAGAAAGCGTGATGGCGGAGGACAATAATCCGCTGGAAGAAAAAATGCGGACGTTGGCATCTGTGATCGTGGACGCATCTACCGGAGAAGAGAAGGTAATTTCAAAAGAGGGCATTAAGCTGATATCAACGATCCGCTCTGCTGAGAAGTAGTCCACTCCATCGATGAGTAGCTGGGTGACGTTAATTTCTTTGGGAACGGTTTGGAATGAAACGGTTAGCCCGCCAAATTTTTCATTGCTGGTTCCTCTTAGCGTGTTTTTTATCTCCAGGGTATAGTTTTCATTGCCCTCGAGGCCATTTTCGGTGGAGGCAGAAAAAGTTTTGTCGTCATCGAGGAAGGAAAAATCGAGGGTGACGACTACGCCCTCACTGTCTTTGAGCTCCACTGACGACGCCACTGTGGACTGTTCCAGGGGAGAGGTGAATGTAAAAACCAGGGGTTTATCAATTGGGGCATCGATGTTTTCGTCCGAATTGTTCAGGTTCAACGAGTACGTACCAATATTACCTTTGGAGAGCTGCAAGACAAGATCGGGAGTCGTTCCATCATCGTCCTCCCCTCCGCAGGAAGTCAGGAGTAAACTGAGTACTAAAAAGAAGGGAGTAAGTTTATTGTGCATCAAAATTTTGGGGAAAATGAGAGGGTTCCTAAACAGGAACCCTCATTTACTAAACCAATTCAATCTAACTACTAAGGCTTTTCTGAATCGTACATTTTCTTGATTTCTTCAGCAGTAACAGCTACAGAGAAGATCCTTACATCATCAAGCTTTCCTTTGAAGTGCTGCGATGTTGGTAAATTGTAGTTGCCCCAAGGCTCATTGCTCCAGAGCGTTCCGCCTCTTGATTGCACAAAGCCAAAAGCCAAAACATTTTCAACTTCAGCACTATTATCAAATTTGAGGCCCACTGCCGTCGGTTCCTTGTATTCTGAACCCCACAACTCAAATTCCTGCCTCTTCTTTAAGTCCCCATTAATATAAAGTTCCCGATACTTCTCAGTTCCGCTAAAAACAAAGGTTACATGAACCCATTTATCTTTCAAAGAAGCAGTCAAATCTCCATCAGCTTTGCTAAATACCGTTCCTTTCCAACCTTCATTATCCTTTGTTTTACCATCACCGTTCCACACAAGATCTCCACCAGTCCCTGTGGTTCCATCACCATATTCCATCGTAGAAGCGACTTTAAAGTCACGATAGCTACCAGTTATTTCTGTCTGAAACCCGTGAAATGCACCCAAGCCCATCACGAAATGTCCAGTTGGATCTCCAGTTTCATTGACGTGTCCCTCAGAGTTGGTTTTCGCCCAATAGCTTAGGGTAAAATCCGCTCTGTTCATCAGCTCCGCTGCGCCAGGTACTTCAATGATACTTACGTCGCCATCAAACGTAGCCGCCTTACCTGCCGCCGCATTCCTTGAATCAGTGTAAGTGATAGCAATTTCAGCATCAGCGTCAAAGTCACCCACCTGATCATCAGCATTGTCTTCAAATGTCCAGTGGGCAATTACATTTTGGGGGGTAAAAGACCCTACAGTGGTGAAGGTTCTTGTGATGTCTGCTCCTAAAGTTTTTCCTTTGGTCGAACTTAGGCCAGCCTTCAGTGTCAAAACATAGAGCGAGCCACCAAAAAGGGGCTCTGCTGGGGTGATTGTTAAAGCTCTTCCACTGGCCACAACATTGATATCCACTTCACTATCGTCGAAGTCATTAACCAAAGTTATATTTGACGCAGCAGATGCAGGGTCAAGGTCTGTTGAGAAAATGCCTGAAATTACTGAGGATACAGATACACCATCCGGGCTCGTGGCACCATTCAGGTCATCATCTCCAGCGTTCAGACTCACTATTGTGAGCTCAACAGCCGCTTCTTCATCGCCTCCACAGCTTATCAGAAAAGAAACCGTAGCCACCATAGCCAGTGCCCACAGCGAGTTGAAAATTAATTTTGCCTTCTTCATAATGATGTAGTTAATAATTATTGAGGTTTAAAATTTAAATTCTTTAGTATTCGGGGTTCTGCCCCAGTGTTCCTTCCGACAGGTCTACTTCGGTTTGAGGAATAGGGAGCAGCTCGTGTTTTCCAGCCACAAAACCCAGGGGACCAAGCACTTCAGGTGCCTTGCCCGTTCTTACCAGGTCCCAAAACCGATGCCCTTCCATGGCCAGCTCATGTCTTCTTTCTTCGATAATGAGCTCCCTGAGTTGATTCTTGTCTGTAACGGTAATGTCGGGTAAAATAGAGGCATTGCCTCCCCTGGACCGGGCTCTTACCATGTTCAGATAGGTTAATGCTTGTGCCGACTTGTTGTTTTCGTTCAGCGCTTCAGCAGCCATGAGCAGCACATCAGCATACCGCACAATGCGTCGGTTGTGCCCCCATGAGGTGATGGTGTTGCTGCCCTCGGTCCACACTTTTTGATTATAGGTTTCTATCTCAATCAGGTTTCCATTAGCATCACGGGTTTCGTCGGGTGTGGTGCCATCGCCGATCGTTACCACGCCACCCAGCACATCACCCAGGAAAATGATGGTTGCGTCCATGCGTGGGTCGTTGTTTTCGAAAGAGTTCATCAGGTCTATGGAGGGGCGATTGAATCCCCAGCCTCTGTTGGGAGATCCTCTGATGCCCTGCACGTTGGAGTATTGGTTACCGCCGTTGTTGGTTCCCTCATTGCGGCGGGCACCAATTTCGAAGACTGATTCCACGCCATGTTCTCCCGCTTCGCCAAAGGCATCGTTAAAATCAGGTTCCAGGTCATATTGGCCAGAGTTGATTACCTCAAGTGCATAGGATTCAGCCTTAACGAAATCGCCCTGAAACAAGTAAACCCTGGCCAACAGCGCTTTGGCGGCACCTTTGGTTGCCCTGCCGAGGTCTTCGGTGGCTACTTCACTTTTCTCAGGCAGAATACCCGCAGCAAAAGAAAGATCACCTTCTATCAGAGAATAAACATCCGCCTTGCTCGCCCGTGCAGCCCTTAAAGGAGGGGTTAGCGTTGTAATGAGAGGCACACCACCCCAGGCACGCACAAGGTCGAAGTAGAACAGCCCACGCAGAAAACGGGCTTCAGCCACGTATAAATCAATTTTCGCCTGCTCCATCGCTATTTCAGGTACTTTTTCAATGACGACGTTGGCTCTTTTCACTCCTTCGTAAAGCGCAGCCCACCAGCGATCCAGGCCATCGGCTGTGGTGTTAAAAGTAAAAGTATCGAAAGGGCCGAGCGTTGGGAGCTGATCGTTGGGATTGCTGCCTTTGCGGGCATCGTCCGACATGATATCCAGTATTGGATAGCCACCCGAATGATAGGACCAGTTGCGAAGGGTGCTGTAGGCGGCATTGGTAGCCAGCAGTGCATCAGCGGCCGACTGTGGAAAAGACGCCTGCGTGAGGTCACCCTGGGGACTAATATCAAGAAAGTCCTGACAAGCAAAAGGAACCAGTACAAGCAGCACCAATGCTCCTTTTTTTACTATTTGGCGTATATGTTGTGGAAAATTCATTTTGTAACTCATTAAAAGGAAATGTTTAAACCGGCTGAATAAATGGCCGACACAGGGTAAGCTCCTCTGTCGATGTTGCTGCTCAACACATCTTCACTACCGAACTCTGGCGAATAGCCTGTGAATTTGGTAGCAGTGAATAAGTTGGTGCCTCGCACATACACCCTTACCTGGTTCATGTTGATCCGCTCAAGCGCTGCTTCAGGGATAGTGTAGCCAACGGTCATGTTACGAAAGCGAAGGAAGGAGCCGTCCTGAATGAATCTGGTAGACGGTGCGAAGTTGATTCCTCCAAAGCTCGCTCGGGGTTCAGAGGTGCTTGTGCCTTCTCCTGTCCAGCGGTTAATCACATGCCTTTCAAAATTGTAAGGATCAGGCCTTACCACTTCTTTACCATTGAAGATTTTGTTGCCCATTTGCCCCTGAAAATCGACATTGATATCAAACCCCTTGTAGGAAGCCTCCAGGTTAAACCCGTAAATGAATGTGGGGATGGGTGAGCCCATGTAGGTGCGGTCGCCGAGGCTAATTTTACCGTCTCCGTTCACGTCCCTTATGATGAGGTCTCCCGGCCGGGCCTGAGAATCGTGCGGGTAGGCATCTAACTCAGCCTGGTTTTGGAAAACACCGTCTATCTGATAGCCATAGAAAGCACCGATAGGTAGCCCCTCCCTGCTCAATGTCACCGGACGGCCGTCGCCAAGGTAACCACCTACCAGCGTAGAGTCGACACCACTATTGCCGCCTACGCTTAGCACTTCGTTGTGCACAGTAGACCCCAGGGCACCAATACGGTACTTTACTCCCTGAATTTCGTCGGACCAGCCTAAGTTAAACTCGAAGCCGCTGTTCAAAACGGAACCTGCATTGTAAGTGACTCTTTGCCCCTGCCCGTTGCCCAGGTGCCCGGGGGTGAGCAGGTCTACCAAAATATCCTGTGTCTCCCTCCGGTAGTAGTCAAGTTCACCCGTTAACCGCTGGTTAAGCAGGCCAAATTCAAGGCCCAGGTCAGTTTGATACGTAGTTTCCCATTTCAGGTCGGGGTTGCCGGTTACGCCGTAGCTTGCACCCGGGTTCAGGGCCTCTTCCACACCAAACACTGGATTCAGTTCATTCTGCACCAAAGAAAACTGGCGGTTGTACCGTATTTTTTCGTTTCCGATAGCGCCCCAGCTGGCTCTCACCTTCAGGTTGGTTAAAGCGGTGATGTTTTGCATGAAGCTTTCATTGATCACATTCCAGCCTAGTGCCAGCGACGGGAAGCTAGCATACTTGTTGCTATCAGTAAACTTAGAAGAACCATCTCGTCTGAACGTGCCGGTAAACAGGAAGCGCTCGTCGTAGGTGTAGTTGACACGGAAAAGAACAGAAGCCATTGAGTAGTACTGCCCGGCGTCTACGCCATTGGCAATGCTGTTCAGTGTGTTGATGTTATTGCTTTCGTCCACAATATAGCTGGGCCTGAGGTACCAGAAGTCCTGTCCGTCTCTGAGGATGTTTTCACCCCTGATGCTCAGGTATTCGGAAGTAGTTTTCTGGCTGGTGAAACCAGCAAGTCCCTCTACCCGGTGTTTGCCGAACTCTTTGTTGTAGGTCAGGGTATTTTCCCACAACCAGGTAAAGTTCTCTCTATTCTCTTTGCTCAAGTCGCTGTACAAATTCTGCTGCTGCGAGGCAGTGCCGTTAGCATTGTAAACCGTGTAGGCAGGCGTAAAGCTCTTGTTTTTGTTGTAGGCCATGTCCACGCCAAAGCTCGACCGGAAGGTAAAATCCTTGAACAGCTTGATGTCGGTAAACACATTGCCCACAGTTCGCAAGCCTTTGTTGAAGTTGTTGGAATTCTCCAGATCGGCGAGCGGGTTGCCCACATTGGGCACCACGCCAAAGCTGCCGTCGTCATATCGTGGAACGGCGACAGGCTGCGCCCGGTACACCTGGTACACAACGCCTGGCGCTACATGCTGAGAATAGGGAGCCACGGTAATATTGTTGCCCAGCCGCACATTGTCGGAAAACTTATACGTATTGTTCAGCTTCAACGTAAGTCGCTCATACTTCGACTTGTCGATAATGCCCTGCTGGTTGAAGTAGCCGAGGCCCACGTAGTATTGCGTCTTCTTTGTGGCTCCGGTAGCCGACACCTGGTGGTTCTGTATAGGTGCCACATCAAAAATCAGATCCTGCCAATCGGTGTTGGGCACGGCATCCACATTGTTGTAGGAGCCCGGGTTAATGTCATTCACCACGGTGGCAAACTCTTTGCCATTGAGCAGGTCTATCTTCCTGGAAAGCTTCTGAACGCTGTATTCAGTATTGACGCTAAATGTAGTCTGCTCGTCGCCTATCTTACCTTGCTTAGTGGTGATAATCACAACACCATTAGCACCTCTGGAACCATAAATAGCAGTTGCCGAGGCATCCTTCAGCACTTCCATTGATTGAATATCAGAAGAGTTGAGGAATGAGATGTCGCTGAGAATGACACCATCTACTACATATATAGGCGAGGAGTCGTTGAACGTACCAACGCCCCTTATTCGAACAACCGGCGCCGCACCAGGCTGGCCTGAGCCGCTGCTTACCTGCACACCGGCCACTTTGCCCTGAAGCGCTTGCATAGGATTCGCAGCAGGGATCTTAGTAAGGTCGCCGCCACGAACAGAAGCTACGGCTCCCGTAACATCGCTTTTGCGCTGCACACCATAGCCCACCACCACAATCTCCTCCAGTTGCTCTATGTCAGGCTCCATCACCAGATCAATTACCGACCGGCTGCCAACATCCACCGTCACGGTTTTGTATCCGATAAAAGAATAGATTAATCTGTTATCTCCACTCTGGAGTTCTAGCGAATAGGTACCTTCAAAATCTGTTACAGTCCCCCGGCTGGTTCCTTCCACCTGTATGCTCACTCCTGGCAGCCCCTCCCCATCATCCTGTGAAGTGACTTTGCCTTTGACAACGCTGCCCTGGGCCACAGCAGTTGCCTGGTTACCCATCGACATAACGATGAAAAGCACTACAGATGCTAATCGTAAGGTGTGTTTCATTTGCAGTTTATAAGTAGATATTTAATGTTGCTTTTGAACGATAGTGAAAAGATACTAGCATCCGCGATCACTTTTTAATTTGTGAGGGGAAAAGAAGTTGGAAGACTGCTCTATAATAAGGTATTATCACCTTATTTGTATCGCTTCAATATCATTAAAAAATGACGTATAGCGCATTTACTGACACCGAAAACGATTCCGTATCACGTTTCGGTAACAAACTTCATCAATTCGCTTGTTTTAATTGGAATGCACCATAAAAAAGTTTCTCAAATAGTCTTTCTCTGGCTTGTCGACAGTACTCAATAGTTCCTCAATTTTCTTCTTAAAACTCCATATAGTATTGCGCCGCAGGTCCAGCATTTCTGAAAGCTGATCCAGGGTGAATCGCTCGCTTTGGTTATTGGTTACGTACAGAATGTAAAAGGCCTTCTCGATAGGAAAACGGATGCCATGAAAAATGGTGTTACTGGTGACAGACTCAATATAGCCACATCTGCTGCAGCGTCTGGAAAAATGATCCTTGCCGGTGATGTACTTGTCATTATTGCACTTGTTGCATTTGAACGACTCCTCCCACTTGATCCTTTCCAGGAACCTGTAGCAACTCAATTTGTCGGGGAATATACCATTAAACTCTTCCAGGGTAAGGTTTTTGTTGACAAGCCTGTTCTGCAATATCTCCTTGATGTTGTTTTTCAGTTTCCAGTTATCAAGATCCAGAATAGAGTTGATTTGCGAAATTTCCTTGGTTTGAGCAGTCAGCTTCTCATTCACCTCCCTCAACAGGTTGTTTTTGTCTTCCAGCTCAATGGTCCTCAACCTTATCCGCTGCTCCAACTCCTTGTTGACCTTGTCTTTCAGGCTCATATTTTCCTCATGCTGCTTAATGATCCTGAACAATGCCCTGTCTCTCATGCTTTTCAAAATCCTCACCCTATCGCTGAGTGCAAAAGACAAAAAAAGCATTTCTACAACGAACGAAACATGCAGGCTGTAGTACGACGGAATGCTGATGGGGATAACAGACAGCATCACCATGGCTTTGACAAGGAAGCCTAAGAAAAGAAACCCGTAAGCCACCACGAAGAACCTGGCCGGCTTGTAGCCCCTGGCCCACACGTATATGCTTGCGTAGAAAATAATAGACAGCGGTATGATCTCAATATTTCGAAGCTGAAAAAGCTCGTGATCAAACACCAGCGCAAACAAGAACCACAAGCTTCTCAGGATAAGGACAGCATCAATAATTTTGGTCAGCTTAGGTGCCCTGGCCGTAACGTTGAGAAACTTCCTTGAAAACAGAATAGACCAGAAAATAACTGAGAAAAGGGCCACCCCATGGGCCACCTGGTTCCATTCGGGCCAGTTAGGCCACAGGTACTGGTAGGCAATGCCATCCACACACATGGCAAACACCCCAACACTCAGGATGTAGAAGGTATAATAGAGGTTCTTGATTTCACGAATGGCAATGTAAATGAGGATGTTGTACAGAATGATCATCAGGATCATTCCATAGAAAATTCCATACAGGAAGTACTCATTGAGGGCGTAGTGCACAAACTGGTTGATGGTGCTAAGCACTATGCGTATATCAACATAAGCGTGTGACTCTATCCTGAAGTAAAAGGTTTGCACTCCTTCAAGCCGGTCATTAATAAGCACTTCAAAGTTTTTGTGCTCAAACGTTTTCTGCTCAAAAGGAAACTGATCGCCGAACTGCAGCAAGCGATAATCACCTTCCACTGTGGGGACATAAGCCCTCAGGTTATCAATGGTTTGGTCATAAAACTCAATGAGCCATTGTTCCTGATTATCTTTTGGGATGTACAAACGCACCTTGACCCAGTAGGCCGATGAGGGATTGTAGTCTCTGGGTTGGAAGGAGGCGTTGGTATGAAAGCGTTGCTCTTTTACTTCTTCAAAGGTCAGCGATCGTGTGCTGTCCTCAATATATTCCAACTCCTGAATAAACAGGATTCTCTCCCCGTCAATGGTGCTTATATCATAAACCGGTGGATAGGAAATCCAGTTGGTGAAAAATGCAAACAGGAATGAGAAAACAACCATGAGCTGGAATTTGGTGGCTTTGCAGGCTTTAAAGTTAACATTTTTCAAGCCACTTGATAAGAAAACGTGCAACCAGTTGCTCAATTACATGCTTCGGGCTTACCTTTCGAAATGGACTTTCAAATCAACGCTTACGATTTCACCGATGCTGCCGCCATCGACAGGCGCATGGCCGCACGTCAGGCACACCTCGACAATGCCAAAAAGATGAAGGCAGCCGGCCACCTGATTGCGGGCGGCGCTATGCTGGATGCTTCAGGCAAAATGATAGGCTCCACGCTCTACCTCCGGTTCGATACCCGAGCGGAGGTAGATGCTTATATCGCCTCCGACCCCTACACCACCGGAAAAGTGTGGGACAGGATAGAGGTCAAGACGATACGCTTAGTGGATTTATAGGCTATCGCTTCAGAGGCACTACTTCCACCTCTTTCAGCGTCCGGTAATTTCGCACAATGGTGAGTTTCACTTGCTTGTCTACCTTCTCGTGCGAAAGCTTTCTGAAAAGATCTGTCGATGAGGTGATGTCTTCGCCGTCGAGCTGGAGAATAATATCGCCTTCGAGCAAGTCGGCACGGAAAGCCGGTGAATCCCTTTCAATTTTTGTCACCATCAGGCCTCTGGTGGATTCCAGCCTGTAGAAATTGATCAATCGTGGGTGCAAATCAATTTCCTGAATCAACACTCCCAGGAATGCCTTTTCCACCTTGCCATGACGGATGAGCTGGCCGGCAATGTCTTTGGCCAGGTTAATATCTATTGAAAAGCTCAGCCCCTGCGCCCGGGCGATGATGGCAGTATTTACCCCAACCACCTCGCCGCTGGTGTCAATCATAGGCCCGCCGGAGTTACCGGGGTTGAGGGCTGCATCGCTTTGTATCACGCTATCAATCAGCCTTCCGCTTTGAGTGCGTAGCGACCGTCCTAAGGCGCTCACAACCCCAGCTGTTACAGAATGCTGGTAACCCAATGGGTTACCAATGGCAATAACCCACTGCCCGATATTGAGCTTCGAA
The DNA here is from genome assembly GCF_032999765.1 of Imperialibacter roseus. Taxonomy (GTDB): domain Bacteria; phylum Bacteroidota; class Bacteroidia; order Cytophagales; family Cyclobacteriaceae; genus Imperialibacter; species Imperialibacter roseus. The sequence continues at coordinate 182,373 of NZ_CP136051.1, read as the reverse complement.
GAGTCGCCAAGACTGGCAGGCGTAAAGTTGCCCCCGTAAATCTTCCCTACAGCCAGGTCGGCATCCGGATCTTCCCCCACCACAAAGCCTTCTTCCTTTGTTCCGTCCAGCAATGTCACTGTGAGTTTATCGGCGCCATGGATCACATGGCTGTTGGTGAGAAACAGGCCATCGGATGAGAAGATGAATCCAGAACCTGAGCCGCCGGACTGTAGCTTCCCGTCTTTCTTTTTTTGAACGTCGATTTTTACTACAGCATTTTTCGCCTTGTTCACGGCGTTGTATATGAGTTTTGAAAAATTATCCATGCAAGTATCCTTTCGTTTGGCTTAGCTATCACAAAAAAATACCCATTTAGGTTCTGGCTGCCAGAACGGCCATATCTCAGACATCAAGCGACACTAAACAGGAAAAAATGGCAGCCACTACCTTTCGATAATGGAAAAGTCGTTGCCCCGTCCGAATCGCAGAAGATCCGACATAAAATATTCTTCCAGCGTGTGGATATCTTTTAACCTGAACTCGTGCCTGTCCACTATCTCCATTAGTTCAAAGTCAAAAACCTCCCGGTAATTCACCAGTCTGTATTTTTTACCGACCCTTAAGCTGTTGAACGCAATGCCCATGGAAGAAGAAAAGAAGTTTTGCAAGAAATCACAAGATTAGGACTGCAATTAGATTTAGCCAAACGATGGCAGACATTAAGTAATGTGATATTTTAATAAGAGGTCAAAAAGTGTTAAAATTGGATAACCAATTCTACCTATCGAGCGAACCGTTCACTATGCAAACCATGAAAAATAACCTTACCAAACTAGCAGCACTATCAGTTCTAGTATCATTTTTTCTTTTTTCAACGTCATGTGGTTCTTCCGACAAATCGAAGGACAAAGCTGAAGACCTGGCTGCCGCAGAGTTTGATGCAGCAGAGCAGGAACTCGAAAATGAAATCGACAAAGTGATACACGACCTGCCTGCTCCATCAGAAGTACCCTTTCTTCTGGAAGCTACCGGCGCTGATTTCAGGGCAGAATTTGTCAACGACCTGAGCAAAGTAGAGAGCTACCTTACCTCCAACGATAAGTCCGCTCTTAACCTTGGCGTCTACGCCGCCGATATAGGCTATCTTTCATCATACAACCAGGCCCAGGAAGCACTGGACTACATGGAAGGCTGCCAAAAAATGGCCGACAAAATTGGCATTGCTTCGGCGTTTGACATGTCGCTGCTAGCCCGGTTTGAAAAGAGCATTGGAAACAATGACTCATTGGCCCTCATTATCAATGAGGCCATAAAGGTGGCTGAAGAAAAGCTGGAAGCCGGCGACAGGCTCACCATGGCAGCCCTCGTTTTGGCAGGCTCCTTTGTGGAAGGCCTGTATATTTCTACTCAGGTAATTGAACAGTACCCAGCCGACCAGCTAAGTGAAAGCAACCGGGATGTGATACTTGAGCCGCTGATGAGGATAGTGCTGAACCAAAAAATGGCACTGCTGGATCTTATTTCCGTTCTGAAGCACGTAGAGCAAGATGAAACGATTGCCAACGTAATCTCCGAAATGAATATCTTGAGGTTTCAGTATGAAGAGTTGGCTGAACTGGAGCAAAAAATAAACAATAATGAAGGAGGCGTGGTTCTGCATCAGCATGATCTTCAAAAACTTGCCACTGAAATACAAAGGGTGAGAAAAGACATTACCGGTTAATTGAAAAAAGTATTAAAGTTTTGACCCTTCATCAAAGCATTGAACATTCCATTCAATGCTTTTTTTATATTTAGAGGCTCCCGACCACAACCGACAACTTTGCCATGAGCGAACAACTACTTAAAGCGATTATACACCTGCTGGCAATTGTAGCCAAGGAAGACGACGTGACGGACGACGAACGGCTATCCATCCTGCAGTTTCTAGAGGAAAATATCAGCAGGCAGGATCAGGACAAGTACATGAACTTTTTTGATAGTCTGACCGCCGAAATGCTTCAAAAAGAAAATTTTGACGACAAGGCTGAAATCATATCGCTTACTGAGAGCATTAACAAAGAGCTTACCCAGTCGCAAAAAATAGTAGTAATGATTGATCTCCTGGAGGTGATTGTGGCCGACGGGGAGATCAGCGAGCGGGAGAAGGAGCTGGTTTATTTTATCGGAGACAGGTTCAATATTAAAGAACAAGCGATCGATCTGATGAAAACGTTTGTGATGTACACGGATCGCACCAGGCTTGATAACACCAACATACTGATTGCAGATGATGGTATGGAAATTAGTCCTGCTAAATCTCATCACATCACATTGGACGGCCTGCCCGGATTTATTGCCATACTTCGAATTCCTGTTATTGAAAACTACTTTATTAAATACGTCGGAAGAGCATCTTTACATCTCAATGGCATCCATCTGAAGAGCAACAGGATTCAGGCGTTTTCTTCAGGAAGCAGTGTTCGCAGTAGTATTTCAAAATCGCTTTACTATAGCGATGTCGTTTCAAAATTCAGAAACGAAACGGCCTCTACCAAAATCAGCTTTCAGGCAGACAACGTGTCCTTTAAGTTCAGAAATGGCAAGCTGGGCCTTCAAAATATCAATATTGCAGAAGATGGCGGAAAACTCATTGGCTTAATGGGCGGCAGCGGCGCTGGCAAATCCACGCTGCTGAACGTGCTGAACAGTACAGAAAAACCTTCTGAGGGATCAGTGCTGATCAACGGTATCGATGTACACAAGGATGGAAAAAAGATAGAAGGTGTTATTGGCTATGTGCCACAGGACGACCTGCTGATAGAAGAGTTGTCAGTTTATCAAAACCTCTTTTATGCAGGCAAGCTTTGCTTTACCGACAAAACCGATGAACAAATTGACGAGCTAGTCATAAAAACGCTCCAATCGCTGGGCCTTATCGAAACCAGGGATTTAAAAGTGGGTTCTCCTCTTCAAAAAACAATCAGCGGCGGACAACGTAAGCGGCTGAATATTGGCTTGGAGCTGCTCCGGGAGCCTTCTGTGCTCTTTGTGGATGAACCAACCAGTGGGCTGTCTTCAAGAGACTCCGAGAACATCATGGATCTGCTGAAAGAGCTCTCACTAAAAGGGAAAATGGTGTTTGTGGTCATCCACCAGCCATCGTCGGAGATCTTCAAAATGTTTGACAAGCTGGTGATCCTCGATGTGGGCGGCTACCAGATTTACTATGGCAACCCTGTGGATGCAGTGATTTACTTCAAAAACATCGTGAACCTGGTAGATGCGGAGCGAGGCGAATGTGTGGAATGCGGCAACGTTAATCCCGAGCAAATTTTCAACATCATCGAAACCAAGGTGGTGAATGAGTATGGACACGTGACGGACAAACGAAAGTTCCAACCCCTGGACTGGTACGGTTTCTTCAAAAAACACATCACGCTACCCAGAGTAAAGCCAGAACCGTCGCTGCCCGAAAAAACGCTCAGTATACCCAACAGACTTAAGCAGATAAGAATCTTCGCTACAAGAGATCTCCTATCCAAGTTTTCCAACCAACAGTACCTGGCCATTAACTTGCTCGAGGCGCCTCTGCTGGCAGCCCTCCTGGCCTACATCGTGAGGTACTACGACCCCGCCAAATCATACAGCTTCTATGAGAACCTCAACATAGTGGCTTTTTTCTTCATGAGTGTGATTGTGGCGCTATTCATGGGGCTCACGGTAAGCGCCGAAGAGATCATTAAAGACAGTAAAATCCTGAAAAGGGAGGCCTTCCTTCATCTGAGCAGAATGAGCTACCTGGTTTCCAAGCTCCTGATACTTTTTTCGTTCTCTGCCATCCAAACACTGTTCTATGTGCTCATAGGCGACTGGATCCTCGAGATTGACAGTATGACCTGGTCGTACTGGTTGGTGCTTTTTTCAGTATCGTGCTTTGCCAACGTGTTGGGACTGAACATATCATCCGCCTTCAATTCGGCTATTACTATCTACATTATCATTCCCATCCTGCTCATTCCACAGCTGATTTTAAGCGGTGTGGTGGTGAACTTCGACAAGCTCAACCCAACGTTTGCCAATAACACTAAAGTGCCGGTCATTGGTGAAATAATGGCCTCCCGGTGGGCTTTTGAGGCCCTGGCGGTTACTCAGTACAAAGACAACCCCTTCACCAGCCAATTCTACCAGTTTGATAGAGACATGGCCCAGTCGGAATATAAAACAGTGTATTGGGCTCCCAAGCTGGAAGCAGCACTGGAGTATTGTCATAATGTAACTGATAAAGAGAAATATGCAGCTTCCCTCGAGGAGAGATTTGCCCTGCTCCGCAACGAGCTGGGCAAGGAACTCGATATGGTGGGCTACGACAAACTGCCATCCTACGAAAAGCTGAACATAAAGGACTTCGATGAAGTCACTTTTGAGGAGAGTATGGACTTCATGAAAGCCATGAGAAAGTTCTACAACAATCGGTACAATAAGGCTTTCAAAGAAAAGGATGAAACAGTTCAGTCACTTACGAAAACCGATGAGGAGAGACAGGAGTATATTGCACTGAAAAATGAGTACGAAAATGAAAGCATTGGTCAGATGGTGAAAAACACCGCCGTGCAAGAAAGAATCATTGAAAAAAGAGGCCACCTTATCCAAAAAATATACCCTATTTATAGCAGGCCGCAGCCGTTGCACCCATTTGACTTCAGGGCTGGGTTCTTTGTGCCGGAAAAGCACTTTCTGGGAACATACTACCCCACGCTGTACTTCAACGCTGCCATTATCTGGGCGATGAGCATCATCCTTATCATCACCCTTTATTTTGATATACCCAAAAAAGTAATGAAGGGATTCAGTGGTGTCCCCTCTATGCGAAAACCAAGAAAATGATGTACCGTAGTTTTAAAATTTGTCTGTGCCTGGCAGTAGCTTTTGGCACTTCTGATCTATTGGCTCAAAAGAGAGCGCTGACACACGAAGATGTGGCCGGTTGGAAAAAAATTAAAACCGAAGACCTTTCGCCCGATGGCAAATGGGCCGAATACATTTTCGGCCCCGATGAAGGTGACAATACCCTCGTTATTAAAAATCTCAGCGCCAAAGCTGACTTTATCATTCCCCGAGGCAGCAGGCCAAAATTCACTTTCGACTCAAAGCACCTCATCGCCCTGGTGGAGCCACAGCTGGACTCGCTTAGGGCCTTGAAACGGCTCAAGAAAAAGAAAGACGAGCTACCAAAAGACTCCCTGGCCATCTACAAACTCTCCGATGGTTCCCTTGAAAAAATAGCAGAAGTAAAATCCTTTAAACTTCCAGAAAAGAACGGCGAGTGGCTAGCCTATTTGTCGGTAGCGAAACCAGACAAGAAAGACTCGACGTCAAAAAAAGCGAAAAAAGTAAGCGACGATAACGGCTACACACTGCATGTGCTTAAGCTGGCAGATGGCACCCACCAGACTTACCCATTTGTAACCAGCTACGAGTTCAGCGAAAACGGCAGCAGACTGGCCTTCCAGTCAACTGGTGACGACAAAGGCTTTTCGCCAGGCATTTATACAGTGAGCAAGAACGACCTGGCCATGAAACCGGTGTTTCGCAGCAAGGGTAAATACGATGGCCTCAGGCTGTCAAACGATGGTAGCAGACTGGCATTCCTTTTTGATAGCGACACGTTGAAAAAACCCTTTCAAACGTATGGCCTTTTCCAATGGACGCCGGGCCAGGACAGCGGCAGGGTGATCGTAAAAGCCGACGATCCTTTTCTGATGAAAGAGTGGCAAATGGCCCCTCAGGACTTGAAGTTCAGCGATGACAATAAGCGGCTGTTTTTTGGCACCCAACCCAAGCCTCTTGTGGGAGACACTACGCTGCTGGATGAAGAAAAAGCCAAAGTGGACGTGTGGCATTACAAAGATGATTATCTGCAGCCAAGGCAGAAAGTGCTGTCGGACGACCAACTCAAAAGAGGCTATCTGGCCGTATACCATTTTGACACCAAAAAACCCGTGCAACTGGGAAACCTCCAGCTGCAGGAGGTGAAAATAACGAAGGAAGGTGTTGGCAACTTTGCACTTGGAGGCTACGAATCAGCTGAATACCGGGTGGTTTCTCAGTGGGAAGGATCACCCATCAATCAGGACATTTACATTATCAATATCAACACTGGTGCTGCTAAGCTGGCAAAGAAAAAGGCCCGGTTGATGGAGAATATTTCACCCGCCGGCAAGTTCGGGTACTGGTACGATGTAGCCGATAGCGCCTGGTATAGTTTGGAAATGACATCCGGCACCATTCGTAAGCTAACCGATAACTCAAAAGTTCTTTTTTCGGATGAGGAAAACGACTCGCCCAATTTCCCTTCTCCTTATGGCATCGCTGGCTGGTTGGAGAACGACAGCCACATCCTCGTTTACGACAGGTTTGATATATGGAAAATTGATCCCTTGAACCCTGCCACCAAAGAGCGGATTACCCGCAACGGACGGGAAACTTCCGTTACTTATCGCTATGTGAAAACTGACCCCGAGGAAACGTCGATCAAAGCCAATGCTGAGATCATTCTAAAAGGCTTTCAGAATGAGAAAAAACAACACGGCTTTTTTGCGCTTAAGCTCAAAGGAAGCGCCGCTCCTTCACAGTTGATAATGGAAGATGCCCAACTTCAATTTGAAAAGAAAGCTTTAAATGCTGACACGTGGCTCTTTACCCGGGAAACCTACCGTGAGTTTCCCAACCTGCAGCTCACCAACAACAAATTCTCGAACGTAGAACAAATAAGCGACGTAAATCCGCAGCAGCAGAATTTCCTTTGGGGAACGGAAGAATTGTTCAACTGGGTGTCACTCGACGGCATTCCGCTGGAAGGGATGCTCTTTAAACCAGACAACTTTGACCCAAAGAAAAAGTACCCGATGATGGTCTATTTCTACGAGCAAAATGCTGATAACTTTCACAATCATATCACTCCTGAGTTTGGGAGGTCAATCATCAACTTCACCTTCTACACATCAAGGGGCTATGTGGTGTTTGTGCCAGACATTGTTTACAAAATTGGCTACCCTGGCGAAAGCGCAATCAATTGCGTCATGCCTGGCGTTACATCGCTCATATCGCAGGGCTTTGTCGACAAGGACAGAATAGGCGTACAGGGCCATAGTTGGGGTGGATATCAGATAGCCTATATGGTTACCAAAACACAGCTATTCAAAGCAGCCGAAGCAGGCGCCCCTGTGCCAAACATGACAAGTGCCTATGGCGGCATTCGCTGGCAAACCGGCCTGAGTAGGATGTTCCAATACGAACACACCCAAAGCCGGATAGGTGGGTCGCTATGGGAGTACCCGTTAAGGTTCCTGGAAAACTCACCATTATTCTGGCTCGACAAGGTCAACACACCGCTGCTGATCATGCACAACGACGCCGACGGCCATGTTCCCTGGTACCAGGGTATAGAATTGTTTTCAGCCCTCAAAAGGCTTGGAAAGCCCACCTGGATGATCTCCTACAACGACCAGCCACACTGGCCGTTGAGGTATCCTAACAGAAAAGACTGGACTACACGTATGCAACAGTATTTCGACTATTACCTGATGGACGCTCCTGCCCCTCTTTGGATGACAGAAGGCGTTCCAGCAGTTGAAAAAGGCATTAATTATGGACTTGAACTAAGCGAAGACCACAAGTAAACCCATGTTTTTCATCCTCTCCAAAATACTTAGCTGGTTGCTTACGCCCGTCAGTTGGATAATGCTCTGCATGTTGCTGCCTCATTTCATTAAAAAAAAAGGATGGAAAAAAAGGCTGAGGCTCGTTGGGCTTTCTCTACTAATCTTTTTCACCAATCCTGCCATTTCTAATTTGGCCATGAAGCTGTGGGAAGTGAGACCTGTTTTGATCAGCAGTCTTCCAGAGCCCGTTGCCGTAGGAGTTGTTCTCACAGGTGTAACCAACCCTATGCAAGAGCCAAAAGACAGGGTACACTTCGACAAGGGGGCAGATAGGATCATTCACGCTATTCAGCTCTACCATGAAGGCAAAATAGATAACATCCTGATCACAGGTGGTTCTGGTTCTCTGCTTTATCAGGAAGTATCCGAGTCGGAGGGACTGAAACAAACCGCTCTAGTGGCTGGTGTTTCCCCCGACCACCTCTTCGTTGAGGGTGATTCCCGCAACACCAGAGAGAATGCGCTTTACAGTGCTGAGCTTATTAGAAAATATTGGCCAGAAAAGCCGTTTCTGTTAATCACCTCTGCTTTTCACATGCGGCGATCACTGGCATGTTTCAACAAGGTTGGGCTCCAGCCTATGGCATTCAGCACCGATCTTTATTCAGGCCCATGGGAATGGAGTCCTTTGGATTTAATAATTCCGTCCAGCAACAGCCTCCGCATTTGGGAATTGCTGATTCGAGAGTGGGTCGGTATCATTAGTTACAAAGTGGCTGGCTATATCTAAATACGTCTAAAACAAACTACAGCGACCAGGCAACTTTCGTCCGAACAAATTGGTATATTTAATGTTATTATCAGCGATAATTTTGCTAATAATAACGTATTTCAGCTTAGCTTTTCGGCACATAATTAACCAAAAGAGCAAGTGAAAATCTTCTTCTCCATCAAAATCTACTCTCTATAAGCGTTCGTTAAAATTTAAAGTAGATACATACAAATAATTCAGCCTTTCAGTTAGATTAGTGAACAGTCATTGAACACCGATTGTTATAAGAAGGTGTCAATTTGCTGTCCATCATTTCTTAAAAAATCAATAGTACAAACTAATTGAATACACATTTTCTGGTTCTCTATGAAGCGAGTGGTAATAATTGATGATGATGAAATTTTCCAGTTTCTCTGCAGCAAAGCGCTGGAAAACATCGGATGTACTGACGAGATTAAACAGTTCACAAACAGCCAGAGAGGGCTTGACTACCTAACCAAACAACTGACCGAGGAAAGTTATCCGACCATGTTAATGGTTGATATCAACATGCCTTTGCTTGATGGATGGGAAATAATTGAGGGGATAGAAAAAGCAGGATCCAGTTTCATCAAAAACTGCAAGGTTTTTATCCTTTCTTCCTCAGTAGATGTAAAGGACAAAGAGAAAGCACTGTCTTATAAATCAGTAACCGGGTTCATCATTAAACCATTGTCTGAGTCAAACCTCAGAAGTATTGCTAAAGAACACTTTGGATTCGGCTGAGGGGGAGATTCTGTATTAATCCATTCCTTTTAATGTGGGAGCTTCTTTTGGAGAGCTCCATACGTCCATGTGCCTAGCAGGGCACTGGCAAGCCCTACTATCATCACCGTGGCCCCACTTCCGACCAGAGCATACAGCGGACCCGGGCAAGCGCCAGTCAATGCCCAGCCGAGGCCGAAAATTGTGCCACCAATCACTACCCCCTTGTCCATTCTCTTGGCCGGAAGGGTGACGGTTTCTCCATCTATTGTTTTCAAGGAAAGTCTCCGGATGATAAACACCAGTACTGCGCCTACCACTACTGCTGATCCAATAATTCCATACATATGTATGGATTGAAACCGAAACATCTCCTGAATCCTGAACCAGGAAATAACCTCAGCCTTGGTTAGAATAACACCAAACACGATCCCTAAAAACAAATACCTGATATTTTTCATGGTGTGGTTTTAAAAAAGAAAGTCAAACAGGAAATGAGTCATAATGAGGCCCCCGGCAAAGAAGCTAATAGAAGCCACAAGGGAAGCCATCTGAAAATAAGAAAGGCCAAACATGGTGTGGCCTGAGGTGCATCCTCCGGCGTATCTGGTACCAAAGCCCACCAGAAACCCACCAAGAATAATAAAAACAAATCCTTTGGTTGTCAATAGGTTGGACCACGAAAAAAGTTCTATCGGTACCAGGCCCTGGAAGTCGGAAATGCCGAGGGCCATTAGCTCACTCTTTGTAGAATCAGAAATAGCAACAGGTGATCCGTCAGAAAGAAAATGACTGGAAAGAAATGCGCCAATCACAATCCCGGCAACAAAAACCAGGTTCCAGGTGCGTTCCCTCCAGTTGTATTTAAAAAGCTCAATCCCGGAAGGGAAGCACGCAGCGCAGATATCCCGCAGGGACGACGATATGCCAAAGGTCTTGTTTCCCAGCAAAAGGAAAGCAGGGGTAATCAGCCCAATCAATGGGCCCGCCACGTACCACGGCCATGGCGACTTTAACCATTCCATCATAAGTTACTCTTTCAGGTGTTGAAGTTGCTGCAAGAAGGTGTTATTGTCCGGAATTCCATTCTTCTCGCAGATTCGAAAATAACGGTTCTTCCTCAAAATAGTTCGTGTAGGTACATCTTTAGTTTGAAACCCTCAGGAAAGAAAGAGCTCCTTAGCAAAAATCAGAACAGCCATAGTGAGTACAAACCAGCCAAAACCCTTTTTCAAGTGTTTGCCATCTATTTTCTTACCGAGGAAAGTTCCAAATAGCATCCCGGCAATTGAAATACCACAAAAACCTGCAAGAAACTGCCAGTCAATTGCCTGATTGGCCACATCGCCGAGAAAACCCAGTAGCGTATTAATACTTACAATGAAAAGTGATGTGCCAATGGCATGCTTCATCGGCAGCTTCATCACAATTACCAGAGCGGGCACGATGAGAAAGCCCCCGCCTGCTCCCACCAAACCAAAGAGCACACCTATGGCTGCATTTCTTAGAACGAGTACAAAATAATTGGTAATAACGGTTGCACCTGCTTCCTCTTCGGGCTGCTCATTGCGAATCATGGAAAACGCACTGAAAAACATCACGATGGCAAAAACAGACAGCAACATAACCCCTTTGGTAAGCTGAAATCCACCGACTTCAAAAATCACGGGAGGGATGGCCGGAATCACATACATGCGGGTGAGGAAGATGGTGGTGAGCGAGGGCACAGCAAACAGCATGGCGATGCGGAGGTGCATGATAATGAGCTTGTACCGAATTGCCGCCCCAATAGAGGATGTAACGCCGACAATAAATAACGAGTAGGCAGTTGCCAGCATTGGGTCGATACCAAAAAGATAGACCAAAACTGGCACAGCAAGCACAGCACCTCCTGCCCCTATTAAGCCCAACACCAGTCCAATAAAAACAGCCGCAACATAGCCTGCTACAATCATCTTCTCGCTCCCTTAGTGAGGCATAAAACTAGAGGAATTTGACCGCAAAGCGCACCAGATATTGGATTAATGAATACCATAAACTCCGGGAGCCGTGTATGTGAATTTAGCGTAGATGGGTTCGTGAAGAAGGTTATCCGGGTATTTCATGGTGACGAACCATTGATGAACCAAGCCGTTCAGGTACAAAAAGGTCGAAAAATCCGAAAGTTCTTACAAATTGGACTGGTAAGACTTTTGCCACTCTTCCCAGGAAACTTTTTTATGGCTGTTTTCACCAAAATACTTAATAACTGTGTCGAAAAATTTGGCTTCCTGAAAGCCTGGCAATAGGGTGAGTATTCTCATTTCCTCATCCATAAAAACGCCCATTGGATAACTCAGCTTGCCTTGAGTAAGTGTGGCGGCGAGCTCGTGATAGCCATTGCGACCGCTGGCAACAAACTTAAAGGTGTGTCCATCGAAAATCACATCTTCCTTTTGCTCCGCATTGAATTTCACTGCGTAATAGTTGGCATTGACATAGGACGAAATAGCCTCAACAGAAAAGGTTTTCTTGTCCATTACCTTGCACCACCCACACCAGTCAGTGTATAAATCAATGAATATCTTTTTAGGCGCCACTTTGTTCGCAGCAACCGCTTCTTCGAAGGTCATCCACTTAATGCCTCCTTCTTCGGTTTTTCTTTCGGGCATATTGAATGAGGCAAATGCCACGAAAAGCGCCAATAGAACTACAGATGTCTTTATCCTAAAACTCATATTCAAGTAAATTACTTTGCCAATTTATAAACTTCCGGCCAAAAAAGTAACCGCTCAGCCATAACGTTGCAACATGCGGTTAGGTTCTTTACAACCCGTCAACTGCCACTTAATTTAGGTTTACAAACTAATTATCAACGAATAAATTAGCTATATTCATACATGAAGCGCCCAGAGGCAACATGTAGCCCTGGCAACTCAAATAGGTGGTGTGCCTGATAAAATACGGGAAATAGCAGTTTGCGATAAATAGGGTTAAGGGTAATTGGCGGATAGATGTTTATTGATTTCAAACTCAATTATATGCACGTGAAAGTAGCGTCAGTATCGAACGTGATATTTTTTGTTGCCTTGCTTGCGTTGCCACAAAAAACAGCGGCACAGGATTCCGTCGAGGGGCTTATTCAAGTGGAAAGGGACTTTGCAGCTTTTTGTGGTGACAATGGCCTGCCTGAGGCATGGGTCAAGTTTTTCGCACCTGATGGCCTGGTGTTCCAACCACACCCAAAAAACGCTCAGGAAGTTAACTCGGCAAAAATCCCTTCTCCCAAACCCGCCGCCAGCACACTTTACTGGGAGCCTTACCATGGCGCGACGTCCATTGGAGGCGACCTCGGCTTCAACACCGGCCCGTGGAGAATTACTTCAAACACTTCAAATGGCCAGCCTCCACAATACGGTTATTTCTTTTCAGTGTGGAAAAAGCAGCCTTCGGGGGAGTGGAAAGTACTGCTTGACCTGGGCACGACGGCTCCTGCAGCGGGCCCTGAGCATGTGTTCGGCGCTGAATATGATATAAGAAAAAGGGAAGCTGACAATGGCAAAAGCAAAGCAGAGAGTCTGGAGGAAGCAGACTACCTGTTCAACGTGATGGCCACCAAAGGCATCAAAGCGGCCTACCAAAAAATGGCCTCGACTAATCTCCTGTCAACCATCAATGGGTTTCACCCCTTCTATAACAAACGTTCATTTTTATCCTGGATATCTTCAGAAGCGTCGCCCTATATGAAAGGCGCTGCCATTTTTTCCACCATCGATTCTGGCACGTCAGTTTCGCAGGATTTGGGGTATAGCTACGGCAGCTATGAAATAAATGCGTTGATGAAAGAAAAAGGCTATTTCGTCAGAATTTGGAGGCGAAACCCGCAAGGATACTGGTACCTGGCAGCGGAAATCCTGTCCGACAATGTGAAAAGCAGATCCTAAATTAAAGAGGTTACTCTGTGCGTCAGCTGACGCACAGAGTAACCTCTTTAATTATCCAACCGAAAAAACATCCGCCGAGTCTACCAGCTGGCACAATTGGCTACATTAGCCGCATTGGCAGTAGCAGGGTTGCTGCCGATGTTTCCATAGGCAAGAATCACGCTTTTGTTGTCGCCGTCACCCAAATGCACTTTGATGTGCCCATCAAAATTGATAAGCTCGTCATATGAAATCTCGTCGCCGTTGGCTAGCTGAGTAAGTAATGTTTCACTTTTTCCTGTAGCTGCATCCACAGGGGTGAGCATAGCTGCCATGTCTGCCTCCAGGCTGTAAGCACCGTAGTGCAAATGAGCTGGAAATTGGGTCGTGCCTGAGGGCCCTGTAAGCTCAATTGTCAATAAGGTGTTACCGTCGTTTCTTTCAGCTAATGTTGCGTCACCCTTGTAGCCCCAGTCCTGAGCTCCTGTAAATAACGAATAGGTGACACTTTTTCCTGTAAGAGCTGCGGGGTCAATCTCCTCGTCTTTGCAAGCGACCATCGCAAGCAATCCAATGACCAAAACCAAAATATGATACTTTTTCATAAAAGTGGGGCGCAAGCGTTTATCAAAAATAACATCCAATCAACGCTTCTCCCCATCTTTTAATTTCCTTTGAAGCTAAAATTTACTCGCTTTTGTAAACAGCACCAGCTTTCATCACGAACTTCACATCCTGTAGCACTTTGATGTCTTTCAAAGGATCGCCTTTCACCGCAACGATGTCAGCGAAGCCTCCTGCTTTAACTGTTCCGAGTTTTTCGTTTTCCAGAATACCCGCATTGATTGAGGTCGCTGCCATAATCGCTTCCATGGGCTTCATGCCACCACCTACCATAAGTTCAAACTCACGGGCGTTTTTTCCATGAGGGTATACCCCGGCATCAGTACCGAAACCAATTTTCACGCCCGCCTTGTAGGCTTCAGCGAAGGTTCCCTGAATCAGCGGGCCAATGGTTTTGGCTTTTTCGGCAACTATGGCTGGATAGAAGCCTGGAATCTCCGCATTCTCAGCGGCAGAAACACCCGCAATGATGGTCGGAATGTACCAGGTGCCGTACTGTTTCATCAGATCCATTGTTTCTTTATCCATATAGGTGCCATGCTCAATGGTGGTCACACCTCCCTTGATAGCTCTTTGCATACCCTCTATGCCATGGGCATGCGCAGCTACATGCATTTGCATATCGGTGGCAGTTTCCACGATCGTTGTTATTTCGTCTTGCGTAAAGGAAGGGCCTGATCCGTCTTTAGCTACACTCAATACGCCGCCGGTGGCGGTAATCTTAATAAAGTCAGAGCCATCCTTATAGCGCTGACGCACTGCCTTGCGGCCATCTTCGGGACTGTTAGCCACGCCTTCCTTTGGTCCCGGATCACCCATTTTATCAAAGGGAAGTCCATTGGTTGGGTCGCCATGGCCACCGGTAATCGAGATGGTTTTCCCCGCCGTATAAATTCTTGGGCCGTCTACAGTGCCCGCATTGATGGCATTACGCAGAGAAATATTCACTCCGGAGCCCCCGCAGTCACGCACGGTGGTGAAACCTGCCATCAGCGTTTTCTTTGCATATACAGTGCTTTCGAAAGCTTTATCAGCTTCATTCTGCGTGAACCGCTTCACATAACCGGCCCGGCTGGCCTCGCTTTCCATGTGCACATGCATATCGATGAAACCTGGCAGCACCGTCTAAGCCTTCAGGTCAATCACCTTGTCATTTTTGCCTCCTGCTTTGTAGCCGTTCTCCACTGCCACAATCATGTCGTTTTCAATCGTCACTGTCACTTGCGACCTGGGAGAGTCACTCACACCGTCGATGAGCGTGCCACACTGGATCAATGTCTTTTGCGCCTGGGAATGCAAAGCCATCCCGGCCGCCAACGTGAATAATAGTATCCTCTTCAACATATTAGTGAAATTAAGTTCGACTGGAAAAGTAGTCGATTCAAGAAGAATTGCCTGCTAAAAAGTAGCCAGTGGGAATACCTTTGGGTGGGTGGCATATTTTGGATGCCCGGTGCGGCGAAGGCTATGCTCAAAAGAAAAACCACATTACAACCAAGGCACAAATTTCCTGGTCATCATGTGGTCTATTGGCTTTCAATACCTTTATTTACTCTGCACTAAGCATGGTTTAGCACAGGACGTTCCAAAATGGTTTTCTTCCATTTGCGAGCCAGCTGATAGTGAATGTTGGCGTGAAAAGGCCCGTCTGAGCTTACATCAAAAAAGGTGAGCAATATCTCCCCATTGTCTTTGGAGGAGCAAATAAGCTGGAGCACAATAGTGTTCACATTCGCTGGATCAATGGTCTTTTTGCTGTCTGCTGCCTTTTTTCCATTGACCAGCACATGCGCATCAATAATCTCGTCGGACTGAATGACCTGAGTAATGACCTCAGGCTGGCTGTTGTTGACAAACACCAGTCGGTGGTTGGCCGCATCAAAAGCCATCCCTCTGTCTGTCCATACATCATACTGGGCGGGAAGCTTTCCAGTTACAACTTTGATGCTTTTTAAAATGAGCCTGCTTTTACTTGAGGCTGTTCTTGCAAACCACACCACTGGTGCAACGCACGCAATGATGATCACCACATACATGATTATTTCTTGAGATTCCATGATTTATTTTCAATAAAGGGTAGAACAATGTCGTTCAGGAGCAGCGCTCCCGAATGATTACTTGCGGGTAACTAATTGTACTTTTATGAAAACTCGTGGGCGGGGTACAAAAGAGCGGTCACTTCGGTGATCCACTTTTTGTCATGATCGGAAGTATGGGAGAGGCTAACAAAGCGGAATCCTGTAATCGCTGCTTCGTCAGCGACAATGACCCTCTGGAGACCAGGGAACTTGGAGACGGGAAGCTTTACGAAACCAGCACCTGTGCCTGCATCGAAAACCGCAACATAAGGCTGAAGGTAGTCGGTATGACCACTGGCAAGAAGTGCGTTCTTCGACGCTATGCTCGACTCATAAACGTTGGCACTGGCTCCTTGAGAAAAGGCCATGACAATGAGCAAAAACAAGGCTGCAACGCTTCTGTACATACTGTCAAATGACAACAGCAAAATTGATAATTAGTTAACGATTATTTTCAAGCGATGGTTATAAATATTTTGGTTTTCTTTGAACAGGGGAGGCGCAAATTTAAGCAGCATTGTTCCCTTTGTTTTGAACCGGCAAAGACAAAAAAAACAGATTGAAAGCGTTCTCTTGAATACCAAATATCGAAAGAAGGGGCGCCCAATATGGAGGGGAGGAGAAAAATGGCGGCAGGTTGCGGGTAGTTGGCTTGTGCGTTAATTTTTCTATGATTTTTGCTTACTTTTCATCCCATCCGGGAACGGCAAGGAAAAGTAACAGCCTGTCCGGCTAGAGGACTAACAAGAAATTAGAAAACAAAGTCTGGATTAGAAACGAACCGCCTACATACAGGCAGTTGGCTCTAATCTGCCACAGCGTAAAGGTGATTTACTGCCTTGATTTGAGTCTTTTATTAGAGCCTGAGTTTTCTCTACAATATCTAATCCCAAGAATAGATTATGCAACTCAAAGGAAAAACAGCCATCGTCACCGGAGCCACCAGCGGCATGGGCAGGGCCATAGCACTGGCTTATGCAAAAGAAGGAGCCAACGTGGTAGCCAGTGGCAGAAAAGAAACGGCTGGCAGGGCGCTGGTAGATGAAATTAAGGGCCAGGCGGGCAAAGCGATTTTCGTAAAAGGAGATGTGGCCGACCCTGCCGTTAATGAGGCGCTGGTGAAAAGAGCCTTGTCTGAATTTGGGCAACTAGATATTGTATGCACCAACGCCGGCGACCTGGGACTCGGCAAGGTGACAGAGCTGCCCATCGAATTCTGGCAACGAACGCTGGATGTGAACCTAAGCTCGGTCTTCTATCTTCTGAAATATGCGCTTCCCGAAATGATAAAGCAGCCGGGCGCTTCCGTGGTGGTGAATGCTTCCATTGCGGCATTCAAATTCTTCCCCAACCACCCAGCCTACTGTGCATCAAAAGCCGGCCTGGTGGCACTTGCCCGGCAGGTGGCCGTTGACTACAGTCCCAACGTGCGGGTAAATATCATGTGCCCTGGCCCGGTAGACACTCCGCTGATCCACGACTCTGCCAAAGCATTCCCCGACCCAGCAACCGCAGTTGAGAATGCGGGCAAGTCGACACTCTTACAGCGGCTAGGCCAGCCCGGCGACATAGCCAGCCTTGCTTTATTTCTTGCTTCAGATGCTTCTTCTTGGATGACGGGAGCGGTGATTCCTATCGATGGCGGTGTGCTGACCGGAGCTAAATAGAAAGCAGCGAAGAAAAGATCTGTCTCTGAACAAGAGAGCTCTGCCATATCGGAACGGAGATATCTTCTACTTGAACCTATGCCTCACCGTTTACAAAAAGACACCGAGGATGGTTTATTGAAGGCCTACAGTATTCAAAACGCTTATTTCTCAATTCTTATCCCTATCTTTTTAGGATGAAACCCCTAACAAGAAAACTAATCCATTCAGCGGCAGCGTGTATCTTCATTGCCGCACTGGCTGCACCTGCCTTCTCACAGGAAACCAAACTCAGCTCCAAAGTCTACACCTGGGACGAGCTGCCAGTAGAAACCAGCAAAAACGGCGAACGTCGGCAGATAGCAGAAGGATCGACTGACCACCTAAAGTACCTGGAGCTTCACACCACGTCCGTGGGCGCTGGGCTGGCTTTTCATGCTCCTCATTCTCATGACGACGAGGAGTTGGTGATCATCAAAGAAGGCCAGGTAAAAGTAACCGTGGGCGACCAAAGCAAGGTGATGGGCCCTGGCAGTATCGCCCTGATCCAGGCCGGAGAGCAGCATGGCATGACCAACGCAGGCACCACTCCCGCTACCTACTACATCATGCGCTATCACGACAAGGAGCCGCATGACGCTGCCCGTGGAAAAGCCAACGGTGGGTCACTACTAATCAGCTATAACGACACAGAAGCCAAACCTACAGGAAAAGGCACCCGCCGTGATTATTTTGACCGGGCTACCAGCGCTACCGAGAATTTCGAGATGCACGTGACCTCGCTGAACAAAGGCGAGGACAGCCATGCGCCACACACCCACTTTGTGGAAGAGATCATTGTGATCATGAAAGGCAATACACAAATGCATATCGACGGGCAGCTAATCGATGCACCACAAGGGTCGCTTGTTTATCTGGGTTCAAATGTTCCTCATGCACTCAAGAACCTGACCAACGGAAGCTGCGAGTACTTCGCCTTTCAGTGGAAGTAACGGCGTGAACCTGTTGCCTTGCAGTATTAGTTTTTATCATCAAAAAGCATAATGGAAGTAGTAAAAAACGATTCCGGATTTGAACAGATCGGTTCGAATTCCTCTTTACACAGAAAGGTCATCCACCTCGACAAACTAATGATGACGGTCATAGAATTCACCAATGGCCCGATGACTGTGCCAGACCCGCCCCACAAGCACCCACATGAGCAAATCTCGTATGTGGCTGCGGGCTCTTTGAAGCTATTCATTGAGGATAGGGAATACTTGCTGAATCAAGGAGACGTTTTCAAAGTGGCCTCCAACCTCAATCACTGCATACAGACCTTGACCGAAAAAGTGACATTGGTGGATGGATTTGCACCGATAAGAGAGGATTTTTTATAAACCATCCAAACATAAAAAAGAGCCCTCATCGGGCTCTTTCTTCTTCACCTAAATTCTCCAACCTTCGAATTAGTGTTCAGCTACTGAAATTGCTCTGGGAATACCCTGGCGAACAGCTTGGTATTGCTCTTTGTTATTGGCAGCGATATCATAGAAATCCTTGCCAAACATCTGCTGTGAGCGCTCCTGGTAGATTTGATTGAACCCTTCCTGGATGTAAGCCAAATTCACCAGATAATCGCTGTAGGTATCACCATCGTCAAAACCTGCGCTTACGACATAGTTGGATTTATCTTTCTGCCGTTGGCCCATCACAAAATCATACACCAACTGCTGGTTGGCTGCTCCAGCATTATCTCCCAATCGTATTTTTAGAATATCCATGTCATGCTCAGCAGCGTATTGATCGTCGATCTCAGGAAGCTGTTTCCCGTCAGCGGCTGGCCTTCCTGGCATAGGAGGTAGCAGAAACGGCATCTCAAAGCTCTTTCCGGAGACTGTTTGACCGATGTAAAGAATCTTCCTGCGGTCGGCTTTTCTCAACTCCGTTTGAACATCTCGTACCAAACTCATTGATTGATCTTTATCCACTCTCAAAATAATGACCGCATGGTCTGATAACTTTGCGTCTTTAACTAGGGAAGCAATATCACTGAGGTTGTAGACCTTTCCCTCAATGCTTAACTTGTTGCCCGTTATGCTGACGTTCAACGCATCAGATCTATTGCCGTCAAACGTATACCCGTTATCCGGCAAGACCGGCAAATTGACACCTGCTTCAAACTCAGTGGAAGTTTCTGCTGCCGGCCCCGACTCGGCCACTGATTCATCCATTTTGGAATTGCACTGCACAATAATGGCACTAAAAAGCACTGTGCCTGCTATGGCCATGGCTACTTTCACTTTGCCTGACCATCCTGATTTTTGATTTGTCATCATGGTTATTCTTTTTTTGATAAATGATAAGTTGAAATTGTGTACCAACCCGAATGAGTTGTTGCTGATCAACTGCTTCAGAAGCAAAGTCTGGTACTCAACCAGGGAATAACCCGAAGTAATTATTTTCTTATCTGCTATGTATTCATGTGTAGTTTTTAGGGATTTAATTAGCTGCCAGATCACCGGATTGAACCAGAGAAAGGCCGCCAAAAGTTGAACAATAAGTAAGTCGACGGAATGCCGCTGCTCAATATGCGTTTTTTCATGTGCCAGGATCTGCTGGAACTCCGATGAGTCTACCAGCGAATCGGGGACAAACACATAGTTGAGAAACGAAAATGGGGAGATCGGCTGCGGAAGCTTCACGACCTTTATGCCATCCATTTCTTCGTATGAATGGCTTGAGATCACTTTCCTTATCCAGCGCAGTGACCAGCATGTTCTCGACAAACAGACCACCACCCCTATAGCGTACAACAACAGTATTCCGTTAATTGCCAGGCGCAGCCAGTCTACGCCAGTGCTTACCATCACACCAGGCTCGGCTGCAGTTTGCGTTGAGCCCGCAGCGCTGCGTGCTTCAAACTCCCAGGCAGCCATGGCCTCGTAGTACGACATCCTGGCCTTGCTGATTTCAGCAATGGGCCGCTCAAGTACCGTCACTTCAGTTGGGCTGATATCAAAACTCACCAACGGGAAAAGCAGGGAAAACGCTAAAATTCCTAACAGAAAGAAGCGGTTGAGACTGAAAAAAGTCTCTTTGCGCAACACCAAAACATACAGCAGGTAGAAGAATGCCAACAAAGCACTCGACTCCAATAGATACATGATGAGCTCAGCCATTTTTCTTCTTTTTTAAGTCTTCCAGCATTTTCATTGCTTCATCCAGCTCCTTTTCGTCGAGCTTTTTGCTTTCGGAAAAAAAGTTGACCACCTGGCTCAGGGAATTGTCGTAATAATCCTTCACCAGCCTCGACAGCTGCCCCTTACTGTAGGCTTCCTTCGAAATCAGAGGATGGTACTGATGCGAATTGCCATAAGCCGTAAAGCCTACAATCTCTTTCTGCACCAGCACTCTCACAATCGTCGAAACGGAATTGTAAGGAGGCTTAGGGTCGGGATACTGATCAAGGATATCCTTGATAAAACCTTTGTCAATATCCCAGAGGATCATCATGATCTTCTCTTCTGCCTTAGTTAAAGTGACCATTGCTTTGAGTTTTGTTAATCAGCAAGACAAGCTTACAACTTAATTTTAAGTTTGTCAACTTATTTTTAAGTTATTCTATTTAGTATTAAGTTAATGGTGTTGAATTTGTAATTTTTCGCCTGCATCTGGTACTCATTGAGGCAAATACTCAAGATTATGTATCATGCAGCATCTGGCAGCTAGCCAGGTAGAATCGTCAGCATCTGTGGAGAAAATCAGAATTGGCGGCACATATCAACTTTATGTCGGTATATTCTGAGCAGACGCCAATGAAGCAAACCATCACAAAATGAAAGCAGCCAACTGGATCAACTATGGCCCTCCTGAAATACTGAAGTTGACGGAACGTGAGAAGCCCGCTGCCAAAGACAATGAAGTGCTGATAAAAGTGATGGCGACAACGGTCAACCGGACTGATTGCGCCATGCTCAGGGCCAAACCGTTTTTTATGCGCTTAGTCACAGGTTTAAGCAAACCACGCAAGCAGAGCACAGGCACAGATTTAGCTGGCGAAGTGGTGGCAGTAGGTAAGGCTGTTGAATCATTCCAACCTGGCGACAGAGTGTTTGCCTTTGAAGACCTTGGGCTCAGCTCACATGCTGAATACACAACATTCCAGGCAGACAAGGCCATTTGCACCATCCCCGACAACTTCAGCTTCGCCGATGCCGCTGCGTGTATTGAAGGCCCACACTACGCTTACTATTTTCTTGGCAAAGTCAATTTGCAGGCTGGTCAGAATGTATTGGTAAATGGGGCATCGGGCGCTATAGGGTCGGCCACTGTACAATTATGCAAATACCACGGTGCCACAGTGACGGCAGTGTGCCAGGGCAAAGACTTTGACCTGGTCAGGAACCTTGGTGCCGACGAGCTGATCGACTACACCAGGGAAGACTTTACAAAAACTGATCAGCAGTTTGACCACATTTTTGACGCTGTAGGCAAGAGCTCTTTTGGAAAATGCAAGCGCCTATTGAAAACAGGGGGCGTCTATATGTCTTCGGAACTTGGACGCAACGGTGAAAATATTTTCTATTCGATTCTCACGCCGCTCTTTGGCAAAAAGAAAGTGAAGTTTCCCATTCCTTTAGATAAAAAGGAGAGTCTGCTATTTATCAGGCAAATGATGGAGGAAGGGAAATTGAAACCTGTCATTGACAGACAATACAAGCTGGAGCAACTGGTTGAAGCTTTTACCTATGTGGAGACGGGGCAGAAAACAGGCAATGTTATTCTAATTCCCTCAGAATGAAAGCGATGATTTATACCCAATACGGCGCTTCCGATGTGCTTAGGCTGGAGGACGTCGGGAAGCCCATTCCAAAGGATGATGAGGTGCTTGTGAAAGTACATGCTGCCTCCCTCAATTCATGGGACTGGGACAGGCTCACTGGCAAGCCACGTATCTACCGGTTGCTAAGTGGCATGGGCAAGCCGACACTCCCCATCCTTGGTGCCGATGTGGCGGGTGTGGTAGTGGAAACCGGCACCCAAATCACAAAGTTCAAGCCTGGCGACGAGGTCTTTGGCGACTTGTCTGCCGGTAAATGGGGCGGCTTTGCTGAATACACCTGCGCAAAAGAAGAGGAGCTGACTATCAAACCAGCTTCCATGACATTTGAAGAAGCCGCTGCCATTCCTCAGGCCGGCGGCATGGCGCTCCAGGCTCTGACGGAAAAAAGAACCATAAAAGCTGGTGATAGTGTCCTCATCAATGGCGCCGGTGGTGGAGTGGGCACTTTTGCCATCCAAATTGCTAAAAGCCTGGGCGCCCACATAACGGCGGTGGATTTGACAGAAAAACACGCTATGCTGCAATCGCTGGGTGCGAGCCGTGTGATCGATCACACCAAAGAAGACTTTACTAAACAAGACAGGCAATATGATTTGATCGTCGATGTGATAGCCACCCGGTCGATATCGGACTACAAAAGGGTCTTGAAACCCGGCGGGGTATATACCATGATCGGAGGCCACCTGGGTACCATTTTCCAGGTGGGCTTATTGGGAGGCCTTGTATCAACAAAGGAAAAGCGACTAAGTATTCTTATACAGCAACCAAATAAGCCCCTGGGTGCTTTCATCAAATTATTTGAGGAAGGCAAAGTCAAACCGATCATCGACAAAGTGTATCCATTGGAGGAACTGCCGGAAGCGTTTCAAAGAATTGGTAATGGAAGTGTAAAAGGCAAAGTAGTCATCACTCCTCACGCCGGGTAAGTCATTGGGCGTAAACAAATTGGAGGGGTCCTTTCGGTCAGGACGCTTCATCTTGTCCCTGATACTTTAACTTTGAGAAATGATGAAAACTTCATCCCTTTGAAAAATTAACAGTGAACACCTGGCTAAATGACACTGCAAGAAACAATATCAAAGCACGACAACAACTCTTTTTCAGACATTAAGAAACGAGTGTATGATGAGTGCTTACTTCATCTCTCAAACCTGCAAATGGAAGACGAGAGTAAGGAGTATGGTGCTTGCACTTTTACGGTCAACTCCTTAGTGGTGATCGGCAGGGACGCCAAGCAAACGCCGAAAAAAACGGGTCAGTTCGTCACTATCTGGAAAAGAGTGGACAACGGCCCTACCCAGCCATTTAGCGCTTCGGACACATTTGATTTTTTTGTGATCAACACCAGAAAAGGAGATCACTCTGGGCAATTTGTTTTCCCGAAAGCAGCACTGATAAAGCATCGGATTGTCTCTCAACCCCCGGTAAGGGGAAAACTCGGGATGCGTGTCTATCCTCCGTGGGAGTTGGCGGAGAGCAAGCAGGCAATGAAAACGCAGGACTGGCAACTGAAGTTTTTTCTTCATATCCCAGAGCGAGGCGACGTCGACCTTCAACGGGCAAAGTTGCTCTATGCTAAAACGGCTCTTTAAAGTCACAGCAATAGCTTACAGAAAACAGTTTTAAGGTTAAATTGGGATGACATGCCACGCATTCAACTTTCTCCCCTAGACACAACCCATGCTTTGTTCATTATTGAACTCGTCAACTCCCCTGGCTGGCTGGAGTTCATAGGCGAAAGAAATGTAAAAAGCCGGGAAGACGCTGACGCCTACATCCGTAAGATTGAAAGCAACCCAGCTGTTGACTACTGGGTTATTGAACTGGTCACCTCCGGAGAGCCGGTCGGTATAGTAACGCTCATCCAACGAGACTACCTGCAGTCGCCCGATATCGGGTTTGCGTTGCTTCCTGCGTTTGAAAAACAAGGCTATGCCTTTGAAGCCGTTTCGCTATTTCTTAACGACTTCTTCAGCGTTTCAACAAACAAAGAAATTCACGCTATTATCCTGGATCACAATCGGCCATCAATTCAACTCGTCCAAAAGCTCGGGCTTGTGTTTAGCGATCGCATTGAGGTAAATGGCGAGCAGCTTTCGCTTTATTCAAAAAAAATCACCTGACAAGGCTCAAAAAGTTGGCTGCTTCCGGGCAAAATCCTGCTGCTCTTTTTAAGTTCGTGAGGTGAAAGTGGGAAGCGGCACACGGAGTAGCCTGCGGGTAATTAAAGAACAAAAGATAATGGCGAAAGGGTTTGTCGAAGACAAGCATTTTAAAGGAGTCAATTTTTCGGAAGCGCCGTTAGTGGGCAGCGATTATGAAGCCTGCCACTTCTCCAACTGCCTTTTTGCTGGCGTCAATCTCTCGCATATCAATTTTATGGAATGTGTATTTGAGCATTGCGACCTGAGCATGGCGAAGCTAGGTAATACGGCCTTCAAAGACACCACCTTCAAGGGCTGTAAGCTTCTGGGCCTTCATTTCGAAGACGTCAATCCTTTTTTGTTGGCGCTGAGTTTTACCGATTGTCAGCTTAACCTTTCTTCGTTCTTTAATCTGAATTTAAAGAAAACAAGGTTTGTCAATTGTGGTCTGAAAGAAGTTGATTTTAGTGGCGCAGATTTATCGCTGGCCGTGTTCGACAACTGCGACCTGCTTGGAGCTGTATTTGGTAACACCATGCTTGAAAAGGCAGACTTCCGAACTGCCTTCAATTATTCGCTGGATCCTGAAGTTAACAAGATAAAAAAGGCGAAGTTTTCCGTATCGGGATTGCCTGGCCTGCTCGGCAAGTACAATATCGAGATAGGGTAATTTGCAACGATAATCCTTGGCCGGGAGTCCTTGCTTCGTCAACAGGCTGTCAACCTATGAGAAAGAACCTACTACCTGCCCTTGGACTGCTACTCGTCACTCATTTTGCCGTGGGACAAAAGGTGTATCAATATGCAGTGCCTCCTCAGCAAACGGACCGATGGGAGACGGAAAACCTTTTGCAGGCGATAGCAGATACCACGCTGCTATTTAGTTTCTTCAACAAGATGATCAACGAGGATCATCAGGTCCACAGCATCCTGCTGGTGAAAGATGGAAAGCTGGTGCTTGAAGAATACTTTGGAGAACACAAAGCTGACCAAACCCACGACCTGCGCTCTGCCACAAAAAGCATCCGCTCACTTTTGGTTGGTATTGCCATCGACAAGGGCTTCATCGAAAGCGTTGACGATCCTATTTTCAAGTACTTGAAAAGCCCTGAGCCACAGAAAAACATCGACGCCAGGAAAGAACAAATCACCATCCGCCACCTGCTCACCATGAGCACTGGGCTCGATTGTAACGATTGGGATAAATCCTCGAAAGGCCAGGAGGACAAAGTGTATAAGAAAAAAGACTGGTTACAATACACCCTTGATTTGCCCATGGTGCGAGACCCTGGTGATTCAGCTCTTTACTGTAGCATGGGTGTCGTATTGGCGGCGGAGGTAGTGAGTCAGGCCTCTGGCATGTCTATCGACGCATTCGCTGAAAAGTATTTGTTTGCTCCTCTGGGCATCGAAAACGTACAGTGGGGGCACACAACCACCGGTCGGGATATAATTCCGTCCGGCAAGCGGCTGTACATGACTTCCCGTGATTTTGCTAAAATCGGGCAGCTGGTCATGAACCATGGTGCCTGGAGCGATCAGCAAATAGTATCTGCCGGCTGGATACAACAAGCGACAGAAAGGCAAACCAACCTTGCCGGTCTGGACTACGGTTTTCTGTGGTGGAGCATCCCGTTCCAAATAGGCGATGAACTGAAAAAAGAAACCGTCGCAACAGGAAACGGTGGGCAATACCTCATGCTGTTCCCTGAACTGAAACTGGTAGCTGCTTTTACCGGCGGCGCATATAACTCTGACGACGACAAGTTCCCTTTTGCGATTATGAACAGGGTTTTGCTGCCGCAGTTTGTTGAAGCCAATAGATGAGCTTTACTGGGGCTGCCGGGCAATTGATTAGAAATAGGAACAGTACCATGTCATTTATCATATTGCCCAAAGACTGTTGCTGACAAGTATCATTGGTTAATAATAGCACTTTCATGAAATTAACTGTGGTTTAAACAACTAATGTCATGAAAGAATCTATGCAAAGAAATGGGCCCAATGGAGCTGTTTACGGCCTCGGATTTATCGGTGCTGTCATTTACTACATCTCCAACGCTACAGGCTTCTGGATGGGCGTTGTCGGATTTCTGAAAGCGATGGTGTGGCCAGGCTTTTTGGTGTACGAAGCACTGAAAGCATTGGGCGCCTGAGAAAACAAGGTACATTGCTATATTGCACCTTCACACTCAATGAAGGAATGGATGTTGTCATTAGCCAACATAATGGAGTCGACATAGCGGAAGTGATTTCCAATGAGCTGACCATAAAGGATGCACAAGACGCTCTTGATGTGTTGGCGAACTGTTCTTACCAGGGCGCCGATAATATCATTTGGCATGAGAAGAATATTGCAGCCGCCTTTTTTGACCTGAGAACCGGCCTGGCCGGTGAGGTGCTGCAAAAGTTTTCCAACTACCGGGCAAGGCTGGCAATCGTGGGCGACTTTTCGAAATACGAAAGCAAGGCGCTGCGAGACTTCATTTTTGAAAGCAACAGGCAGGGAAGAATTAGTTTCGTTGGTTCAGTGATCGAGGCAAAAGAACAGCTGAGCAAATAGTTTAGGCAGGCAAAGCCTATTCTGTTTTTCTCTATTTGTCGAGCTTGTCTTTGATTACCTGCGCCTGCCGAAGTAGCTCGTCCAGCTTTTCCCTGCTCAAGTATTCTCCATCATTCACAACCGCAAAAATATCCTGCGTGGCGCTGATGTCTTCCAACGGATTACTGTTAAGGATCACCAGGTCGGCCTGCATGCCGGGAGCGATGCTGCCCAGGTTGTCCTGCACATTGAAAAACTTCGCTCCATTAACAGTTGCAGTTTGTAAAATCGCCAGTGGCTCAAGTCCCGCCTCCTGAAACAGCACCAGCTCTTCGTGAAGCGACTGCGCCGGGTACACGAAAGTGTTGAGTGCGGCAGCATCGCTACCTGCAAGAATCGTAACCCCCGCTTTGTGCAGGTAAGGCAACTGCTCCGCAATAAGCTGGTAGCGGTCTTTTCTTGCCTGATTCTGTTCAGAAGTTTCGCCGGCCATTCTGTCGATTCTCCATTGGTATTTGGAAGTAAATCTGGTGGTCAGGTACTTCAGGTAATCGTCGTTTTGATGGTCATTTTCGTCGAGGTAGGCAAGCTGCTTCCCGCCAATAAGCGTCGGCGTAACTGCCACACCCTGCCTGGCAAGCATTTTATACCCGGCAAAGGCAGTATCCTGATTAAACGTGCTATTGTACAACGCTCCAGCGTCAGTCCTTGCTAATTTTCCTGACCTGATGCTGTCCACAATGGCACTATCATCGCTGCCAAGCCTCAGCATGTAGCTGGCGTGCTCTATGGCAGAAAATCCCGCAGTCGCCAGTTCCTCTACCGACAGGTCATAAGGAACATGTCCGGTGACTTTGTAGCCTCGCTTTTTTGCTTCCTTCACACTTGTCAAAAACAGATCACCGGGCAACGTATTTTCCGTGATTTTCACAAAGTCGACGTTGTATGCATCGAGCTTATCGAGCATTTGCTGCAGCTCCTCTTTATTGGCTATTTCGAGGTCGCCTTTCCAAATGGAATTAATCCCTTCCAATTTCCTTCCGGCTGTGAAAATCTGTGGCCCAAATAGCTGGTCATTGTTGATAGAATCTCTCCAGGCAAGCACCAGCTCTCCCAAATCGCTGGCGCAATCCCTCACTGTCGTAATTCCATAAGCAACGTACAGTGGCAGCAGTGCCCTGTTATCCTCCACAAGGTCTTCGCCTTCAATGTGCACATGCATGTCCCAAAGGCCGGGAATGACATACCTGCCCCCGGCATCAAAAACATCTTTCCTTCCTACCAAAGCCGACAACTCACTGCCGTCTCCAATACTTACAATTCTTCCACTGTCGATCAAAATGGCTTTCTCCCTTTCCACATTGCCCGACATGACATCAACCACATGGGCATTCAGAATCACTATGGCCTCGTCGGATACACCTGGCCCAGTCGGTTGGCACGCCCCAAGTGCAACGACTGCCAGTAGAAAAAAGAAAGAGTTTTTCATGTCAAATGATGTTACGTTCTCAAAGCTACAAAGTGGGCGGTCAATGAATAACATCATTTGACCATTTAGCACTAATCAAGTTTCAGCGGCATAACGACTGTTAACAAAACGATCACTTGGTTTATAAAAAGCGAAGAATTAGCTTTTGACGTAAATCAAATTTCCATGCAAACCATACTCGGAGCCAACGGGGCCATAGGCACAGAGCTCGCCAAAAGTCTTACTTCATACACCAAAGACATCAGGCTTGTTAGCCGTAACCCAAAGAGGGTCAACGAAAAAGATGTCCTTCATCCGGCAGACCTGACAAGGAGAGACGATGTTTTTGAAGCAGTGAAAGGCAGCGAGGTGGTGTACCTCACCGTGGGCTTCAACTACGACATTAAAGTGTGGAAAGCAGTTTGGCCGCCGCTGATGAAGAATGTGCTGGATGCCTGCGAAGAGTATGGCAGCAAGCTGGTTTTCTTCGATAATATTTACGCCATCGGGAAAGAGCATATTCACCACATCACGGAAGACTGCCCGATAAGCCCATGTAGCAAAAAAGGAGAAGTAAGGGCCGAGGTTGACAGGCTGGTGCTCGCTGCCATGGACAAAGGAAAAGTGCCCTCTATCATTGCTCGAAGCGGCGATTTCTTCAGCACCATGCGAGGCACCAGCATGCTGATGATCATGGTGTATGACAACCTCATCAGGGGAAAGAAAGCCCAGTGGTTTTGCAATGCTAAGGCCAAGCATTCGATGACGTATTGTCCTGATGCAGCCAAAGGCACTGCAATGCTGGGTAATACGCCAACAGCGTTTAATCAAATATGGAACCTTCCCACAGACAAAAATGCGTTGACGGGCGAGGAGTGGGTAAAGCTATTTGCGACCATCATGGGCACTTCCGACAAGTGCCAGGTGCTTCCCGGTTGGGGAATAAAAGCCCTGGGTATTTTCATGCCTATCATGAAAGAGCTTCATGAAATGAGCTATCAGTTCGCTTCGGATTATTTCTTCGACAGCGCCAAGTTTGAAAAGTTCTTCAACTATGTTCCTACCAGCAATGAAGATGCGGTGAGAGAGACGGTGGCAGCGCTGAAAAATATCAAGGGATAGGTTGCCTAAGAGTAAATCAACTCAAAAGCGCTCTGGTACGCATCGGTGGCCGTACAATGCTCCACCAACTGGTTGTAGAAATTGTTAGAGCCGAGGGTGGCAGAGTCTCCGATCATGATAAGCTGTCGTCGTGCCCTGGTCATGGCTACGTTGGTCCGGCGAATGTCTTTCAGAAAGCCTATTTCACCATCTTCATTGGAACGGGTGAAGCCAATAAAAATACTGTCTCTTTCCTGCCCCTGAAAGGAGTCGACGGTGTTCACGTCAATCAAGTCCAACAGTTCCTTACTTAGCCCCTTCTGCAGCAAAACCTCTTTTAGTAGTTCAATCTGGGCCTTATACGGCGCAATCACGCCAAATGTAATTTGGTTCGAAAGCACATACTCTTCGCCCATGGTTTCAATATTGGCAAGCAACTGATCGATCAGCAACCGGCCTTCCTCCTCGTTATAGGTACTTCTCGATTCGGGATTTACCTTCTCCTGATAGCCGCAACCAGCTGTATCGATGAACTTCATAATGGCCACATTGGGCAGGGCCTCTCTCTCAATGGCAGAAGGAGCAGCTTGCAACTTATCGTTGTAGAAGAATTTACTGGGAAAAGCCATGATCTCTGGCTTCATCCGATACTGTTCTTCCAGCATCACATCAGTCGAATGATAACCAACGTTCTTTTGAAAAAGGGTGTTCTCCAGCCCTTCCTTGGCCGCCTCAAACGACTTTACCGTAGGTGGCAGCTGCTGGTGATCGCCAGTCATAATCACCCTGTTCGCTTTCAAAATCGGAATCCAGCAAGCAGGCTCCAGGGCCTGTCCGGCCTCATCAATGAAAACAGTTTTAAACACCCGATCCTTCAGGAGATAATGATTGCTACCTACCAGCGTGCAGGCGATTACCTGAGCATTGTCGAGCAGCGAACTGGTGATGTAGTTCTCCAGCATGTCGGCCTCGTCCCTAAAGCGGCCAGCCTCCTGCAGCAACAGCTTTCTCTGCTGGCGCTCCGCATGGCCAAAGTTTCGTTTGTATTTAAAAGCCACATTTCGGTACTCCTCGTACTTCTTGCGAACAGTCCGCAATTCCTTGAAGCTATCGTGCGCCGCTATGCGGGCATCAAGGCTATTTTCTATTACTCTGTTGGTTACCCTGGCCGGGTGGCCAAGTCGAAGTACATTGATGCCTTCCTCCGCCAGCTTTTCTACCATCACGTCGACTGCAGCATTGCTCGGCGCTGTCACCAGCACCTGCTTCTCCAGCTTCACGACTTCTTTAACTGATTGAATGAGCGTGGTGGTTTTGCCTGTTCCCGGAGGGCCGTGGACGATGGCCAAATCCCTGGCCTCTATGATCACTTCAAGGGCTTTATTCTGAATGGCGTTTAACGAGGGTAGCACTGGCGCAAAGGCTGGCTCCCGCTGTGGCGACTTTTTGCCCAGCAGTATTTCACATAGATCAAACAGTCTGCCTGCCTCCTGCTTACCCAGCACTTTAAGTGTTCGCTCCATCTCCCTGTAGGAGGCTTCATCGAACATCAGGTCAATGCCCAGCTTGCCATCATTGATCCAATCAGGCAGGTCATCGTCGTTCAGCACGATACCCATCTTACTTTTGCGCACATATTTAATCACACCCGTGATGGCACTACTGCCCTTGTCCTTTTCACCGGTGTTTGCATAAAAACTGACCGTGCCACCACCCTGGAACATATGGGCTTGCTCAAGGTCGGTCGTTTTTTCCAGCTCCAGTACAAGCTTCTCCCCTGTACCAATGTGGTGAGAGTTCACCACCACAGGATACCAGCAAACCCCTGACTTCTTTTTCTCAGGAATAGCGGTATAAAGAATTTTGTCTTTGTACTGCTGCAGGTCTTCCTGCCATTCTTTTCTAAGGAGAGAGGTGAGGTTGGTGAAGTAAGATTTGGTATCGGTCATTGAAAGCGGATTGACGGGGCAAAAGTAGTGAAATGTTTCCCCCGCCAGGCTTTTTCAACCATTTTTGTCAGGCAATTGCCCCACACCTCACAGAATAGATGGCCCCCAAATCAATTTAACTATCCAGGAATTAGTTTTACCCAATCGCCCCCAAATCCAGCGGCAACTTCCTCACCCTCACCCCTGTCAGATCAAAAATAGCATTGCACAGCGAAGGTGCCACATTGGCCAGGCCGGACTCACCGGCGCCTTCGGGCTTTTCCTCATTTTGAAGGATGTAGGTTTCGCAAGGTGGGCATTCTTCGAAAACAAGCATGTTGTAGTCGTGGAAATTGGATTGCGCTACTGCGCCGTTCTCCAGCCTAATACCGCTTTTGAAGGTAGCCGTTAACCCCATCACTATGGAGCCCTCGGTTTGGGCCCGTACCGTGTCCGGATTGACGCAGATGCCAACATCCACCACGGTGGTGATTTTCACCGGCTTCACTTTTCCATTTTCCTTTTTCGCCTCAATGACCATCCCGGTAAATGCGCCTGACCGCTCAAGAATAGACACTCCACGTCCGACTCCTTCTTCCTTTGGCGCATACCAGTTAGTTTTTTCTGCCAGAGTTTGTAGCACCTTCGTGTATCGGGGGTGGCTTTTAAGCATATCAAGTCTGAAATCCAGCGGATCCTTTCCTGCGGCTATGGCCAACTCGTCGATAAACGACTCGTGAGCAAAACAGTTGGTGGTGTGATACACGGCCCGCCAATAGGTAATCGGCACATAGTGTTTCTGCAGCACACCACTTATCCGGAAATTGGGAATCTCGTACTCTGTATTGATGCCCCCCATGAGCTGCCGACCAGCTTCCATTTTGTCGCTAGTCTGGTTTTGGATTTCCTGAGCCACCACTTTATGCTCCAGCGTCACAACTTTTCCGCCTGCCACTTTTCCCCGGCAAACATTCAAAGACGCTGCCCGGAAAGGCCCCTGCGTGAGGTCGTCCTCTCTGGTCCACACCACTTTAACCGGCGCTCCTACCTGCAACGAAATATCAGCGGCTTCTTCCGCTACATCAGTCATTGACCTTCGACCAAAGCCGCCGCCCATAAAGGTGTAGTTAATGGCTACATTTTCAGGGTCGATGTTGAGCTGACGTGCCAGTTGTGAGCGTATGCCGTTTGGGTTTTGCGTTGAGCCCCAGAACTCTGCTTTGCCATCCTTTATGCTCACCGTAGCATTCATTGGTTCCATGCAAACATGGCTCTGATAGGGCGTTTCATAGGCCGCTTCCACCACTTTTCCTTCACCACCAACGCTGCTCACATTTCCAGCTTCCGCCAATGAAACTCCCTCGTTAGCGGCATCGACTTTATACTTCTTGAGGATAGTAGCTGATGAGTTGTTCTCAAGACCGCCGGAGTCCCATTTGACTTCGAGGGCTTTCCTTCCCTGGTTCGCTGCCCAATAGTTGTCGGCCACCACGGCCACACCCTCTCTGGTATGCCCCCATACATTCCTTTGCGTTTTCACCACCGCCTTTACACCCGGCACCGCTTTAGCCTTTTCGTCATTGAAGCTGATTACCTTTCCCAAAAACACTGGTGACCTTTCCACGGAGGCGTAAAGCATTCCTGGCACCTGAATATCAAGTCCGTAAACAGCAGATCCATTTGTCTTTACCGGAATGTCTCTTCGGGCTGTAGACTGCCCGATCACCTTGAAGTCAGCAGGTGCTTTCAACGGAGGGCTTTCCGGCGGCGTCTGTTTTGAAGCCTCCTCCACCAGCTCTCCGTAGGTGAGCTTTTTGCCAGAGTTATGGATGATCTCACCCAGACTGGCTTTGCATTCGCTCACCTCCACCTGCCACCTGTTAGCTGCCGCCTGTTTCAGCATTTCACGGGCGGCAGCTCCCATGTTCCGGAGGTTGGCATATTCTGTCTGAATACTCCTGCTTCCCACGACCATTTGGCTACCATATCTTTTCTCATCAGCGGCCGAGGGCAATATTTCAATTTGCTCCACATCCACTTCCAGCTCCTCAGCCAGTATCATAGGAATGGCCTGAAACGTACCCTGCCCCATCTCTGGCCGATGGTTGTAAAGCAGCACCCGCCCGTTTGTGTTGATAACAACAAACTGATTGAGGGATATGTCGGAGCCCCCGGCAGGGTCAATTGTTGTAATTTTGGAATCGCCACCTACCCCAGGCGAGCAGCCTACTGCCAAAAAAGCTCCTGAAACGGCAGTTAGCCTTAGAAACTCTCGTCTGGGAAGCTTTCCTGACCTTTCTTGTGTGTTAGTTGGTATCGTTTTCATATGGGCTAGGCTTTCTGGTTGATTTCAATGGCCTTGCTAACGGCCTTTTTTATGCGAACGTAAGTGCCGCAGCGACAAATGATGGGCGACATATAAGCACTGACCTGCTCCTCACTGGGCTGCGGATGCTTTCTCAGCAAGGCCGCAGCTGTCATAATTTGGCCCGACTGACAATACCCGCACTGCGGCACCTGCTCTTCCTGCCATGCTTGCTGAACAGGATGGTCGTTATCAGCCGACAAACCTTCGATAGTCGTTATTGATTTCCCCGTGGCGCCCGAGACTGGCGTAACACATGAACGAACCGGCTCGCCATCGATATGGACGGTGCAAGCGCCGCATTGCGAAATGCCGCAGCCAAATTTGGTTCCTGTCAACTGAGCGAAGTCACGAATGGCCCAGAGGAGAGGCATTTGCGGATCGACCTCCATAGGGTAGTCTTTGTTGTTGATGCGAAGGGTGAGAGATGCCATGATCAGACTTTTAGTATGCTTTAAGTTAGCCATTTAACCGGAGAAATTAAAAACCACAGCCATCCAGTCGCTATTCCTCTCTTTCAGCATTCACACCTGCATGCCATAACCAAAAATCAAATTCATTTGTCTTTATGTAAAGTTAACTTTACTTTTAGTCTTCTTTTAACGACTAATTATGTAAATCATGCAAAAATCGATTGTTCCAAGTTGTCTATATCCGTATTGGACGAAAGCCCTTGGTGGGGTCACCATCCTTTTTGGACTCATCGTCTTCCTTCACAGACTTACCGAGTATCAAATAATGGACTTTGCAGGACTCAGCTTTCCTGTTGCTATGGGCCTTGTTATGATTTTTTTCTCACGGGAGAAAGTTTATGATGAAAGAATTGCCTATCTCAAATTCAGGTCATTGGCCGCAGCAGTGCCTTTAGGTGCCGTGATAACAATGCTGATTAATTATGTTCGAAACTATCAGGGCTACTCCATTGAAACAGATAGCTGGTATTCCATTTCGGCCTTTGAATACCTTTCAATCACGCTCATAATTGCTATTGGGTGGTTTCAATATTTAAGGGTAAAGGAATAGCTACATGACAAACTCAATAAAAGTAGAGCGGGCCAGGCACAATTTCACCCAGGCTGATCTGGCTCACAAAGTGGGAGTTTCTCGACAAACCATTAATTCCATTGAGACCGGGAAATTTATCCCCTCCACGCTCTTATCGCTCAAGATTGCCCACGTGTTCAATGAGAAAGTTGACAATATATTCTCCCTGGAGGATGACGATTGGGAAGCATAGCGCCTTGCAGATCAGCTATTTTAAGAGTGTCGCCAGAGAGATGAAACGGAGTACTAGTCTTTGATCAAGCGGAAATTCTGGGGATTACTCTTTAAACCCGATGCCCCGAGTGGTCATAAAAAAGCAAAAGGTCCAAGCCTAACCCGGCCGGGCGAGACGCATTGAACCAGTTTTGCTTTTTTTTGACCACAACGAAACATTCAATCCCCAGAGATACAGATTGGTCCCTAGTCTTTGATGAGATATTTCTGCACTTTTTTCTTCAATGCATCTTTGTCAGCCGATACGTGGGGGTCGGAATAGATTTTGGTGATGAGATGGTACAGCACATCTTCGTTGTAGCCCATTTTGGAGGCCATCTTGGCGCAATAGGTAATCTCCTCCTTGTATAGTCGACCGTCAATCTTCATGAGTTGCACTACACGGTACATGTACTCGTACTTCTCGTCGTCTGTAAGGTCAGCAAGGTTGCCTACTTCATGAGTCTCGTCGAAGGCAGTGGCAATATCTTCCTCAGTGAGCCCATTGGCTTTTCCTACCTGCCTTATCAGGTCAATTTCATCCTGCGACACGACCCCATCTATTTTGGCCAGCTGCACCAAAATCTGGAGCTGTGAACGGGACATATACTGACTTGTAACGGTGCCCATGGCGGATTGACTAGTACTGCTTAGGTCGAACTAACTCGCTTCCGAGTTGTGAACCAGTAAAAATAACAAATTATGTGAAATTAAAAGGATATCAGCGAACAGGAGCACGTAGTTGTTTTAAAAATGCTTTTCTTTATTCATTAAGTACAAAAACCTAACAGGGGAATGACTAAAATCTGTCAATGAAATGAATTTTTTGGCCCATATACATCTTTCCGGCCCCGAAAGGGACATTCAACTGGGCAACTTTATTGGTGACTTTGTGAAAGGTAACCAGCTCACAGAGTTTCCTACCCCCATCCAGGTTGGCATCATGCTCCACCGGCACATCGACACCTATACAGATACCCACGAAGTGGTGAGAGAAAGTAAGTTAAAACTGCGGGAAGATTTTGGGCACTATGCCCCCGTTATTGTTGACGTTTTTTACGACCACTTTCTGGCAAGGGACTGGCAAAAGCATCACTCACAAGATTTGAAATCGTTCACTGAAGATTTCTACAAGTTGGCCAAATCGAGAGAAGCTGACCTGCCACCAAGAGCCTCAAAAATGCTGAGTTACATGAGCGCCGATAATTGGCTGTACAACTACCAATTCATAGAAGGTATTAAATGGACCCTTACCGGCATGTCGAGGCGCACTTCATTCAACTCGCACATGGAGCTTGCCCACAAAACACTTGAAGCGCACTACGACTCTTTCGAAAAAGAATTTAACATCTTTTTCCCTGAACTCATCCATTCATCTAATCAATTCCTTGATGAGCTCAAAAACAGGTTTTCCTTGTAACTTTGCGCCATGATTGTTTGCAAACCTAAAATTAATACTTACTTCAGTATTGCCGTTTTTGAAGTAGTGGCCGGCGGCCTCCTCGGGCTTATTTATTACCAACTGCCTAACATGGGTCAGTGGAAGTGGCTGGGTCGCTTGCTGCTTCCTATTCTTATAGGCATTATGCTGGCTATCCTTATCAAAGTGATTTGGTCGCTCAAAAACGTGAAAGTGGCCAAAGAACGTTTTGAAGTGTTTTTCCCCATTAGGCGAAAAAAATTGACCTACACAGGCAAGAATCTCCAAAAATGGAAGGAGGAGACAATCAAAACGGCAGGAGGGGTTTACAAGGAAGTAACGCTTATATTTGATGACGGCAGGAAAATAAGCGTGAGCCAGCAGGAGCACACCGACTACGCACAGCTGCTAAAATATATGCATCAAAAATTCAGCAGGGCAAAAACATGAAGGAGGTATTACTTGTGGGCGCAGGCGGCTTCGCCGGGAGCATAGGGCGCTACCTTTTGGCTCTTGCGGGCACCAAATGGCTTCCAATGGAGTTTCCTTTGGGCACTTTCACTGCCAACGTGTTGGGTTGCTTTATCATCGGCATACTCATTGGCGCCGGCGTGAAAACTGAATGGATGACCAGAGATATGTTTCTTCTCCTCGCTACGGGATTTTGTGGTGGATTCACCACCTTTTCAACCTTTTCCGCCGAAAATATCAACTTTATTACCACAGGCCATTACCTGATGGCGGCGTTTTATTTTCTTGGAAGTGTGATCATGGGCTTCCTGGCTGTGCTTTTTGGTATGTCGCTGATTAAATAAGTGGCACTGCAACTATCTGCGACAATTACGTTATTATAATACATATGGCTTTATAGGCTGATAAGATTAATCAAATACCATTGTAACAACACATAACCCTAATTCAATTGCAAAAACTTTTTGATTTTACAACGATTATAAGAGAGGCCTGGCACGAATACGATCCCAGCCAATGCATCAAGTCCATTGCGGACATAAGTGCAAAAGTCTCTACCAATTATGTATACCGAGTAAAGCTAGAAGATGACAGCCTGGTGATTGCCAAGCTTTCCTATTTTGGGCGTTACCAGCACTTTGTAGAGGATCATACCATCATCAACGCCCTGGCCAACAACCTGCCCGACCCTTTTGAAAACTTTGTCGCAAAGTCACTCACCAAGCACGGACAGCTATTTACCTACCGGTATCAAAACAGCCTTCTGGATGCATGGGTTGTGTTTTATAATCCCATAAAAATTGATCAAAAGCCTCCCAAAAGACTTAACGAGACTCAAATTGGCATTTTGGGTGAAGAGCTGGCCAAATTTCACAAGGCCTGTAAAAAAGTCAGAAATACGCTACCCCGCAACTTCAAGCAAGCCAAGGACGACCTTGATCAGCTGGTGGAAATACTTGACACTGCCCCTGGCCGCTTTGAATACCGTGGTCAAAGAGACACCATTCTTCAGCAGTGCGAAATGCTTTATGAGAACAGCGATAAGCTGAAAGCTCAAAATTTTGATACGATTCCTGTTTTTATCGACTGGAACATCGGAAACTTCTCCGTCACCAAGGACTTTCGGTTTTATTCCCGCTGGGACTACGACTGGTTTAGGATGAGCAGCAGGGTCATGGACTTCTACTTTTTCAGCCGGGTAACGTCAGATATCGGAGATCGTACTATCTTTAGCTATCTGATTGATCCGTTGATGGAAGATCGTTTCTTGATTTTCCTTAAAGCCTATCATGCAGTTTACCCATTATCCAAAGATGAAGTTTTATTCATGAAGGAAGCCTACCGCTTTTTCATCCTCAACTATGTTGTAAAAGATGGTCGCTATTTCTTTCATGAGCTTTATTCCAGTCGCTTGCGGCAGGAAGCCTTCGAAATTTATTTTCCCAGCCTGGACAAGACCTTTGATGCTGATAAGATCTGCCGGGCATTAAATCTGTAGTTGATGCGTATTAGAAGTTTTAAGTCAGTTGTTTCAAAATACAAAACGGTCTTTTTCGATGCATTTGGGGTGTTGAAAAACTATAAAGGACTCATCCCTGGTATAGAAAACACCTTCACCTACCTGGAAGAACAAGGCATCAATTATTTCATCCTCACCAACGATGCCTCCCGAAGCCCGCTGCAACTGGCCGAAAAGTACCAAAAGCTTGGTATACCCAATATTACAGAAGACAGGATAGTGTCGTCGGGTATGCTTGCCAAGGAGTACCTTACTCTGAAGGTGAAAAAAGGATCGGTTGCCTTTCTGGGCACGGAAGAGTCGGCTCACTATATCGAAACCAATGATTTGAAGACAGTTCCCATTTCCCAGCTGGATATTGACAACGCCGATGATATTAATGCGCTGGTGTTTCTCGACGACGAAGGATTTGATTGGAACCATGACATCAATAAAGTGGTGAATCTGCTGAGAATGAAGAATATTCCGGCTATTGTAGCTAATACGGACTATGCCTACCCCGTAGCAAAACACGAGGTGGCGATTGCAGTAGGAAGCCTGGCCGATATGGTGGAGACTATTGTGGGCAAACAATTTATAAGGTTTGGCAAGCCTGACGCACAAATGTTCAATTTTGCTTACGAGCATGCGATCAATAATGGTATGAAGGTTGGCAAAGATGAGATACTCATGGTAGGAGACACACTGATCACAGACATTATTGGAGGTAACAAATTTGGTCTGGATACTGTGCTTGTGCTAACGGGGAATATCTTGCCTGAGCAAGCGGACTTGAGGATCAAAACCACAGGCATTATCCCCACCTACATTTGCGAGTCGGCGGTGATAGAAAAAGAAGAATAGCCGAACACTCTTTAGTGAAAAATAAAGTAAAACCGACCTTTGATCGTCTTCATAAGTAAAACATTGTTAGCATGATAAAAAGCTTCGGTAAGGCTCCCGAAAAAGAGGTCATCAATCGATCGGATCAATACCAAAAAGGACGTTTTCAAAACCCGGTAAGCACCACCGCAGCGTCTCTCAAAGACATGCCTCATGTAATGGGGCGGTACATGAGACGAAAAACAGAGAAAGCGCCAACCAGTGCTTACAAATTTGAAGAGGCCAATCGTGACATCATCAATGTGCTGGACAAGACCGGCATTTACCTCAACTGGCTTGGCCATGCAGCTGTGCTCATTCACGCCGGAGGTAAATACTTTCTGCTTGACCCTATGCTGGGAGAAAGGGCTTCACCCTTCCAATGGATGGGGCCGAAGCGCTATGCCCCGTCGCCCATCGACCCGGGAAAGTTACCAGCCATAGAGGCAGTAGTGCTGTCGCACGACCATTATGATCACCTCGACTACCCGACTATCCTGGCCTTGAAGGGTAAAGTGAAAAAGTTTATTGTCCCAGTTGGCGTGTCATCTCATCTGGAGCATTGGGGGGTGCCGAAAGAAAATATTATTGAAAAAGATTGGTGGGAAAGCTTCGAGGGCGACGGCTATACTTTCACAGCGGCGCCAGCCCGCCACTTCTCAGGCAGGCTGTTTACCCGAGACAATACCCTTTGGTGCTCATGGGTGTTGAAGTTCGGAGAAAGCAATATCTACTTTGCGGGAGACTCTGGATATTTTGATGGCTACTCTGAGATCGGGGAAAAATATGGTCCATTCGATATGTCGCTCATGCCGATTGGCGCCTACGACCCAGCCTGGCACGATATTCACCTTAACCCGGAAGAGGCAGTCGAAGCATTTCTTCAGCTGCAGGGCGGGCAGTTCTACCCCACCCACTGGGGCACTTTTGACCTGGCCCTGCACAGTTGGTACGAGCCCATTAAATGGTTAAATGAATTGGCCGACACCCACAAAATTAAAACCGTGACCCCGGCTCCTGGTGAATGGGTGCATTTGTTCGACAACCCAACCGATAAGAACTGGTGGAGGAAATACTCCAGTGAGCTGAGTTTAAAGTGATAAAAGCAGAGTGGTGATAAAAAAACTGCCCTGTTTTCACTTTTGGAGCAAACAGGGCAGTTTTTCATTTATTCACTCGCTTTGAATGCCTCAAAGCTCTGCACTTTCAGTGCCTCTACTCCTGCTTTTTCAATAGCCGAATTTAATTTCTGTAGCTCTTCGCCAGTTAAGGCAGCAAACTTCAGCTGTTCGACTTTAAAATCAGCTTCCAGCGTGGCTATTCTATCCAGGTGAGACTGTGAAGGCCTGCCTGGGTAGCGGGTGATTGTGCCGTAAATTTGACTTATCTTCTCACTGAGTCGTTCGTCCTCATTGACATAGAAATCCCCTCCGAGGAACACCAGATTGTCTTTAAATACCTGAACCGACCTGGCGTAGGCTGTTGCCTTCTTTGCCA
The DNA here is from genome assembly GCF_032999765.1 of Imperialibacter roseus. Lineage (GTDB taxonomy): Bacteria > Bacteroidota > Bacteroidia > Cytophagales > Cyclobacteriaceae > Imperialibacter > Imperialibacter roseus. The sequence goes on along the minus strand of NZ_CP136051.1, from coordinate 141,584 downwards.
GCTTAGGCTGGCTCCTGGCCAAATCTTCAGCTTGCTGCTGCAACTTCGAAGACACATCGTATACCCAGGCCATCTGCTCTGTCATGTCATAAAGTTTCCGCACAGTTTGCTCCTGCAGCTTTCGGTCTTCGACAGAGTGCGGCGACTTGGGGTCGTAGCCAACAGTGTAAGTAGTCTCAAACGTTTCCTTGCCCTTCGTCACCACTGCCTTATAGGTGCCGCCAGGCAGGTCAGGGCCAAATACATTACCAATCAGCGACATCCGGTTGTTGGTCGGAGCTGCCTTTGGCTTATCCATTCTGGTGGGCATGTCCACAATATTGACACCGGCCGACTTGCCAGCCGGAAGTTCCTTGATCATATCACCCGCCTCATCAAACACCTGAATGAACATTTTGCCGAATACATGTCGCTTCTGCTGAAAGTAGATAATACGAGGAGCCTCATTAGGGTTCTGCCCCACGAATTCGCCTGCTCCACCAAACCAACCACCACCAAAATCAAAGCCTGAAGTATAGGCTTGAGGACTATCAAAAAAAGTAAAAGGTTTGTCCATGACTTCCGGAGTAAGTGCCCTCAGCGCTGGCAAATCATCGATGATGATAACACCCCGGCCATGGGTTGCTAAAACCAGGGCATTGTCCCTTGGGTGAATCACCATGTCTCTGACGCCAACTTTCGGCACGTTGTTGGAGAACCTACCCCAATTTGATCCGCCGTCCACTGAAATGTAGAGCCCGAATTCAGTGCCAAGAAATATGAGATTTTGATTCACTAAATCTTCCCGCACCGACAAGGCATAGCCAGAAATATCAGGTGTTGCAAGTGAAACCCATGTTTTACCAAGATCAGCACTCTTAAACAAGTAAGGTTGTATTTCGCCCATCCGGTGGTGATCGAACGTGACATATATGGTGTTTTTATCGAAGTGACCAGGCTCCACGCTCGTACACCAGCTTTTAGCGGGCAATCCTGAGATGTTGGGAGAAACATTTGTCCATGTAGCTCCTCCATCGGTGGTTACCTGCAGGTTGCCATCATCAGTACCTACCCAAATCAGTTTTTCATCGAGCGGCGACTCGGCAATGGCATAAATCGTTGTGTTGTTTTCAGCCGCTGAGTTGTCGGTCGAAAGACCACCAGACTGCTTTTGCTGTTGACGGGTTGGGTCGTTGGTGGTCAGGTCGGGAGAAAGTCGATTCCATGATTCTCCCTTGTCTTCCGACATAAACAAGAACTGGCTACCAAAGTAAAGTCGTTTCGGGTTTGACGGGCTTTTGTGAATCGGCGCATTCCAATTGAAACGAAACTCCGCTTCGCCTACCCTTGGGTAAGGTTTGATGTCTTTGCTGTCAGCAGAGAGTAGGTTCACCCGGCTTATCTCGCCGCCCTGAGCTTCGGCATACACTACATTTTTGTCTTCTGAATCGACATGGGCAGCAAAGCCATCGCCCCCCAGCACAAACTGCCAGTCTTTGCTGGCTATACCTCCCTGACTTTTGGATGGCCCCCTCCACGAGCCATTGTCCTGAAGCCCACCATAAATATTAAAAGGCTCCTCCATATCAACGCTCACATGGTAGTATTGTGCCAGCGGCAGGTTCATGAACATTGTATAGGTATTGCCATTGTCGAGCGTTCTGTAAAGCCCGCCATCAGTGCCTGCCAAATTGAATTTTGAATCGGTAGGATGAATCCACACAGCATGGATGTCGGAGTGCATGCCGCTGTCAATGATTTTAAAGGTAGCACCGCTGTCTTCCGACATGATCAATTGCAGCCCGCATTTATAAACAATTTTTTCGTTGGAAGGAGAAACCGTCAACCTGGCAAAGTAGAAAGGCCTCACTTTATTGTTAAAGTCGCCATTGACGAGGGTAAATGATTCACCGGCGTTATCAGACCGGTAGAGTCCCTTTTCCTCTTCCCTGTCCGCCTCCACTGATAAGTAGATAATATTGCGGTTAGACGGCGCAATTTCCACTGCCAGCCTGCCCAGTGTGCCTTTAGGCAGGCCCTGGGTTACTTTAGTCCAGGTCTTGCCGCCATCGGTAGTTTTATGTAATCCACTTCCCGGCCCTCCTGATCTAAACGAATACGGCGTACGGCGGAAGTCCCACATGGCTGCATACAGTGTATTCGGATCTTCCGGATCCATTGTGAGGTCAGCACAGCCAGTTTGAGGGTTGACATAAAGCATCTTTTGCCATGTTTCTCCACCATCGGTTGTTTTATAAACCCCACGCTCTTCGTGGTCATTCCAAAGATGGCCCAGCACGCCCACATACACGGTATTTGAATTGGTGGGGTCAACAATAATATCGCTGATCCTTTCGGAGTCTTTCAGCCCCATGTTTTTCCATGAAGAACCTCCGTCAGTGGTTTTGTAGATGCCATCGCCTACCGACGCACTGTTTCTTACCCAGGTTTCGCCCGTTCCGACCCACACAGTGTCGGGGTGGTTTTGATCAATGGTCACCTTACCAATTGATTGGGTATGCTCGTCAAAAACTGATGTAAACAAAGCCCCGGCACTCTGCGATTTCCATACACCTCCTCCAGCTGCTCCGACATAAATTACTTCGGGCTTGCTGTTGACCACGTCGATATCAGAAATTCTTCCGCTCATCAGCGCCGGGCCAATGTGTCGTGCCCTGATGTCTCCAAAAAGGTCACTTGTTTTTATAGAAGACTGGGCAAATAGAGAAAACGGAGATATGACAATGGCCGCCAGAACAGGCAACCACACAGATATAAGTTTTTTCATAGAAATGGGGTTAACTGAATGCAGGAAATACAGAGGCCCGCTGGAACGCAGGCCTCAGGATATTATTTAGGAAGTGCAAACACCGAGTCGTCCAATGTGGCATTCAGGTCGTAGCTGTCTACAACTATCTGCATCACAGTTTGACCTTGAAACTTAGTCGTCATCGAAAACGGAAGCATAAAATCACCAACAGCATCGTAGTCACTCATGAAAGTTTCCACTGGCTGACCTTCAGTAGGGCCTGATTTGGCAAAAGTTCTGACCATAATAGGCACGTTATTGTCTTTATCGAAAAAGTGATACTCAATATCCCCACTTTTCTTCGTGAGCTTCACTTTAAAGCAATCAGTTCCTTCAATGTTCTCCTCTCCGTCCAATGCTACAGCGTGTCCTTTGCTTTTGTAGTCAATGAACTCATCTTCCATCTGGTTGTCTTCCATTTCTTTCACCTCTTCGGCAGTAAGCACTTTGGGCTCAGTAATTTGGGCCAGTGGATTGATCATCCATCCTTCTTTTCCGTCGTAAGCCTGAATGATCTTCTTTCCCTGAATATCAATATCCATTCTAAACTTGTTGGGGTACTTCTGCGACATAACAGCTGGGAATTCCAGGCCACCCTGCAGCATTTTACCGGTCATTTTCATGCTCTTCAGGTTTTTCCAGTTGCTAAGCCCACCTGTGATTTCGAAGTAGCTAGCCAGTATATCGTCAACATTCTGGGCCTGAGCGGTTGAAATTCCGGTGCAAGTGAGGGCCAAAATGATGACCAAATAAGATAAACGTTTCATAATTAGTTTGATTAATGGTTCAGTATATTGAATTAGTAGCCTTTAAATAAAGGATATTACAGCTCAAAAGCTATTTTTTCCGTTTATACCAACTCAACAATTTCTTACCCGCCTTAGACAAAACCCATCAGCCGCCGAGCACGGTCGCTTCGATTAAAGCGAAAAATCTACCCGATAGTAAAACAGCGGTAAAAACCCGAGTTGATATTCCCTGCGAATGGGGTCAGCAGAAGGGTCGGTTTGATCAGGTGCCCAGCTTAACTTCAGCACATTTTTGATGCCCAATATGTTGACAAGGTCCACTGCAATCTCGTGGCTTAGCTTTGGTCTGTTAATGCGGTAGTTGATGCGAATATCGGCTCGAAAATAAGGCGGAAATTGAAGTGAATTTCTTGTTTCGTCAACATAAATCACCTCTTTTTCTCTCTCCGAAGCTACAGGGTCTGCCGGACCATACCTTCTACCCCCAGCGGTGGTGATTTTGGTTCCCAGGCCAATCAAATTGTCTTTCATGATAGTCCATTCTTTTGTGAAAAGTGCGTTGACTGCATAATTCCCATTAAAGTCAGTGTCTCTTAGCACACCATCGCTGCCTTTGTATTTTGATTCAAACAGGGAAGTGGTGAGCATGAAAAAATAACCACCCGTAAAAGCCCTGTCGAGTGTAAATTCTATGCCATAATTTCTACTCTTCCCTGTGTTTACCAGGGAGTCGGGGAAGAATCGGGAAAAGCCTGCCCCCGTGTTGACCAGAGAAAAAGAGGAGCTGTTTCTCTCAACAGGAATATTAAACAAGTACTGATAATACACTTCGGTTTTGAACCGGATATTGGCAGTAACCATCTTAGCATACGAAGCCACATAATGAATGCTCTTTGTAAAGTCCATCTCCCGATTGTAAAGACCTGAAGCCCCCGGCTTGGAATAAAAATAAAGGTAGGTTGGCTGTATTTGACTATGAAGCCCTACTCCTGCATTGAGGCTCTGACCTTTTCCCATTTGCCAGGCCACCCCTGCTCTTGGTTCTATGGGTGAAAAGCTTTTGCTGAGGCTAAAGTATTGGCTATGCAGCCCCGATACCAAGCTCAGTCTGTCGTTGAACTTGTGCTTCCACTGCACATAGGGCTGAAGAAGGACAGCCTGCTCCTGCGAGTTCCACCTTGTCGTAAACTCACTGAAGTCGACTCCACTATCCTGAAGCACTCTTGCGCTGTCAAGAAAGTTGAAACTGTACAGGTCGTTGTTGAAGCCGTAAACAAGGGAGTTTTTAGCGTTCAGCTTTTGATAAAAGGTGAGAATGGCTGAATATTTTGCCTGGTTGAACTGATAGCCAAGAATCTGAGGCAGGGAATCGACAGCATAAAATCCTTCGGCATCCACATGCCTGTAGATAAAATAGTGCTGGGCATCCTGACTACCAGCAGAGGCCGCCAGCGTTGCCTTCATTAAAGTGTTGCTGCTAAGTGGCTTTGTGTAGCTGAGTCCCGTTACGCCCATTTTGGTACTGAAATACTGATCCCGGTCGTTTTCACCATACAAGTTACGCTCCGGCTTTTTCTGCTCGCTGATCAGGATATCAATGTCGCTATCCCCACCAATGCCAAAAGCTGAGATGCTCCCACCGCCTTTCAGAGGAAAATTCAAACGAAAGGCCATGTCCTGGTATTTGGGGACTGCTGATGTGCCGATATCAATTCCCAGGCTACTGAACAGCGACAAGGTGGAATACCGGTAATTAAAAAGGTAAGAAGAGGTATGCTTCTTCGAAAGTGGTCCTTCCCCGAAAACCTCCGTACCCAAAAAGCCCAGCTGCCCGCTGAATTCGTGCCTTCGGTTATTTCCATTTCTCATTCTCAGGTCAAAAACACCCGCAATGCTATTGCCATATTCGGCGGGAAAAGCCCCGGTGTAGAAATCGGAATTAGCCAGAATCTTATTGTTAATGATGCTCACCGGCCCACCGGCTGTGCCCGGAATGGAAAAATGGTTGGGGTTCGGGATATTGATGCCCTCAAGTTGCCAGAGTACACCCTGTGGGGAATTGCCTCTGATAACGATATCATTCCGTGAGTCGTCGGCACCCTGAACGCCGGCAAAGTTGGACGCCATACGGGCCGGGTCGCCCCGGCTTCCAGCATATCGGTCGGTTTCTTCTACCGTAAAAGCCCTGACGCTGACAACTGCCATGTCGTTCATTGGCTCGTTGCTTGCCGATGCCTGAATGACAACTTCCTGCAGTGCTTCCACCGACTCCTCCATTTCAACAGCAAGTGAAAGCTCTTTACCGGAAGTAACCAGGATGTTGCTGAGTGATGTCTCTTTATAGCCGATAAACGAAAACCTGAAAGAACGCCTGCCAAGCGGCACATTTCTCAAAATAAACACCCCATTCAGATCCGTGACGGTGCCTACAGCTCCAAGCGTATCCGCCAGCAAAACATTGACACCAGGAAGTGGTAGTTTGGTTTCTTTCTCAATCACTGTCCCAGTTACAGTTTGTGTAATCTGCGCTTCAGCAAGCATCACACAAAAAAGCAAAGACAGGGCGCATAGCAATTTCTTTCCCATTCAGATGGCATTAAAATAACCCTTATGCAATAATAAATGAATTTATGCGGATTAGAGCTTTGTCCTCCGGCCAATACTTGTTAGAAAAACAGCCTGTGAATTTTGAATAATCTGGATAGCTGGTTAAGAAAAAATCTCTGGGGAAAGTGAAATTTAACTACAAGCAACATAGCCATTGCAGCCAAAAAGTAAAAGATCGTCACTACCGAAATATCATAATTAGCTTCCATAATATTTTTGTTTAGTAGCCCGAAACAAAAGGTGCCGGCGGAATAGCTGATAACCTTAGATGGCGGTTTTAAAAAATAAGTGTGGGTTTAAAAAATAACCACTCCACCGGCTTCCTTTTTCGTTTGATGATATCAAAGTAAGGGAATAGCGAAATGAATGTCATCCGGTTGTGTGCTGACAGGAAAAGAATGATTTGCAAAAAATCCAACAGCAGGAGTCAGCAGGAGATAGGATTTGCATTTTTTGCAAATCCATGTCCAAATGGAGATATTAGAGGGTCGAAAACGACAATTTCAATACTTATCAGCCTTCAAACCTTGAGTGAAACACCCAACATACAAGCGTCGTTCCTTGGACAAATCCGACTGAAGCTCCCGGCCAATATCGCCTTTGCAGAAGAACTGGCCGATTTGTTAAATATCAGCAGAGACAGCGCTTACAGGAGAATTCGGGGAGAGACTCTCCTCAGCATTGAAGAAGTCACTCTGCTTTCCAATAAGTTTGGCATTTCGCTGGACGCCCTGCTGGCTCAGACGTCAGAAACTGTCATGTTCCACGTAAGGCAGGTATCCACCACGGGCTTTACTTTCGAAAAATACCTGGAAAGCATAAAAGGCAACCTGGAAACGATCAACAGTTTCCCTGATAAGGAGTTAGTGTATTGCGCCAAAGACATTCCCATCTTCTATTATTTCCCCTATCCTGAGCTGGCTGCATTTAAGATGTTTTTCTGGATGAAGACAGTGCTTCGCTACCCCGAGCTCGAAAACAAGAAGTTTTCTTCCTCCCATGTCTCGGGTGTGCTCAAGGGAATAGGTGATAAAATCTGGTCGCTTTACTCTAAGATACCCAGCACTGAAATATGGAGCGACGAAACGATCATTGTGGTGATCAAGCAGCTTCAGTTCTATCTTGAGTGCGGACTGTTCGAGGACAGCAAGTCTTACAAAGTCATTCTTGGCCAGCTCAATGATATGATAGGCAATATCAGGCATTTTGCGGAGGTAGGATCAAAATCGACTAAGCCTGGAGAACAGGGAGGGGCCTTCAGCCTCTATAAAAATGAAATTCTGATCGCCGACAATTCTATATTTTTCAAAATGAGCGACAAGCGGGTGGCATTCCTAACATACAACACTTTCAACATCCTTTCTACGTCCGACCCTTCTTTCTGCCGGTCTACTGAAGATCACCTGGCCAATTTGATCAATAAGTCTTCCCTGATCAGCAGCAGTGCTGAGAAAGAGCGAAGTAAGTTTTTCAATAGAATGGAAAAAGAAATAAGGCTGGCAGAGGAGCACTTGGAGGAATAAAAAAAGCCGTCAATTGACGGCCTTATATTTTCACATTCCAGGCTCAAGGGGCTAAACAGCGAAACTCTCTCCGCAACCACAGGTGCGGGTCGCATTGGGGTTCACAAAGTGGAATCCCTTGCCATTTAAACCGTCGCTGAAGTCAAGCGTGGTACCTATCAAATAAAGCAGGCTGCGCTTGTCGACAAGAATCTTAACTCCCTTGTCCTCGAAGATTTCATCAGTTGGTTTCAACTCTGAATCAAACTCCAGGTTGTACATCAAACCCGAGCAGCCGCCGCCCTGCACTGCCACACGGATGTTGTGGTCGTTAGTGTGTCCTTCCTTCTCACGGAATTCAACAATCTTATTTTTGGCTATGTCAGTGATACCTATGTTCATAATTTTAAGTCATTGGGTTCAAAACGCAACTGTAAACTGTCATTGTGTTCACATCTCGTCCGTAATACAATTTGTCGAGCGCATCATACATGTTTTTGGCCCGGAAGTAAGAAGTTTGAAGCTCACGCATTTCCTTGGAAACCCACTGAATGGTGTAGCTGTACTCCTTTTCACGATAGCTCTTGACATAGTCGAGCATTTTGATGAGAGCCTCTACTTTGTCAAGCCCAATCTCTGTGCGAAACAGAAACGACTGATTGTGTCGGGGGTTGACGGTAATAAGATCCAGTTTGGCCTTACCTCCCTCCAACGTAGTATACTCAAAAATCAACTCGCTGCTTTTGAGGCCAAGGTAGGTCTTTATTTCATTTTGTACCCTGGCAGCATCGGCATGCACATCGGTTCTTATTTCCATCCAAACAACAATGTTTGATACTAGCTCCTAACGCATTTTTATAGCAAGTGATCTATAAATCAGCATTACTAGAAACTTTTCCGTAAGAAGAAAAGTTTCTTCAACTTTGCAAAAGTAATCAATCGGCCATCGGTTTCAAACAACCCTCCACTTGAATGACCAACGTAGAACATATTGGAATTGCTGTAAAAAACCTCAGTGAGGGGAATGCTGTTTACGAAAAGCTTTTGGGTGTTGCTCCGTATAAGAGCGAAGAAGTGGCCTCCGAAGGTGTAATGACCTCGTTCTTCAAGGTAGGGAGTACCAAAATAGAACTGCTTGAAGGTACTAACGACCTGAGCCCCATTTCAAAGTTCATAGAAAAACGAGGAGAAGGCATTCACCACGTAGCTTTTGAAGTGAATGACATAAAAACCGAGATGGAGCGCCTTCGAAAAGAAGGGTTTGTGCTATTGAATGAAGAACCAAAAAAAGGCGCTGACAATAAGTTGGTGTGCTTTGTACACCCAAAAGGAACAAACGGTGTGTTGGTGGAGCTTTGCCAGGAAATAAGATAATTATGAGTGAACAACCCAAAAGAACAGAGCTAGCGGAGCTAGGCGAGTTTGGCCTTATCGACAGGATCAGCGATCGGTTCAAAAATAATAATGCATCAACCTTGAAGGGGATTGGCGACGATGCAGCTATCGTCAAAACGGGCGACCAAGTGATGCTTGTGTCTACTGACATGCTGATGGAAGGCATCCACTTTGACCTTTCTTACATGCCTTTGCAACACCTTGGCTACAAGGCAGTGGCGGTAAATGTGTCGGACATTGCGGCTATGAATGGTATTCCCACGCAGATCACAGTCAACATTGGGCTGAGCAACAGGTTTTCGCTTGAGGCCATCGATGCGCTTTATGAAGGCATCAGGATGGCATGTGAAAACTACAAAGTTGATTTGGTAGGCGGAGACACCACGTCATCAGCATCGGGGCTGGTAATTTCTGTTACGGCTATTGGTGAAGCTGACCCGGAAAAGGTAAGCCTGAGAAGCGGCGCCAAAAAGGGTGACATAGTATGCACCACAGGCGACCTGGCGGGTGCTTATATTGGCCTGCAAGTGCTGGAGCGGGAGAAGCAGGTTTTCAAAGCCAATCCGGGTATGCAGCCTAACCTTGGTCCTTACGATTACATTGTCAAGCGGCAGCTTAAGCCGGAAGCACGCATGGACATTATCCATGAATTGAGGGAGCTGAACATCGTACCTACTTCAATGATCGACATTTCAGACGGGCTAGCGTCGGAGCTTTTTCACCTCTGCAAGCAATCGGGGCTGGGCGCAAAAATTTATGAGGACAAACTGCCTATCGACACGCTGACCTATAACACAGCCGTAGAATTCCAGCTTGACCCCATTACCTGCGCTCTGAATGGTGGAGAGGACTATGAGCTTTTGTTCACCATTGGTCAGGAGGATTTTGAAAAGCTGAAAAACCACATGGACATCCACTTTATTGGCTATATGACTGACGCCAAAGAGGGCAGGCATTTGATTACCAAAAACAGCAATGCGGTTGAGCTAAAAGCACAAGGCTGGAAACACTTTTAGATGTTGGCATCGTTTTGTATCTTAGGTACTCTTAAATATGGAAACTTTAAAGATCGATAAAACGAAAGATTGGACTGTTGATGATTATCTCCTTTTAGGAGAGACAAATACTCCATGCCAATTAATCAATGGAGAACTGATCATGAGCCCATCACCTACCCCTTTACACCAAATTGTATTAAGCAACCTAAATGATGTTATTAAAGCTTGCAGCAAGAAGGTAGGTGGACTGGTTCTATTCTCTCCGCTCGATCTTTATATTGATAATAGAAATGTATTTCAACCTGATCTTATTTTTCTCTCAAAGAGCCAAAGTGCCTATGTAACAGAGCGGGGTATTGAAGGGCCACCTGAGCTTCTGGTCGAAGTAATATCACCCTCCAATAGCTATACGGACAGGTATGAAAAAAAGAACGCCTATCAAAAATTCGGTGTCTTAGAATACTGGATTCTAGATCCAGCCAACCAAACGTTGGAAATTTATTATTCTACAGACTGGATAAAGCCCACGCTGTACCTGGCAGGGGAAGGTGTAGTTACTTCCTCTGTACTCAAGGAGTTGAATTTTAACCTGAAGGATTTATTCTGAAGTAAGAATAAAAAGGCCGTTTCCCTGATTTGAGAAACGGCCTTTTTTTAGCCAACCAAATTTTAGCGCTTTACTCTGATTTTTTTCCTTCCACCCTGGGAGTAATGATGATGTTTCTGAATTCAATAGCTCCATGATCTCCCTGAAACATTAGCGGTCCTGGTTCAGCCTCGCTGTTATCAAGAGCACCACCGGTCATGCCGGCAATGGCCTGGTCGCTGATAATTGTTTTGCCATTGAGCACTACTGTCACCCTCCTGCCTATTAACGTGATATCGTATGACTGCCAAGTACCGGCCTTTTTCGCCACCATTTGGTTAGGTGTAATCAGGCCGTAAATGCCGCCCAGCAACCCGCTGGACGGATCCATTCCATAGCTATCTACAATCTGTACTTCGTAGCGACCCCGGAGGTACACCCCACTGTTGCTTCCTTCCGGATAACGAAACTCGAGATGCAGTTTAAAATCGTTGAATTTTTGGTCAGACACCAGGTTGGCACCTGACTTTTCACTTGTCAGTACACCAGACACCACCTTCCACTGATTTTCGCCCATGGCATGCCATCCACTCAGGTCACGACCATTGAACAGAGTGATGGGCTCGCCCCATTCGGGGTTATCTACATAAGCCAGCTTGGGAGCTCTTGTGCCTGTCCAATTGTATTTCTTTCCGTCAGTATAGCGCATGGTGCCTTTCAGTTGGCCACCCGCTAGCTGACCTTCAAAAGCCATGTCACCTTCGCCCGGCTCCCATTGCACAGGAATAGCAAAACTGAACTTCCCGTCTTTTGCCTTCACCTCAGCAATAGGCCGGGCACTACCAAAAGCATAGCAAAACCTGCCCACCAGCGTATGGTTACCTGAGTGCTCAATTTCCAGCCAGGAGCTGAGCTCTTCTCCATCCTTAGTAACCTTTAAGTTCCATCTTCCCTCAAGTGGATTGGCCTCCTGGGCGTGGGCAGTATCAATAGCTACGAGGAGCACAAGGCTCAATAGCGAAATAGTAAATTTGGATAGTTTATTCATGGTAAAGGATGTTTTAAAGTCTAATGGTACCGTTCTGTAAAAGTCGAAGTTATCGACGGAAGAGTAGAAATCAAACAAGAATGAGCTGGCAGTCACTTTCAGCCAACCATCTCTCAATGTGTAAATTCCAATTACCAACTAATAGGCTACTTAAGAGTAAGCAAATAACTGGTCAGATCAGCCAAATCTTGTTCATTTAATCCCAAAGCCTGGCCGCTCGGCATAATACTGGTCGCCATAGGCTTTTTCGATGTCACCTCTTTCGAGTCAATAACAGTTTGCTTGCCTAATATGTCTCTTAGCACAGTCGTTTCCCCTTCCGATACTAAGAATCCGAAATACGAATTGTCGTCTTTGGTTTTCACCTCCACCATGGTATAGCCAAATGCAAGGGCTGCACTGGGTTCCAAAATAGCATTGAGCAAGCCGCTTTGATCAAATTTTGACCCTATCTTGCTCAAGTCGGGGCCTATCTCCATGCCAGTGCTGCCTACTTTGTGGCAAGTGGTACATTTCTGCACAAAAAGGTCTCTTCCTTTTGAAACAACTCCTCTTAATGCGGTTATCCGCTCATAGGAAATTTCAGAAGTAGCTAATTCTTTGAAATATTCCCCGGCCATCGTTCTCACAGACTGGTCAGGATTGCTGAAGATTGTTTTGCCTGCCTCCGCCATCAAAGGCGCTGTGAGTTGGGCCGCTGATGCAAGAGCGATGAGCATTTTCCCTCCTTCGGCATCTTGAGCAAGCAAGCGGACAGCTGCCTTTTTTTCGTCCATAGTCCTTTCTTCACTGAGAATTATTGCCTTCTGATCAAGCATAACCTGACTTTGCGCAGGCAGCAGCTCTTTCTCAAATTCGTCCCAGTTCACCAGTGAAAACCAGCTGTTGGACTTTCTGTAATTGAGTAGCCACACTGCCTGCTCAGCGACTTCCTTCGTTGGCGAGTCGGCCAAATCAGCCATGAGTTTTACAGCTTCAGTGTTATTGATGTAGCTCAAAGCCACCAGCGCCTTTGATCTTTGGTCATCTGGCAGGGTAGTCGCCAGCGCCCTTTCAGCAGAGGCAGTTGCCGCCACATCAGGATGCAACCTCCAGGCTATGTTGGCAAAAGCAGGCGACCAGTTGGCTGCCACTGGATTTTGCTTTTCAAGCAGAGCCATGTACAGGTCGGGCTCTTTGCCTAGGGCCCCAATGCCCAACGCCTCTAAACAATAGGCATCTGCTCCATCGTATCGACTTGCAAGCGCCACCAGAATTTCCCGTGATCTATCCCAGGATATGTCTCTCATAGAAATGGCCACTTCTCTCAAAACTGCGAAAGAAGGGTCATCGAGAGCGATCTTTGCGTAAGTCATGATATTGCTCTCGTCCTTCTTTAAAGCTCTGTAAGCTGCTACACGAAGCGATGGAGATGGATGAGCGGTCAATATGTCTTCGACCTCTTCCACGCCCTCTTCCCCAAGTTGAGCCATCAGCCAAACAGCCCTTGCCTGAACAAATGAGTTACTGTCGCTAAGAAGCTGCTTTACTTCAGGCAATACCGATTCGCCCTGCTCAACCAATTTTACAAATCCCTGATTTCGCACGTTAATGGCCGGGCTTTTCAACGCTTCCATTTGACCAGCTGTAGTGGTCAAATCATATACAGGCCTGGGAAGTTTTTTTCCTTTGGGTGTAATCCGGTAAATCCTGCCGTAGCCTTTTTCGTCGGTCATTTGATGACCTCCTACAATGCGGTCGTACCAGTCAGCCACATAAATGGCTCCGTCCGTGCCTACCGACACATCGCTGGGTCGGAATAGCTTTGTTTCATCAGGCCCCACATCATTCCACACGTAATCTTCGGTTGATGTGCCGACCGAGGAAATTAAATCCTTTCTATCGAAAGCGTAGCCAGCCCCCGTTGGTTTGGGCTGATAGGCAAAAACCTCATTCCTCCCGGCATCGGCACTTAAGAACATGCCACGGAAAGCGTCGCCAAATGCATCTCCCTCATATATCACCACGCCAGTGGGTGCGCCTGCTCCTGTGCGGTCACCCACCGGTAGCACGCCCGGATCTTCCTGATGCCAGTGGGCAGTAAAAACCTCCTGGCCAGGTCTGCGGTCGGCCTTCCATGTCCGGCTACCATCGGCACTGAAATAACCCGCATTACTGCCCTCCATGACCCAGCTTACTCTACAGGCCACTACCTCATCATCGTTGTCGTTCTGCCACATATTGCCATAGGAGTCGATCGCCAGCTCGTAAGAGTTTCTGAAATTGTGGGCAAGTACCTCCAACCCTTTGCCATCAGGGCCAATTCGCAACGCTAAACCGCCTACCCACACTTTGCCGTCATCGCTCACCTGGGCTGGCGTATTTTCCTTGCTATGGGGTGTGCCACCTGTGTAGATGCTGCCCGACCGAAGCGCCCAACCAGTCTTGTCGGTCACATGGTGAGGTCCGGCATTCCCGGTATTGAAATACCAACTACCATCCGGGCCAGCGACAACGGAATGCAGGCTGTGATCGTGGTCCAATCCGCCAAAGCCTGTAAGAAAGACTTCCTTTTTATCTGGCTTGTCGTCTCCATCCTCATCTGTATACACAATGATATTGGGTGCGCAGGAAACAATCACTTTATTGCCAATGACGGCTATTCCCAGCGGTGCTACCAGGTCTTTGTCCTGCACAAAAACCTTGGTTTTATCGGCCTTGCCGTCTCCGTCTGTATCTTCCAGGATCACCACCCTGTCACCTTCTTCAAAGTGAAGATGCGTTGCCGGATCATTGTTGAAGTTTCTGTAGTTGACCGCCTCTGTTACCCAAATCCGACCTTTTAGGTCAACATCCATATTAGTGGGATTGTAAAACTGTGGCGACTCTGCCCACAAGGTAGACTCCCAGCCTTCCGGCAGGTATAGCTGTCCATCAGATTTCGTTTCGAAAGTGAGGGGCGTGTAGGGCTCTTCCGCTTTACGGGTATCGGTGCAGGAAAAGAAAATGACCGAAAGGACAGCTGGAAGCAGTTTGTAGGTGTTCATCGCCAAAAGTGTTGAAACATAAGATAGATCGCTTTCTTACTAAATAAAAGTGCCAGCAGAGCGAAAGCATTTTTTTTGAACAGGAAAGGTCACTCTGAGGCACTTGGGTTCTTCAGTTTAGGCGACCGTCTGCCATTTTATTTTTACCTTACTTCAAATGTTGAAAACCGTGATTTTTGATATGGTATCATCAGAGGGTGATTTTTGGGCTTCACAGCGCTGGAAAATAGTAAAGGTCGCAGGTCAGCTAATGGTATTTGCGGTGCTCCTCAGGCTCATACAGGATTACCTTCATGCTTATATAAATGATTACCACTTTTACTTCTCCGAGTCAATCCTTCATAAAGGCTTTTGGTTTGTTTTCTTTCCAGTCTCCGTTCTACAAGGCTACGTTATCGGAAAATTTTCTAACACATTTTCCGGAAAGCTAAAATTTGCTTTTCTCACTGTGTTGATCACCCTGGCCACCCTGGTACATCTTGTTTCTTTTGCATTCATCATCTCAACAGCATACTCCATTTTCCTGAATCATTCTTATTCGTTTATCAACCTGCTCAGATATGCATTTTCTGAGGATACCTATCTGTGCCTTCTCATCTATGGCATTTCAACGCTGGTGTTCAGTCGCCTGAATGCAGAGAAGCCAAAAGCACCTTCAGCACAGCGCTATTTAACCGTTGTGATGGTAGGCAGTGGTGCAAAAACAACAGCGGTGAATGTGAATGATATTTTTTATGTCAGCAGCGCAAGCCCCTACGTCGCACTTCACACTGCTACACGAAAGTTTCTTCATTCCGAGACCCTGAAAGTGCTTGGGCAGCAGCTCAATCCGGTGCAGTTTGTGCGAATCCATAAGTCTACCATTGTCAATATAAAAGAAGTCGAGTCTTATCAATCACGCCTGAACGGTGATTACGATATCACACTGAAGAATGGTGAAGTAGTACGAATGAGTAGAAATTATTCGACATCGTTCAAGAGCCTGTTCAAATAGTCCACGGGTTGGATCAAAAAGTCATCAGGTTAACGTATTCAGGTTTGTTTACCGGAAAAGGCCCATCAAATTGTGGCCATGAAAAATAAAACTATTTGTCAGGTGCTAATAGCAACAACCCTCACCATGGGATTGTTCAGTTGCCAGGGTCAGCCCAACGTTAGCGGGCAGAAACAAACTGCTAAAAAGGCCATTGTAGGAGGTGGGTGCGACGGGTGCGAGCTTATGTTCGTTGGTATACCAGCATCTATCGACGCATCCGACACAAGCGCTGGCTGGTTCGAGGAAGGGCAAAAGCTGCTCGTCACCGGCAAAGTCTTTAAAATTGATGGCTTCACTCCTGCTGCCGGGGTTGTTATCTACTATTGGCAAACGGACAATGAAGGTTTTTACGCTCCGGTTGAGGGCATGCCCGCAAAAGCCAGGCGGCATGGACATATCCGGGGTTGGGTGAAGACAGACGAGGCGGGCAGGTATTCGATCTACACAGTACGGCCTGCCCCCTATCCGGAGAGAGACGAGCCAGCCCACATCCACACCTCGATCAAAGAGCCTGCTATCGGCGACGAATATTATATTGATGCATTTGTATTTGACGATGATCCATTGCTAACTGGAGCAAAAAGAAAGGAAATGGAAAACAGGGGCGGGAGTGGCGTGCTCCGAGTGTTGCTGGACAAAGACCTGCAGGTTGCTGAACATAATATTATTCTTGGCCGCAATATCCCCAACTACCCAACCAATGAGCACCCAGCAGAAGCGTCCGGGCTGAAGATTGGTGAAGACAGTCCCTCGTTTACACCTTTTCATGCCTGGGGCCCCGACATGGGAACCAGGACGTGCCCCGTTTGTAAGTATGGACGTTATCATGGCATTCTGTACTTCGTGGGCAACAAGCCAGATTGGGATGATATAAGGAAGTGGCTGGCCTTTCTGGAGCGGGAAAGTGTGGAACGGGGCAAGTATTTGAAGGTCTATTTCGTGTATGGAAACGAAGCAGCCTACAGCAGAGAGGCAAGACAAAAGGAATTGGAGAACATTGGAAAAGCACTTGATTTGAAAAATATCGCTGTTACATTCGTTCCCTCGCTGACCGACAAGGCTAGTGAAGTAAACCTTAACAGCATCAACCCGAACATAGCAAACACATTCATTGTTTACAGACAGCGAGCAATCGTGGCCAAGTTTGTCGGCCTTCAAGCATCGGCTGAAAACCTCAAGCTTATCTCAACAACCCTTGACAAAACAAAAGGTGAGTATTTCGACTTGACAGAGCCAGCGCACAATTAGTCGTGGAGTATGCAGTAACAAAAAGTCCTCTGCCGTCATTGGCAGAGGACTTTTTGATGCTTACAAACACCGAAAACCTGCTTCAAAAAGCAGGTTCTCCCTATCAATTGTAAAAGTTACTTTGTTTGATAACCTACCAATGTGAGTTCTTCCAAATTTGGCTCTTCATTAATTTTAATATCCAGATCACCTACTACTCTGTCCTCACCCTCTAGACGATCAAGCTTGAAGGTAATCGGTAAAATCATTCTGGTCTTCACTGCCCTTCCTCTCTGCCTACCTGCATTCCATTTTGGTGAGCCGGCAATCACCCTTTCAGATTCCAAGTCACAACCCGCCCCGATACCTTTAATGGTTTGAATGTTGGATATCGAGCCGTCCTCTTCAATGATGAACTGGACAAAGACTTTTCCTTCAACACCCAACCTTCTAGCTTGTTGTGGGTATTTAATATATCTTCCAACATAGGTGTAAAAAGCCTGCATTCCACCAGGAGGTGTTGGCATTTCCTCTACTACGGTAAAAATCTCTTCTCCACCGGCTTCAGAGACTGCAACTGCCTGAATGTTGATTTGGTCTTCTTCTACACCTGGAAGTTCACAGCTGACTACCCCGAAAACCAAAGCCATGGCCAGTACCGGCAAGGCAAATTTGCCCCAGTACACATTGTTGTTTTTGTTTGTAAGCATACGTAATCGTTTTAGTGTTTGCGATTGATTGAAATGGCTGCCTAGCTCCAACCCATACTGGTTGAGTACCTGCTTCGCCAAAAGCTTTTGATAAGCTTCTATGTCTCTGCCCTCGGTAGCCTTGTCGTCGGCTTCAAACTCATGAGTCATTACCAGGGCATTCTTGATAGCATAAACTATTGGGTTGAACCACATGATAGCGTGAGCTATTTCGATGAAAAGGATATCCCTCGAATGCTTCCTGCGGATGTGCGCCAGCTCATGCTTCAATATTTGCAGTTGTTCCCCTTCTCCAAGTTCCTGGGTATCGTCCCAAAACAGATAGTGCATGAAGCTAAAGGTGGGTAGTTTGCCCTTGGTTCTGACCAAAACATAGTCGTGATGCGTTTCCTTCTCGGCTGAGGTGATCAGCTTCGCCACTGAAATTACTTTCAATACCAACTTGGCTATGAAAAAGGCGATGCCAACGGCATAAACAACTTCCAGCCACGAAACGCCACTGTAGTAGTTAGCATAAGGATCTACAACCATTTCCGGAAGTGTAATCACAGCCGTTACTTCCCTGCTCAAAGCCCATGGCAAATCCACCTTGACCAATGGGAAAATAACAGCGAAAAGTACTGATGACAGCAGGTAGTACCTATTGAAAGCATAGCACGACTCGTTACGCAGCACCAGGTAGTAAATAGCATAGAAAACCAGGCTACAGGCTACCGATTGGAAAAGAAATAGGAGTAGGTTAGTCATCGTCTTTATCTTTAATGTCTTTTTCTACATACTTCATCAGCTCCTCCATGTCCTTTACATCCAGCTTGTTTTCACTGGCGAAGAAGGAGACGAGCTTCTGAAACGATCCGTTGAAATAATTGCCCATAAAGTTTTGAAGGAAGAAGCTCTTGTATTCATCCTTACCCACTTTGGGGAAATACTGGTGCGTTTTGCCAAATGCTTTGTAGCCAACAAAACCCTTCTTTACCAGTATCCTGATAATGGTAGACACCGTGTTGTAGGCAGGTTTAGGTTCGGGCATTTCTTCAAGCACTTCGTTCACAAACCCCTTGTCAAGCTTCCATAGGATTTGCATGATTTGTTCTTCGGCTTTGGTCAGTTCTTTCATAATGTTCTATACGTATATTCAAATGTAAAACGAATAGTTTAGTTTAACAACTAATAACTTAGTTTTATTTTTATTGACTAATTCGTCCGCTCAAAATAGCATTTCGTCGTTTCCGGGATTCAATGTTTGCTTGCG
The DNA here is from genome assembly GCF_032999765.1 of Imperialibacter roseus. Lineage (GTDB taxonomy): Bacteria > Bacteroidota > Bacteroidia > Cytophagales > Cyclobacteriaceae > Imperialibacter > Imperialibacter roseus. The sequence goes on along the minus strand of NZ_CP136051.1, from coordinate 122,660 downwards.
ACTAAAATTTAATTCAAATTTACTAGTAACCACCTACTTAACTATCGTTTGAATGCTTTCAATTGCTTCTCTCATTAAAGAATCTAAAACCTACCTTGACAAACCCTATATCAAGGTGGCGTGGCATCCACAACTCAATTTAATCATTCATGACTGGAAAGGCTTTGCGACTTTCGAAGAGATTCTGGAGGTGGGTCAAAGAACACTTTCAGCAGTTCAAATGGAGCATGCCACAAAAGTGCTATACGACACCAGAGACATGGAAGTGCTTGACGACAGGTCCAGGAACTACATAGCAGGAGAGTTTACAGTTAAAATGATACGGGCAGGCATCCACTACTCAGCCACCATTCTGCCGGAAGATCCCTTTGCACAATGCACCATTCAGGCCATTAAGGGAAGCATGGAAAGGCATTTACCAGAAAGGGTGCGATACTTTAACGCTGTGAACAAGGCCCTGGATTGGGTAGTTTCTCAACAGGTTATCCCAAAATCCGGCGTACGTCTGGTGCACCAGTAAATAATTTCGATTTTATTTCTCCCCTCTATTTCGTAGCCTAGCGTACTCAAAGCAAGGCTCATGCAAATACGTCTCCTTCTCATCTTTCTGGCTCTTCCGCTGATTGCCTACCCGCAAGAAAAACAATTTCGTTTTCAAGGGCAGGGGCCAACGCAAATCGTCGAAACTTCGTCAAAAGCTATCCAGCTTCAGGAAAGAAAAGTTTGGTTATTTGAAGAGGAAGGGATTGGCTTCAGCAATGACTTCAGAGGGGCAAGGCTGAATAACGTAGTGCCTGCCAACGGCTCAACTTTCCAACTGACTATTGAGGCGGAAAACTACCCCGTCAATCCGAGCCCCTGGTACGCCTTCAAAGTATGGAGCAGCACCGATAAGCAAGTCACGCTGTCGTTCACCTACCCACAAGGGAGGCACCGATACTTCCCCGTAGTAAGCATGGACGGTAAAAGCTGGGCCAATCTGGACTCTGCTCGTTTTATTGCCAAGTCGGACACCACCATCGCCTTTTATAATTATCGACTGCTACCGAAAGAAGCCAGCATGGTGCTTGACCTGACTGCTGGCGACACCGTCTGGGTAGCCGGACAGGAAATGTGGACTTCGAAAGAGGTGTACACTTGGATGGATTCCGTGGGAGAGGTATACAAGCTAAAGCCGAAGACAATAGGGAAAACCACGCTTGGCCGTGACCTGAAGATGATGCGGGTGTCGAAGGGCAAAGACAAAAAAGTGGTGGCCGTGATCAGTCGCCAGCATCCACCAGAGGTTACAGGCTTCTTTGCTATGAAGGCTTTTATCGAAAGAATACTAAAGGATGACTCGTTGTCAAACGCTTTTAGGAAACGCTATGATGTACTGAACGTGCCACTGATGAACCCTGATGGAGTAGACGAAGGCCATTGGCGCCACAATGCGGGCGGTGTGGATCTCAATCGTGATTGGGAAGCACAAAACCAGCCGGAGGTAAAACAAGTGGCGGACTACTTCAAAGCGTACATGAAGAAAAGGAAGGGCACTATGGTTTTCTTTATGGATTTCCACAGCACCTGGGACGATATCTATTACACCATCGATCCGAGCCTGCCCACCAATACGCCGGGCCTCACCACCAACTGGTTAGCGGGAATTGAAGCGAGCATCCCGGGCTACTATGTCAATCACCGCCCGTCAAAAATGGACAATGGTGTGGTGTCGAGGAACTTCTTCTACAAAACCTTCAATACAGACGGACTAGTCTTTGAATTTGGCGACAACACCAGTCGGGATTTCCTCAAACTAAAGGGGACGGTGGCAGCAGAGGTACTGATGAGGTTGCTTCTCGAAGAGGGGAGTTAATCCTCAGGATAGGGCACAAATACAAAGCTCGTTAGCTTCTCATCCACGACGAAAAGGCAGCAAAATTCATCAGGGTCTTTGTAGGCAGCTTTGAACTCGTCTACATTTTCGATGAGTTTCCTGTTAACAAACTCATCAATATAGGTGGCGTAGTAATTCCATGACAAGTTCAAATCTTCTCTCGGGATCAGCAATTGGCCAATCGGAATTTCCACCTTGGCAATGGGGAAAATGGGAAATTCTGAAAACCCTTGTTTGCGTATCTGGTAAGAGGCTTCTTTGATGCTATCGGCCACCACCACGAAGTCTTTGGTGATGGTGCCGAGGTATTTTCCACTTAGTTCGGGATCGTTTTGCATTTTACCTGCTTTTCAAAATTATTTGACTACCCGCAAAAGTACGACATTCTCCAAAATGTATTTGCTGATTCAACAGTCGCCTGTACTGCCTCAACGGGCTTGAAAATAACGCAGGTCAATCGATGTTATTAGCCGAGCAACTAAACCTATCATTTTTCTAGCCTAATCCTATCACTTATGATAGGATTAGGCTAGTTTAGTGATAGAAAAAAGTACAGTGATGAATCTTACTCCACGGCAACAGGAAATAATCGATATTATAGCCACCCAAGGACGGCTATCTATATCAGCAATCAAAGAGCTGCTTGACAGGAAGCTAAGCATCCCTACACTCAACAGGGACATGGCAAAACTTGTTGAAGCCAACTACCTGAAAAAACTCGGCGCAGGACGAGCAATCACCTATGTTATTTCTCCCGATTATCAACTGTTTGCTCCAGTCGATACTTCTGACTATTTCGATCTTGATCCTGACAGAAGAGGAGCCAGGGTCTTCTTCAACCATGAACTTCTCCAATCATTAAGAGACGTTCGCCTATTTACTGACAAAGAGATGGCTGGTCTTCAAAAGTTAAGGGATGAATATCAACGTAATATCGCAAGCCTTTCGCCAACACTCTACCAAAAAGAATTGGAACGACTAACTATTGAGCTTAGTTGGAAATCCTCCCAGATTGAAGGAAATACTTATACCCTATTGGAAACGGAAAGGCTATTTAAGGAGAAGCAGGAGGCCGACAACAAGACCAAAGAAGAGGCCATCATGCTACTGAACCATAAGGAGGTTATTACATACTTGATGGAGCATAAAAACCTTGCCCAGGCCCTTACTTTACGCACACTGGAAGAAATTCATTCACTACTTATCAAAGATTTGAATGTTGGTTGCAATATTCGTTCCCGTGCTGTAGGGATTACCGGAACAGCTTATAGCCCTTTAGATAATGAATACCAGATCAGGGAAAATCTCGAACTGATGTGTGGCCTGATCAATAGCAAGGACAATGGCTTTGAAAAAGCGCTTCTTGCTGTAGTGCTGATTTCATATATACAGCCTTTTGAAGATGGAAACAAGCGCACGGGCCGGATGATTAGCAACGCCCTGCTCATCGCAGACGATGCTTGCCCTTTGTCTTACCGTAGTGTTGACTCGCTGGATTACAAAAAGGCAATGCTACTCTTCTATGAGCAAAATAATCTGACGGCTTTTAAAACCATATTTATAGAGCAAAACGAATTCGGAGTAAAAAACTATTTTCGTTAGAAAGCTCGACGCCTGATGGAAAATCGTTTTAGTCTCTCAACCTCAATAAACAAACATTCTCCACATGATGCGTATGCGGAAACATATCTACCGGCTGCACTTCAACGACCTTATACCTTTCTGCCAATAGCTGGATGTCTCGTGCCTGGGTGGCAGGATTACAGCTTACATACACAATTCTTTCGGCTCCGGAGTGATACAGAGCGTCTGTCACGTCTGTGTGCATCCCGGCCCTTGGTGGATCGGTAATAATCACTTGGGGACGACCATGCCTTTCCATAAATTCTTCGGTCAGCAAGTCTTTGATGTCACCAGCCTGAAAATGCACATTCTCCAGGTCGTTCAGTTTCGCATTGATCCAGGCATCCTCAATGGCGGGCTCCACGTACTCCAACCCTACTACTTTTGCGGCACTCCGTGCAGCAAACTGGGCCAGCGTGCCCGTGCCGGTGTAAAGGTCGTAAACCAGCTCTTGTGGCTGGATATTGGCCATATCGATCGCCACTTTGTAAAGCTGCTCTGCCTGCTTACTGTTAGTCTGGTAAAATGATTTCGGCCCCACCTTAAAATGCAAGCCATCCATTTCTTCCATGATATGATCTTGCCCATGAAAAAGCTCCACTTCCAGGTCCTGGAAAGTATCATTACCCTTGCTATTGATCACATACATGAGCGAGGTGATCTGCGGAAATGCCTCCTTGATTTTGCCGAGCAGGTTGTCCAGGTCTTCGTTCTTGTAGGCCACTTGCAGAATGACCATTAACTGCCCGGTACTGGCGGTGCGAATGATGAGGTTGCGCAGCCAGCCTTCGTGGGTAAGGATATCGTAGAAAGGATAGCCAGCCTTCATGGTTTCTTCCTTCACAAATGTCCTGATGGCGTTGCTGGGATCTCCCTGGAGATAGCAGGTATCAATATCAACGATCCGGTCGAAGCGCTTGGGCACGTGAAAGCCCAGAGCGTTTTTCTCCAAATCGGCGCCCGATTGAATTTCTTCATCCGTCAACCAACGGTGGTTGGAGAAGGTGAACTCCAGCTTGTTGCGGTAATATTGCGTATCGGGAGAGCCAAGAATAGGGTTGATCTCGGGCAAAGGTACTTTGGCAATTCTTTCCAGGTTGTCCTTTACCTGCTGCCATTTGAACTTGAGCTGTTCGTCGTAAGGCAAGCTCTGCCATTTACAGCCACCACACGTCCCAAAGTGTGAGCAGAAAGGCTCTACTCTTTTAGGAGAAAGCGTATGGAACTTAATAGTCCGGGCTTCCATGAAGCCTTTCTTCTTCCGAAAAACCAGCAAATCGACGACATCGCCGGGCACTACCTGCTCCACAAATATCACCTGCCCTTCATGCCTGGCAATGCATTTGCCTTCTGAAGCTACCGCCTCAATCGTGATGTTTTCCAGTATTATGTTCTTGCCTCTACCCATAGGGCCGCAAAATTACGCTTTGCCGAAAAGGAAAACTAAGGATGTAGTAAAAATTGCCTTCTTTACCTTGGGCCTGCAGGCAGATTGTTCTTCAGGTAGTTTGTCAAAATTTCCCTCACGTGTCTGCTGGTATTTCGCCCTTCGTAAATCCCGTGGGATCGGTTGGGGTAGCTCATCATCGAGAATATTTTATTGTATTTGATCAGCTCATTCACCAGCACCTCGGTGTTTTGATAATGCACATTATCGTCGCCAGTGCCATGCATCACCAGCAGATTGCCCTTCAGGTTTTTTGCAAAATTCACCGGTGAACCTTTCTCGTAGCTCTCCGGCATCAGCTGAGGCACGCCTGAGTAGCGCTCCTGATAAATATTGTCGTAGAGACGCTGATCAGCCACCGGAGCCACCGACATGCCTGTGTGGTAAAGGTTCGGGTAACGGAACATCATATTGAGTGTCATGGAGCCGCCACCGCTCCAACCCCAAATGCCTATTCTGTCTCCATCTACAAACGAATATGTCTCCTTGATTTTACGGAGTGCTGCCGCCTGGTCTTCAGAGGAAAGCACACCTATCTGCCCATACACGCACTTGCGCCATTCTCTTCCTTTAGGCCCTGGCGTACCCCTGTTATCGACGCTCATGATAATGTAACCCTGCTGCGCCAACATCAAATGCCACAAATAGCCACTGCCGCCCCATGCATCACGCACGGTTTGGCCAGCTGGCTCGCCATACACATGAAAAAGCACCGGATACTTTTTAGACGGATCAAAACCGACCGGCTTGATCATGTAAGCGTCCATGGTAACGCCATTGTCACCGGTTACCTGGAAGAACTCAGTTTTGTTTTTGCTCAGCGCCTCCACTTTGGCTGTGAGTACTTTATTAGTCACAAATGTTTTGATGACCTTATGATCGGGCAACGACACCAGGTCCATAATAGGAGGCACACCTTCCCTCGAATAGGAATGCTGAGCATACTTGCCATTGGGAGCAACCTCATAACTATGCGTGCCTGGCTGATCGGCAGGCGACAACCTTTCAGCTTTACCTTTTCCATTGAGCCTTATTCGGTAAAGATAATTTTGAGTCGCATTGTCGGGTGAAGCCATGAAATAGAGCCAACCTCCCTTCTCATCGATCTGCTCGATATTGATCATGTCGAAGTCTGCCGGAGAAATAAGCTTCTCCTCAGAGCCGGTTATCAAATAAGCAGACCGCCATCCGCTTTTTTCACTCACCCAGGTAAAAGACTTCCCTTTGTCCATTAATTGAAAGTCATCGACGGCGTCGAGCCAGGCTGGGTCTTTCTCTTCATACACTTTCTCTGCCCTGCCATCGGCCACAAAGCACTTAAGCACCTGGTTGTGGTTTTGCTGACGGTTAAGTTGCTGCACCAGCAACGATTTCGAGTCGGCGTTCCAGATCATGCGAGGCACGTAGTTGTTAGTGGGGTCGCCGGCAATGTTCATCCATTGGGTTGGCCCACCTGCTGCACTCACCACCCCAATCTTTGCTTCCGAAGGCTTCTCTCCTGCCTTTGGATATTCCACTGGAATGGTATAGGAATAGATTGAATCCGTATTGTTAATCATCAGGAAGTTGCGGATAGACCGGGCATCAATGCGCCAATAAGCTATCTTGCTTCCATCGGGGCTCCACTGAAAGCCATCACGGCAGCCGAACTCCTCTTCGTACACCCAATCGAAGGTTCCGTTGATGATACGGTCAGTGCCGTCAGTAGTAAGTGCAGTAATTTTGCCATCCGCCAGCGATTCCACATACACATTGTGCTCTCTCACGTAACCCACTTTGCTGCCATCGGGAGAGAACTTGGCAAACATCAGGGTAGATGGCTTTGCATTGCTTCCTCCCAACTGTGTCAATTTTTTTGTAGCAAGGTCAAGCACCCAGTAATCGCCTTTGGTATTGAGTCTCCATACCCTGGCAGAATTGGTGTAAATAAGCAGTTTGCTCTTGTCGTCAGACCAGGTATAGTCTTCCACCTCGAGTGGCTGCTGACTTCCGGCAGGCACCAAATCAGATGCTTTTACGAGCACAGACCTTTCGCCAGTCGCCGTGTTGTTTTTGACTATCTCATATCCTCCGGGCACAGCTTCCGACTGCTCCAATGTGGTATAAGCGTTTCCTTCCTCAAACCAGGTAAGCTGCCCAAACCACTCGCCTCTAAATTCATTAGAACTAAATATCCTTTCGAGAGTGAGCGTCTTAGCGTCCTGGGCTTTCGCAGCAAACCCAATAATCAGGAGCATCGACTGGAAAAGCGCACCAACTAACTTCTTCATGGCAATTCGATTTAATGACTCCAAAAGTAGGAATATTCGACCAACAGCAAATGCCAATGATGTAACAATAGCATTTGCTCATTTTATTTTAGATAAATCTAAATAAAATATTAGCTATGACTAAACAAAATAACGTCCAGCTCGTAAATACTTTTAAAAACGCAAACAAAATGAAGGCAATGAAGAATCTTTCCCGTAACACCGTACTTCTAATGGTAGGCTACGTCGTTCTCAAATGGACAATCATCATCAGTGCGGGCACGTACTTGTATTCGTCCGAAAACTGGAGAAATGAGTACTTTCTCGTCTTCCCCCTGCTGGCAGTAATCGTTATTGGTATCAAAAACAGAAAGCGGTTGTTTGGCAAAAAGAAGGCAATGGAAGAGATTGACCAGGGTCGATAGTTACTGTTTAACACCGAGGGGCGAAAAGCTTTCTTCAACTATTGGTCATTATTTGTGGTCTTTCATCTAATTTTAGGTACAGGGGATTCGAAGAGTAGATTGTTTAGCATCTGATGATTAGACCGTTCCACACAGTAAAACTCGCAATAGTTCTTTTTACACTTCTTTGGTGGCTATGTGGTGGGTCGTCATTAGCCAACCACATCGTCGGCGGCGAGTTGGAGTTGGTTCACGTACAGGGCTTCAGGTACAATCTTAACCTTATCCAGTACTTTGACCAGGCTCAAAGTGCTAATCCAGGGCCTGAGCCACAACTGCTGGCTTATATTTACAGAAAGTCGGACAATGTCTTCATGCGGAGAGACACACTCTTCCTGACCGACCAGGCAACTGTACCTTATACAAATATCGAATGCTCTCTGGATGAGCTAAAGACTCTACGGGCGTTCTATACCCGGGAGATTGAACTCCTTCCGGAGAATTTTGACGACCCAAATGGCTACTACGTGGTATGGGAAAGGTGTTGCAGAAATGCCGGAATTGTCAACATCGTTAATTCAATTGGGGCTGGGCAAACTTACTACCTCGAGTTCCCACCTGTGGTGAAAAATGGCAGACCATTCATCAATTCTTCGCCCTCCTTGTTTCCACCGTTAAGCGACTATGCATGTGTTAACCAATTGTATTACACGGATTTTGCTGGTGTTGATCTGGACGGCGACTCATTGGCCTACACACTTGTCACTCCATTGAACAGCTCTGCCTTACAGGCATTGCCGATCCCCCAGCCAGCACCTCACCCCGAGGTGATATGGTCCCAGGGCATAGACCTGGCCAATGTGATACCCGGCAATCCATCGTTAAGAATCACCAACAGGGGGTTTATCACCGTGAAGCCGGAGAAAATTGGCTTATATGTATTCTCAGTTTTGTGTCAGGAGTTTAGAAAAGGGGTGAAAATCGGCGAGGTGAGAAGGGATTTTCAGATGCTGGTGGTGGATGGGTGCAACCCGGAGCCCCCGCCAAACCTTAAAGTCCGTGTGCCTGGCTCCCTAAGTTTCAATTCCGTGATAAGAGACACCCTGGTATTCCGGGCGGGCGACAACAAATGTTTTGACATACAGGTGACTGACCCTGTTGGGGATAAAAATATCAAAATGAGAGCTGTTGGGGTAAACTTTGAAGGTGAGGTAGAAGGCATATTCACCCTTAAAGAAGGCTATCTGGCTACTGCTGACGACATTTTCAACCTGCAGGTGTGCTTGTCAAAATGTCCTTACGTTAGTGAGGGCCCTTATTTAATCGATATCATTGCGGCTGACGATGCCTGTCCACTGCCACAAATGGACACAGTCAGGCTGGCAGTGATTATGGAGCCACCACCCAACCAGGCCCCCCGCTACGTCAACCAGACAAGCAAAATGATCAACCTGACACTTGATGAGGGAATTAGCTACAGCCTGCCATTGGAGGGGATTGACCTGGATGACGAAACGATGGTGCTTGACATTGTGGCAAGTGATTTTGACCCCGAAGAGTGGGGCATGCAAGTCGCTATTGGTAAAGATGAAGCAGGGTCGATTGAGGCAGTATTTGAATGGGAAACTGGCTGCGGAAGCTTTCCCTTCGGGGTGAAAAATCAGTTTGATTTCACACTTCGGCTGTCGGACAATGACTTCTGCATGGACAACTCCCGGGATGAAATTCAGGTCTCGCTTACTGTCAATTTACCTGTTAACAATCCCCCTGAGCTCTCAACTACGCTGGGCTCTTACGACCTACAGATTCCTGTTGGCACCAACTTTTCCTTTCCCGTGACTGCTACCGACGCAGATGGGGATGTGATTGACCTGATAGCAGTTCCCGTGAACTTCAGCTTTGAAGATTACCTGATCAACTTCTCACCCGTATCCGGGCCTGGCGAAGTCAGTAGTACCTTCAGTTGGAACTTGGGCTGCGACCTGATTGACACGGAGGTGCAGGACTACTTTGAATTGAATTTTGTTGCTGCTGACAATGACTTTTGCCTGCAAACGGAAACTGCTGTCATTAGCCTCAAGATCAATGTGTTTCAGGAAACCAATGAATCGCCAGTGATTACCGTCGCTGGTGTTGAAAACGACAGGGTCACTATCAACAGCCTGGAGTTCATTGAACTGGAGGTAACCTCCACAGACCCTGATAATGATTTTCTTTCCATCGACCTACTCGATGGTGTGCCTTTGCCACCGTCAGAAACATTCGAATTCAACCGTGTGGAAGGGCAGGGTCAGGCAAAAGGTTTCCTCCGCTGGGCACCGGAGTGCTTTCTCTTTGATGAAGCCAGGGAGGTTTCCTACAAGGTTTCCTTTCTCTCCTGGGACACCCGCTGCCCCAACCCAAAATTTGACACTTTGTCGATTTTTATCGACCTGATTGACCGTGAAAGTCCCGGCGAATTTCTCCCGGCCAATATCTTCACCCCGAACGGTGATGGTATTAACGACACGTACTCTATCCCCGATTTACCGGTTGACAACTGCGATGACCAGTTTCAATTTTTTAAAGTGATGACCAGGGAAGGAACCAACGTGTATATGACGAGGCAAAGGGATTTTGTCTGGAACGGTGACAAGCTTCCCAGTGGAGTGTACTATTACATGGTAAAGTATTCGCAGCGATCCTTCAATGGTGTGCTATCTATCGAACGTTGACTAGAAACCCAGTCCCCCTTTGAAACCGATAGCCTGGTGTTCTCTGCCAATAAAAGAAGTGTAGAAATCTACCCTGAGAATTTTGAGAATATGCTCAAGTCCGATGCCGATTTCAACGTAGTTGTCGACAGTGCCGGCACGCAGGTAATTGAACGAGCCTACTGCTTGTAGTTTAGTTTTACGAAGAAGGGGGAGTTTATTGACAATGAAGCCGTCAAAGTGATGTTCATACTGGCCCATAAAGTAGGGCTTCAGCGAGCTGTAGAGATAGTAATCAAGGAGTTGGAAGTTGCCAGGTTCAAACCTGGCATAGAGCGTTGCGTTACCGTTAAATTGCCTGTAGTCCATGAAGTAGGCTACTTTTTTACCGGGGAAAAAGCCCGATTCGAGCGTCAGTCTTCCCATGCCAAACAAGCCTTGCGAAATTTCATCGCTGATTTTGGCTGACACCCTGTCGTAGTCGACATCCGATCCCAGCAATCCATTCAGACCCTTCACGTAATTGAAAGTGAAAGATGGCCATTTGTTGACCAACAATACTTTTTGATCGGGTCGTGAAATATATCGCTGGCCCGGGTGATAAATGATAGACAAATCGACAATGGCTGCCTCATGCGTGGGGAAGCTCGTATCGGCCAGTTCCAAATTTTTAGGAGCGTTCGTGGTAAAAATACGATTCTCTTCTTTCAGAATCGACAGGAACGAAGTGTTGTACAACTGTACTCTTTTTTCCCAGCTAAACCGCCCTGTGAACAAGACGCCGTTCCACAACTCTGTGCGGTATCTCGTGCTTACATAGGTCTTTTCAAATAGCTTTATCAGGTTCCTGCCCCCGACCAATGTCTCGGCGGTATTTACATAGGAAACTATCGGATCGGCCTGATTGAATTGATAGACAAACTGTCCAAAATCCACCTGAGCGCTGGAAAATTTCTTTGGATCATAATAGTAGGTCGCTCCCAGTCGCCCGTAGAGCTTTCCTGAGCTAAATCCGTACCTGACGGCCGGAGTGATTCGGTAAAATTTGTTGTTCTCATAGTATCTGGTATAGTTCACATCCAGATTGGTTACCACGCCTTCAACTGTGTTGTACTGAATAGCTTTGATTAGCGGATCAAATGAAAGGAAATCTCGCTTGTAGCTTCGGTTGTATCTGTAACCTGAAACAAAAAGTTTGACAAGATTAAGATTGTTTCTTTTGTCATCCATAGAGTCTTTAAATGGCTTTGACTCTTTTATCACCAGCAAGCTGTCCTTGATTTTATAGTCCTTCTTTTCGTAGTCGTTGAGGGGTATGGGCCTTATTTTCTCCCAGTACACATCCTCCCGTTTATTGGCATCCTCCTCTATCACCAGCACCTCCTTACCAAAACTCTTTTTTGGCTTAGGAAACAGCTTTAAATCATTTTTTGGGAGCGTATCGACCTGTTCGACTGTTGGGCCGGTCAATTTATTTACTGCGTCGAGCTTGTACCGTGGCTCTATCTTATAATTGGAGTATACACCAACAAAATATCCATTGCCATGAAAACCGAATGCCCCAATTCTAAAGTCAAATCTTTGAGACAGCATCATCCAGATGCCCTGATCCAAAGGTGCGTACTGCTGACGGATGCGAAGGCTGTCTACAAATTCGATTTGCTTCTTCTGTGGTAGCACAAGGTCAATGCTATGAATGCTCCAACTGTCTTCCACGATATAAATAAACCCGCTAAAAACCGGATCATTCTCCCTTTTAGGGATCACTTCAATTTTATTAATTAAATACTCTCCCTCCTGAAAAGCACCACGCAGCTTATAGTCGTAAAAGAAAAAAGCGTTGCTGGCAATGGGTGAAACAAAACCTCTTTCGGTAAGGCCCTCCATTCCGAGCAGGTTGTTGTAGAAGTTGACATACATTTCGGAGGCCATATTGAAGCTGAAGGCCTTGCTTTGCCCACTGACCCTCGAGGAGATCATGCGCTCACTGTACTTATCCGGATAGATGTAAGACAGATCGGAGACAGACTCCGACAAATAAACGATACCGGTGTCCAGAGGTACTGTGTAGCCCAGCACACTGTTGGGTATGTCGTCGAGGTGCTGATTGCCTTTGATATAAACCCTGCATGAAAATGCGTTGACCTCGGTCAAATGATATCTCCTTTTCCTGATAGCCTCCCTTATTACAGCGTATGCCGGGTCTCTGTCCTTTGAGTTGACCACCACCTCCCGCAACTGATATGCTTCAGGAAGAAGCTGCACATTCAACATGTAGGTTTTCCCGGGAATGACAACGACCTCCTGCACCTGGCGTTTGTAGCCCACATACTGGAAAACGATATCGTAGGAGCCAGGCGCCAGAGAAAGCTCGTAGTCTCCATCCTGATTAGTAGAAACCCCGGTGGAAGTTCCTCCTACATAAATGGTGGTAAAAGGAAGTGGCTCACCTTTCTCGTCGATAACAATCCCCTTAATACTTTGGGCATAAGATGTCCCACCAATCAGAAGATTGATTCCAGCAACCAGAAATGTTAGAACATTAAATTTTGTCAAACGCTTGCTTTAGGTCAGCTATAAGATAGTCAGTTTCTTCCAGGCCGACATAAAAACGAATCATGTTCAACGGTGTTGTAGCATTTTTGTAATTCATTGACGTGACCATGGCAACAGCCGGAAATATCAATGATTCGTGCCCACCCCATGAACATGCAAGGTAGAAAGTCTTCAATGAGTCGCAAAAGCGAATGATCTCATCAGGATTTTCAGTTTTTAGCTGAATCGTAAACTGGCCGGTTCCTTGTTTCATCTGCTTTTTGGCCAACTCATACTGCGGGTGGCTGGGGTGAAAGGGGTAGTAGATTTTGGCTACTTTTTCATGACTGGCGAGGAAGTCGACAATTGTTGCTGTAGATTTCTCAGCCCGTTCCATGCGGATGGGCAAGGTGCGAAGGCCACGCAGCATCAGCCAGGCATTCATAGGCGAGATGATACCTCCTAGTGTCATAAACTCTGACTTGAATATCTTCGTGGTCATTTCCTTCGTAGCACAAAGTACGCCCGCCACCAGGTCGCTGTGGCCGTTGAGGTACTTGGAAGCTGAATGGGTAACAATATCAACACCCATCTCAGCAGGGTTCATGTTGATGGGAGAAGCATAGCTATTATCGATAATGGTCAGCAGCCCATGTTTCCTGGCAATTTTCACTACAGCTTCAATGTCCTGTAGCTCGAAAGTCCAGGAGTTGGGGCTTTCGAGGTACAATATTTTCGTAGATGGTCGAATGGCTCTTTCGTAGTTCTTTGGGTCGGTGCCGTCCACCATCGTAGCGGTAACTCCAAAGCGAGGCAGGAGTTGATTGAGTAGCTTATTGGTCCAACTATACGGCTTTTCAACACATACCACATGATCGCCCTGACTCAGGTTAGCCATCACTGCGGCTCCAATGGCAGCACTTCCACTGGCGAATATGAGCGCATCTTCTGTTTTTTCAAGGGCAGCAATTTTCTTTTGCAGAATGGCGGTGGTTGGATTTACCCCCCGGGTATAAAACGGAATTTCATGCTCAAATTCCAGGCTCTCCTGCATGTCCTGAATGTTGTCGAAACAAAAGTTGGACGACATCATGATGGGTGGTGACACGGAGCGGTAATAGTTTTCTCTGTCTTCGCCTAGTTCATTGATAATATATGATAAATCCATGGAGCTAAATTTTGGGCTGAAGATAGGAAAAGGAGGTGGGGTTGGAAAGGGAATTATTTACAACTCATCAACCTCTTTTGAAAGCTGGCTCACAATAGATAAACTGCAAGAAAGTATATTTACAAAAGGGTAAAAAAATAACCATGTCAAAACTTAGTTCTGATAGTCTCTTCCATTTTACGGGCGAAATTAAAACGTTATTTAAAATTTTAGTCAATGGGATTAGGCCAAGTTACTGCATAGAGGACTACGCCATGCTTTACAATCAAAAAAAGGCGGCTTTCTTATTAGCAGTTCCCATGAGTTGTTTTTGTGACATTCCTTTGAGCCAAATTAATAATCATACCAGCACTTATGGCGATTACGGTATTGGGCTGAAAAAATCGTGGGCTGAAAAGCACGGAATTACGCCTGTAGCCTATGTTTATAAAAATTCTAAATGGGTCGAACAGCTCTGGGAAATGGTTAAAATATTTGAGCAATACGAACCTGAAATAAAAGAAAGAAGTCTAACCTTTTCTAATGGCTTCAGTAAGAAATACAGCCGAGAAAACATCCATTTCAAAAATGTCGAGGCCTTTGGAAATCACTACAGATATATACTTTCCTTTATTAAACCGTATGAAGGAAAGCTCTTCAGAATTGGGAAAAAGAACAAAAATGCGGTAAAGTTCTATGATGAAAAAGAGTGGAGATATGTTCCACCTGGCATAATTCCACCGTTTATTCCTGCGAAATCTTATATGAGTATGATGGAAACTGGTCTGGATGACGAGTTAAAGTCCTATACTGAAAATATAGAGCAGCACTATATGCTCAAATTCAAGATAGAAGATATTAACCATATTATTCTTCGAAATGATTCTAAAATATCCGACCTAATTAAATTCATTGATCAAAACCCTGTGCTTTATGATGCGGTACCAGAATTCAGAGAAATACTTTTGACCAAAGTACAGACATTAGAAAAACTCCAAATCGACTATTGAGTCGTCGATGACAAGCTCATCCAGCACGAGCAAGCTATACTCACACACCTCTATTATTATCTGATATATCCAACATTGAATAGGTTTTGTCGACGTTATGTTGGATAAATACAACATAAAGTATTGTCATTTGGTAAAAGGTTATTACATTTGATTGATATAACCAACATTAGTGTCAAAATAGCTACTTAATGATGGATAAAAACAACATTTCGTTAATGAGCGACGCAGCTTTGCTGTCCACCATTGGAGAGTTTGTCAGGCACCATCGGCTGGAACAAAACAAAACCCAAAGCCAGCTTGCGGAAGAAGCGGGCATTAATCGCACAACGCTTGTGGAATTTGAGCAGGGCAAACGATCCAACACACTCACGCTTATCCAATTGCTCAGGGCATTAAATCAGCTACAGGTGCTGGAAGCATTTAAGGTAGAGAGGCAGTTGAGCCCACTTCAGCTGGCAAAGCTGGAGCAAAGTCAACGGCAGCGAGCATCAAAAAGGAAAGCTCCTGAGCGCACCTCATCCGACTGGTAATGGTAACAACGGCGTTTATCAATATCTGGGGAGAAAGAGTGGGTGCCATCGCCTGGGATCCAACCAAAGAGCTCGGAGTGTTTGAATACGAACCCAGTTTCCTGTCAAACAACTGGGACCTGGCACCCGTGCAGATGCCACTGCAAGAAGCAAGAGGCAGGGTATTTTCATTTCCCGAATTGCGCAACACCAGCACATTCAAAGGGTTGCCCGGACTGCTGGCTGATATTTTGCCCGACAAGTATGGCAATGCACTGATCAACACCTGGCTTACCCGGCAAGGGCGCCCCACCAACAGTCTCAATCCAGTAGAAACACTCTGTTTTATTGGCTCCAGGGGTATGGGCGCTCTGGAGGTGGAACCAGCTTTTCCTAAAGCCGACGACAAGGCCACAAAAATAGAAATAGAAAGCCTGATAGAAGTGGCTGAGCATATTCTATCAGGGCGGGAACGGTTCAGTGCCAATGTGACTGCCGATGAAGAAAAGGCACTAGTCGACATCCTTAAAATTGGGTCGTCAGCCGGTGGAGCGAGGGCAAAGGCACTGATCACCTATAACTCATCAACAGGTGAAATCAAGAGTGGTCAAACCAATGCTCCCAAAGGGTTCACGCACTGGATCATCAAGTTTGACGGTGTGACCGACACACAATTTGGCTCATCCAGTGGATACGGCCGGGTGGAAATGGCCTACTACCTGATGGCCCTGGATGCAGGTATAACAATGACTGAAAGTAAGCTACTGGAAGAAAACGGCAGAGCTCATTTTATGACCAAACGGTTTGACCGGATACCTGATCAGGGCAAAGTGCATGTGCAAAGCTTTTGTGCGATGCGGCATTTCGATTTTAATGAGGTGACGATGTACAGCTACGAACAAGTGTTCGAGACGATGAGATTTCTGGGGCTGCCTTATCCGCAAGCTGAGCAGCTATATAGAAGAATGGTTTTCAATGTGATGGGGAGGAACTGCGACGACCACACCAAAAACTTCGCTTTCACGATGGACAAAGCCGGGCAATGGGCATTGTCACCGGCTTTCGATGTTTGCCACGCTTACAGGCCCGACAGCGACTGGGTAAGCCAGCACGCCCTGAGCATCAACGGCAAAAGAACAGGTATTACCAAAAGCGATTTGCTATCTGTGGCCTATCAAATGAACGTAAAGAAAGCCAACAGCATCATTCAGGAAATTGCAGAAGTCGTCAGTCGTTGGGATAAATATGCCGAGCGGGCTGGCGTGGAAGATGTGCTACAAGGAGGCATTGGCAAAACCTTGCAGATCATCCGCTGATCGACCAGCTTGTCAGCTTGTTATCCGATGAGTAGGCGTTGGAAAGCCCGGCTGGAAAAAAGCAATATTCTCCTCAGAAATAACAGTATCAGTTGTTCTCAGCAACCCAAGCTCAACCTCCAACAGACCTCTAAGGACTTCGGGAGCGGTTTGAACCCGGGCATTCACTGTAATTTGCACTTCATTCGAGTCTCCGAAAAAAGACTTGAGTTCGTTAGTTTCGGCTGCGCCGGATGATACAGTGGTGAAACTAATTTTTCTCTGCGTACCATTCGAGGTGATCATCAACTTAAGGTGCCCGATAGGAAGTTGCTCTCGTTTGAAGCCACTAGTCAGACCTTCGATGAAATCGATCGCTACTTTTATTGCCGTCCCGTCGAATGTTTTGATCGTAATCTGCTCATCCAACCAGGCGAGTTCCGCTTCGCCCCTGCCATATTTGGCATAGTCGAGATCAAGTGATATGAGTTCATTGGCTTCATAAATACTCAACTCACTCAGCCAATCACGAACTGAATCCTCGTCAAGCGAGTTTTGGAAAAGAAACTTTTTATCGGGGTATTTAGCAGTCAGCGCCTGTTTGAAAGCCGGAAGATCAGAGGTGTTAACCATGTCAATTTTGTTAACGACAATTAAACTGGCTTCCTCGATTTGCTTCTCCCAAATGTAGGTGGTGTCGGCGCTAAAGGGCAGTCTTTTATTAGTCGAATGCATCATTAGCATCCTGGCGTCGACGAAGCAGGAGAGAGTCATTCCTTCCATCTCCTGTCCACGAAACTTCAGCAGAGGCTTGAGCACCGTGGCAACAAGATCGGTGCAGGAACCGACCGACTCGGCAAAAATGACATCGGGTGAAATACTGTCGGTCATTCGTTGAATCTGCTTATCGAGCTGGTCGTAGTTACAGCAAAAGCAGCCACCAGTTACCTGTGCCGACGAAATACCCTCGGCATCAAGAAACTCACTATCCACCAGGTATTGACCCTGATCGTTGGTAATCACGCCGACTTTTAGACCTTGCTGCTTGAGGTGCTGACATGCGTTGCCAATGGCAGTTGTTTTGCCGCTACCCAAAAACCCTCCGACAAGGTGAATTTTCATTTTTCATCATCAATCATGTCGAAGTGAAGGTACTAATTTTCAGCCTATCTGTTGAGCAGGCCCACGACTATCGTCAGGTTCAGCACTAACCATAACAAAGCGAAAAGGAACCAAAAGGCCACAAACAGGAACCTTATTTGGGAAGTGGCTTATTCATAACGCAGGCTGTCAGCCGGGTTAAGTGCACTTGCTTTCAGGGCATGGTAGCTTACAGCTGTTAGAGCAATCAGAACTCCCAGTGCCATGCTGATCGCAAACACCAGCCAGTTTATTTCGATAGCGTAGGCAAAGCCTGACAGCCACTGATTCATGGCATACCATGATAGAGGAGCAGCAAGGATAAAGGCTATCAGCGCAAACCCGATGTACTGTCTGTTGAGCAGCATAAAAACCTGTGCTACCCTTGCACCAAGTACCTTTCTGATGCCTATTTCTTTTGTTTTGTTCACTGCATTGATGCCCGCCAGACCAAAAAGACCCAGCCCGGCAATCACCACAGCCAAACAGGTAGCAATCAGCATAATATCCATCCATCGCTTGTACTGAGCATACTGGCGCTCGATTTTTTCGTCGAGAAAAGTGTATTCGAAGGGCTTCCCCGGAGCGGCCTCAGCAAAGTCATCTTCCAAATGGGCCAGCGTGGCTTTAATGTCTCCAGGGGCAAGCCTGGTCACGATATAGCCCATGTTAAGATCACGCCCCTCATACAAAAACATCGGTTTTATTTCATCCTTCAGCGAAAGGAAATTGAAATCCTTTACCACTCCAATGACCCTGGCCCCAGGAGCATTGGGCTGTGAGGCATGAAAATTCATCCTTTCATTGAGTGGGTCTGTCCAGCCAAGCTCTTTGACTAACGCCTCGTTAACGATAATGCTCTCTTCCGCATCAGACATCATAGCAGCGTCAAAATTCCTGCCCTGCACAATCTGCAACTCCATGGTTGGAACAAAATGTTCGTCGACCAGGAAGCCGAAAGCGGTACGGGGCACACCGTCAACTTTGTACCCCCCAAATACCATATAATCCTCTCCGAAAGCCACCGGGTTTCCGGATCCGGCAACAGACAATACCTCAGGACGCCGACTGGCCGCTTGTCGGAATCTCTCCAGAATTTTATTGCTTTCATTGTCGTTCCAGCTACCATGCGTTGGAATCACCACGACTTGCTCCTGGTTGAAGCCAAGGTCTTTGGAAGTGATAAAATCCATCTGGCGATACATAACAACAGAACTGATCATCAGGAATGAAGACAAGACAAATTGCAGCACAACGAGAGGCCTCAGCAAATAAGTTTTGGCACCAGAAGCCACGCCGTTCTTCAAGGCCACTGTCGGCAGTAATCCTGACAGAAAAAATGCCGGGTAACTTCCAGCGAGCAGGCCAATCAACAGTGTGGTAGCAAGGCTAAATCCAATTAGCGGCAACCAGTCAGCGGCAGAAACAGAAATGGCTTTGCTGGTCAGCTCGTTGAACACCGGAAGGAACAGGAAAACAAGACCCAACCCAAACAACATAGCAAGAAAGGTAAGAAAGACTGACTCGAAGGTAAATTGCGCTACAAGCTGTCGCTTGTGTGCGCCGGTTACTTTTCTCACCCCCACTTCCTTCCTGCGGCTTGCCGAACTGGTCATGGCCAGCGAAATATAATTGATGCATGCTATGACCAGGATCAGAAGCGCAATGCCGCCGAGTACGTAAGAATATTGTGGGTCGCTTACTTTGTCCCAGCCAATCTCCTTCTGAAAGTGCATGTCTGTCAGCTTTCCAAAACTCAGCTTATAAATCTCGGTACCTTCCGGTGCGTTCAGGTGCTGGCCCCACTCAGTCATCTCACTGCTCATATACTTCTCGACAATCGGTTGAAGTTTTGGAGCCATTTCAGCCGCAGAAGCCTCTGGATATAGTTGAATAAAAGTTGGGAAGCCCTGATTCAACCAGTGCGTCAGGTTGTGCTCGTTAAACCCGTTCATGCTCTCCACCGGGAGCAACATTTCGAAGTCAAGGCTAGAGTTGGCTGGTGGATCCTGAATGATGGCTGCCACTTTGAAAAGTTTATCACCATTGGCGCCTATTTGCATCACTTTCCCAATAGGGTCCTTCGATCCAAAATATTTTGTGACTGCTGAGGCCGTCAGTACCAGCTCTTCTTTACTCCCGAACAGGTTGCCGGTTCCACCTTCTATCAAGTCGAACGAAAACATATCGAAGAAGTCCTTGCCCACGTAAGCAAACTTGCTCTTGAAAATTGTTTCCTCATGTCTGAAGAAATCTGTTCGCTGAACAAAATGAGTGGCGTACTGAACTTCAGGCACCTCGTCCTTCAGGGTTTGGGCCAAAGCGAGCGACATATAACAATGCTTGTAGTATAACTCAGGCGCATTCTGATCGTACATTTCACCCTGCATCCTGTAGATCAGGTCTTTATTGGCATGAAACTGATCAAAACTTCGCTCGTCCTGAATGAAAAGGTAGATAAGAATGCACGAGGCGATGCCCAGGCTTAGCCCGAGAGCGTTGATCGAAGCATACAGCTTGCGCTTCATGATATTGCGCACGGCTATTTTAAAATAACTTCTAAGCATAATGGTATTGATTAGTCCTTTTGAAAATGAGTTTCGTAGTATAATTCCCGGCCTGAAAAACCGAAGCACATTCCAACGAAGTAGCCACCTTGCCCTTCGTTCACCAAAGACCTCGGTGTCGGCCTCAAACTGCTCCAGCAAATCGCCTTCTACCCCTTCGAAAAGAGAAGGCGGGCAAAACCAGCGCAGGAAGCGCAGCAACATATTTTCCCGATTGTCATTCATCCTTCAGCACCCTGGCAGGATTAGTTGAGGCAGCTTTCAAAGACTGTCCACTTACTGTGAGCATGGCCACCACCAGCACGATCAGTCCCGGAGCAACCAAAATCCACCAGCTTATTTCTGTGTGATAGGTAAAGTTTTCAAGCCAACGCTGCATAAAATAGAAGGCGGTTGGGGCAGCAATCAGGAAGGCAATACCCAGCAGCTTTAGGTAATCACGACTGATCAGCAGCAAAATGCTTGCGACACTGGCACCAAATACTTTCCTCACGGCAACCTCTTTCTTCTTCTTGTGTACTACGAAGGAAATAAGTCCGTAAAGTCCCAGACATCCGATAGCCAAAAAGACCATGGAGAATAGCTGAAATAGCGTAGAAAACTTTTTTTCTTCCTCATAGTAGGATGCCAGGCTCTCATCAAAAAAGTCATACTCAAATACTGAAGCTGGATAGATGTTGGTCCAGTTAGTTTCAAGTTTTGCCAGCGCTGCAGCCAGCGTTTCAGTACTTTTTATTGACAGCTTTACACTGGCCACCCCATACCGCTTTGGAAACTGGGCTAACATCACTTTGTCCATTCCGTCCCGCAGCGATTGTGTGTAGAAGTCCCTCACCACTCCCACAATCGTTCCCCGATCATTGCCCACAACCACCTGCTGGTTGACAGCATCTTCGGGAGTGGCAAACCCCAGCTTATTTGCCAGGGTTTCATTAATCAATACCCTGTTGATCGAATCAGATGCATGAAAGTTTCTGCCTGCAACAATGTCGATACCATACACATCAACATATTTCTCATCAGCCCATTGAAATTCAAAAACAAGATTTTGGCTGGGATCCCAATCAAGCCTCCGGATATCCATATGTGATGTACTTCGTCTTCCTCCTGCAGGTACTGTCGAACTCAGGCTAATTGAGCCGAAAGCCGGATCATCGGCTAATTTGCTTACAAAAAGTTTCTGAGTGGCTTCATCGCCAGGCAAATTGATATTTACTATAGCATCCTTGTCGTAGCCCAGGTCAGCAGAGCTCACAAAGTCCATCTGGTTGATGATAACAAAGGTGGCAATAACGAACACCTGGGTGACAGTAAATTGGAAAACGGTAAGTATCTGTCTTAATTGGAATCCTCCACCTGCCCCTGAAAACTTTGACCTCAGTGCCGCCAGAGGGCTAAAGCGGGAAATAACGAGCGCCGGGTAAAACCCAGCCGTCAGCGTAATGACAAGAATAATAGCTAATAGAGCCGCCATCAGTGTCAGGTCTTGAAAGAGAAAACCGCCAGCCTTCACGCTTAACAAGCCCTGTATGTTAGCCACGCTGAGCTCGGCTACAAGCAGCGCCAGGAGGCTCGACAAAAGCGCCATCAAAAAGGCTTCGCACAGAAACTGCACCATCAAGCCTTGCCTCGCACCGCCGAGCGTCTTCCTGATCCCCACCTCTTTGGCCCGAATCGACGATTGTGCCGTAGCCAGATTGACATAGTTAATGCAGGCTACTAATAAGAGAAACAGTCCAACCACTCCAAGCGTCCAAAGCCTTTCGTCGCTGACAATTCGGCCCTGAAAGCTCCCAAATCGCTGGTCTTTGTGCACCTCGGCCATCGGCTGTAGCCGGTACTTCCGCATGGCTGCTATCTCTTCACTCACGTGAGCAGCGTGCACTTTATCTACTTGAGCTTCAAACTCACTTTTAGAGTATTGGGAAGGAAGTTTAACGTAAACCTGATGGCTGTCGCTGACCGACACCCAGTCGTTTGGATTAAACTCTGCACCTTTTCGGCGAATGCTGGCATATGAAAGAATGACTTTGAAGGGAAATTCAGTATTAGCAGGAAGATCCGTGATCACGCCAGTCACCTTGTTGTCACCGCCATTGATTCGCAGTGTTTGGCCAACAGCCTCCTGACCAGGAAAATATTTTGCAGCAGCGGATCGGGTAAGGACTACAGCATTAGGCTCTTCCAATGCGGTATTTCTATCACCACTTAGCCATTTAAACCCAGTATCTCGATAGTCAAATACGTCGAAGAATGATCCGGAAGCAATCACAAAGCCGGAGTTCTCTTTGAATTTTCTGACAGACGAGCCGTCAGGCCCAACCACATCTATTTGTACACTGCCCCAGCTCCAGTAAAGCATAGAGGTGATATGGTCAAGCCCTGGGATTTCATTTTCCAATGCGACAGGCACAGGGTCGGAAACGCCCGTACGAAACTCGTCCTGGCCTTCCACCTGGCTTACTCGCACCAGTCGGTAAATCCGGTCGGCTCCAGAATGAAAAGAGTCGTACGAAATTTCAAACTTGATGATAGACAGTATCAGCAAAGCAGAGGCTATGCCGATGACCAGCCCAAAAACGTTGATCGCTGTGTGCCCCGGGTTTCTTTTCAGAAAGCGATAAGCAATGATAAAGTGATTTCGTAGCATACCTGTGTTGATTAGTCGTATTGTAAATGAGTTTTTGAGTATAATGCCCGGCCTGAGAAACCGAAGGACGTTCCATGTAAGCTTCCGGCGAGCTTTTCGCCTACCAAAGGCTTCAACATCCGCCGCAAACTGCTCCAGCAAGTCGCCCTCTATACCTTCGTAGAGAGAAGGCGGGCAAAACAAGCGGAGGAAGCGGAGCCATCTATTGACTTTTTCGTTGGGCATAATTCACTCAACCAAAGTTCAATTGGGGGATAAGTTTCCAAAGGTCCATTCTCGATTCCTTCATGTCTTTGAGAATAGCCAGCCCCGCATTGGTGATGGTGAATATCCTTTTGCGTCGGCCTCCTCTTTCATTGGTGGCACCGCCCATGTCCGATTTCACATAGCCCTTGTCCTCCAGTCGGTAGAGCGTCACATGCACTGCGCTGAGGTTTACTTCTCTGCCTGCCTTGCTTTTTATTTCGTTAACTATGGCATTCCCATAGGCGTCATCCTGTAAAATGGCTACGATGGTGAGTACCAGCTCTTCAAATTCTCCTATGTATGATTTACCCATTAGTATATAAATTGTAAAACAAATAAAAACATTTCTATATGAATTGTAAAAGAAATATCAATTTAATTTTGTCCCGGTACAAATTGCAAAAGCCCCTTTATTTGCCAATCTTCAATCCGCTTTAAAACCTACTTATTATATAATGAAATCATTTACCCCCTGGCGAGTCATTGTCGCTACAGCCATTTTGCTTGTTCTTCTGAGCTTTGGCGTAGTCTTCAAACCCGGCAATGCCGAGCCGTTTTTTCTTTCCCTTCCTTACGTATTCTGGAGTAGCATCCTCATTACTGCGCTGCTGGTGGCACTTACTTTTATAGGAACCCGGGTTTTCCCACATAAAGAAGACTGACATGACCACCTGGCTGATTATTTTCTTCATCATTTTCATTGGCCTGCTGGTGTTGGCCTCTGTTAAATCCTATCAAAAGAACCGAACTTCCGACGAATTCATGCTGGCCGGTTCTGCCATAGGCGCCTTCCTCGGCTTCATGACCTTTGCTGCTGCATTGTTCAGTGCCTTCACATTCATGGGCATGCCCGACTTCTTTCGCAACCACGGGGTTGGTGCCTGGATCTTTCTGGCCTTTTCGGATGCGCTCATGGTATTCTTTATCATCTGGTTTGGATACAAACTTCGTAAGCTGGCCAAAGCCAAGGGTTTCAAGGGCATTGCCGGCCTTCTGGTTAAGTGCTACCATTCACCGTGGGCTGGCTATCTGTTTTTCCTAACCGCCTTTCTGTTCCTTATTCCCTATGTTGCCATACAGATCAGGGGCATTTCTATCTTTCTCAATGCCGCCTTTCCCGATGCCATTCCCTCCTGGGGCTGGTCGGCAGGTACAGTGGTGATTATGCTGATTTACGCAGAAATTGGTGGCCTCAAAGCCATCGTCTACAGCGATGCCATTCAAGGCATTTTGCTTTTGGTTGTGATTTGGATCATTGGATTAGCCTGTTTGGAAATGTCGGGAGGACTTGGCCAAATGATGGCGAATGTAGGCACGCAGAACCCTAACCTGCTTACCCTACCCGGCCCAAAGGGTTTGTTCAGCACTCAGTTTCTCATTGGCTCTGCAATAGCCATTGTGATGATACCAGTGACACAACCTCAGCTCACTACCAGACTCATCGTGATGAAAGACCTGAAGTCGGTACACAAAATGACATATGCCGTCGGGTTGTTTGCTATTTTGGTGATTCTTCCCACGGCGTTCATTGGCTTATATGGCGCACTGAAATACCCTGACGTTTCTACTTCAGAGTTTCTCTCGTCGGCCCTGCTGTTTGACCAGGCCAACCCGGTGGCGGCTTTGGCAGTAGTCGGCTTATTTGCAGCCTGCTTGTCTACCACCAACGCACAGATATTTGCACTCGGCTCGGAGCTCCGGTCATTGCTTTCCGGAGAAGACAAAATGGTGATGCGTTATACTAAGATTTCGCTGCTGGTCTTTTCTCTCGTGGTCTTGGTTTTCTCCATCTATATGAGTGATCAGCTGGTGCTGTTGGCTCGCCTGAGCTTTACCGGCACCTCGGTAATGGCTCCACTAGTATTGGCGGCGGTCATCCTCGAAAATCCACCCAAAGTACTGATGGTCACCTGCGGGCTTGCGCTGATAGGCATCATTCTCAATATTCTATCGGTAATACCGGCACAAATCGCCGGTTTAAATTTTGACATCGTGTTGTACATGGTGCATGGGGGAATCAGCGTCTTGATAATGGCTACGCACAAAAAGTAGGCAGGTCACAGCAGGAAAGCCGCACGGTTTAATTTTGGAACCTTACTGACCTTGAGAGAGGGTACATTCCCTCTTGTGATTTAAACTTATACGAACGAAATGAAAATAGACAACCAACTGAAGGTTGAACACTTGGAAAAAAGCCTGAGCCACTTTTGGGACTTGTCAGGTCAGAAAATCCTGGCGATTGAAAAACAGTATGATGGGCAGGCCGGCACACCAGTTTTTACAGTAGAAGGCAAATACACCACCCGTGGCTGGACGGAATGGACGCAGGGCTTCCAGTTTGGATCGGCGCTTCTACAGTTTGATGCTACTGGCGAAAAGCAGTTTCTGGAAATAGGCAGAAAAAATACAGTGGGAAAAATGGCACCACACCTGACCCACAAGGGTGTACACGACCATGGTTTCAACAACATCAGCACCTACGGCAACCTGCTCAGGCTGATGCACGAAGGGAAAACCGAACACAACGAGTGGGAAAAGAATTTCTATGAGCTGGCCATCAAAGTAAGCGGTGCCGTGCAGGCCATGCGCTGGACAACCACCAAGAATGGGGGGTTCATCTATTCTTTCAACGGCCCACATTCTTTGTTTGTGGATACGGTTCGTTCTTGCCGGATACTGATGATGAGCCACGCACTGGGTCATTCGCTGATGGCGGAAAACGACGAAAAAATCAGCTTGCTTAAGAGGACTGTACAGCACCTGATCTCCACTGCCAACTATTCGGTGTTTTATGGCGAAGGCCGTGACCTGTATGACCTTTGGGGCCGCACGGCCCATGAAAGCATTTTTAATACTAACGATGGCAATTTCCGCAGCGTGAGCACACAGCAAGGCTACACCGGCATGAGCACCTGGACAAGGGGGTTGGCCTGGGCCATGTGCGGCTTTCCGGAAGAGCTTGAGTTCTTCGAAAAGGTACCCGAGTCGGCATTGGAAGGCATTATCTCCAAAAAGGAGTTGATGGCATTGATGCTAAAGGCAGCCAAAGCTACCTGCGATTTCTATATTGAAAATTCTTGCGTCGACGGTATTCCCTACTGGGATACCGGAGCACCTGGCCTGGTACACATGGGTGACTTCCTGGCAAAAGATTCAGATCCTTTCAATGCTTACGAACCGGTGGACAGCTCTGCAGCGGCCATTGGCGCACAAGGGCTTCTGAGGCTTGGCAAGTACCTGAACGAACCAAAATATACGCAAGCGGGGCTAACGGCCGCAAAGGCGCTTTTCAGTGAGCCTTATCTTTCGACTGACCCAACACATCAGGGGTTGACTCTACATTCTGTTTACCACCGTCCCAATAATTGGGACCACGTGCCTGCGGGACAAAAGGTACCCTGTGGCGAGTCGAGCATGTGGGGGGATTATCATGCCAGGGAATTGGCCCTGTACCTGACCAAACAGCTGAAAGGTGAAGAGTATTATACGTTTTTTAATGGATTAATAGATTGATGTTTCATCCCTACGGGATTATCAAAATTTCGGATGCCCTTGTCAACCGAAGTAAAGTCCCTAACGGGACTGAAAATGATTTGTATGACTTTAAAAGACGGCTTAGCTGCTAACTTGTACACAACGAGGGTATAGAGGTCGCCGAATACGGTCCATCAAGTTTTTGACTATGTATTTAACTAAGCAGAAATGCACTTGAGCTCCGTTAGGAGCCAAAAATCGGTAGAAGTTAATAATAAATCAATGTTCGGAAGTCCCTTAGGGACGCAACATTAAATTCATGGCAAATACATACACCCAAATTCATATTCAAGCAGTTTTTGCAGTGAAGAACAGAATCGGTCTGAAAAGAATGGAAAAATGATCTATACAAATACATAACAGGAATTGTTCAGACTCATAAGCACAAAATGTTATCCATCAATGGAATGCCTGATCACATCCATGTATTCTTCGGAATGAGACCCACACAATCTCTATCCGACCTCATGCAGGATATTAAAGGCTCTTCGTCAAAATGGGTGAACACCAATAAGTTTTCCAGAGTAAAGTTTGAGTGGCAGGAAGGTTACGGAGCCTTCTCTTATAGCAAATCTCAGGTGTCGAATGTGATTGACTATATCGAAAATCAGGAAATCCATCATCAGAAAATTACATTTCTCGATGAATACAAAGAGTTCCTTAATAAATTCGAAATCGACTATGATGAAAGATATCTTTTTAAAGATCTTGAATAATGTTTCATCCCTACGGGATTATGAAAATTTCGGACGCCCTATTCTACCGAAGTAATGTCCCTTACGGGACTGGTTGAAGACCCAAAACAGCGCCTTAGATTGTATTTGATTAAATGAATTTAGATGTCTACAAAACACAGACCAACCTACAAACGTATAGCGCAGCTCAAAACTGCCGACGACCTTGCCAGCTACCTGGGAGAAATTGGAGCAGACATTCCATTTGATGCTGAATTGGCCACCACTAATTCTCCATACGGCCAACCCTATTCGCTGAATTCGGGCAGAACCATCGGCAACCGCTTTTGCATCCTGCCCATGGAAGGCTGGGATGGCACCACAGACGGAAGACCTTCGGAGCACACCAAAAGACGCTGGCATCATTTCGCCATCAGTGGTGCTAAACTGCTATGGGGCTGTGAGGCGGTGGCTGTGCATCCGGAAGGCAGGGCCAACCCCAATCAGCTGATGATCAACGATGATACCTTTCCAGAGTTTGTTAGCCTTTACGAGTCGTTAATCAAAGATCATCAGGAGCAGTTTGGCAGCGCCGACGATCTGGTTATCGGTCTGCAGCTGACCCACTCAGGCAGGTTTTGCAAACCTTTCGATAAAAAAAAGCTACAGCCAAAGATACTCTACGCCCACCCTGTCCTGAACAAGAAATTCGGACTGGGCGACGATTATCCGGTAATGAGCGACGAGGACATTGACAGCCTCATTGAAGATTTTATCAGGGCAGCCGTGCTGGCGCAAAAGGCGGGGTTCCATTTTGTAGACATCAAACATTGTCATGGCTATTTAGGTCATGAGTTTCTAAGCGCCATTGGCAGGGGAGGCAAGTACGGCGGTTCCTTCGAAAACAGAACCCGCTTTCTCACCTCGATTGTAGAAGGCATTCGAAATGAAGCGCCCGGGTTAGAAATTGGCGTGAGATTAAGCGCCATTGATTTGTTACCGTTTACACAGGCCGAAGACAAAGTGGGCGAGCCTTACGAAGTAACAGGCAACTATGACTATGCCTTTGGCGGTGAGAAATCGGGACTTAGCTACGACCTGACAGAAACAAAAAAGTTTCTGCATTTGCTGGAGGAGCTCGACATCGAGCTGCTTTGCATTACTGCTGGGAGCCCGTACTACAATCCCCACGTAACCAGGCCTGCTCTTTTCCCTCCTTCCGACGGCTACCTGCCACCAGAAGACCCGCTAGTAGGCGTTGCCCGTCACATTGAGGTGGTAGCTGCACTCAAAAAGGATTTTCCCAATCTCGCCATTGTTGGGTCAGGGTATTCCTACCTGCAGGAATGGCTGCCCAACGTGGGGCAAGCTGTACTGAAAAATGGAGATGTCGATTTTGTGGGCATTGGACGGATGGTGATCTCCTACCCTGAAATGCCTGCGGATGTGCTTTCAGGTGAGGGAATGAAAAGAGCAAAGATATGCCGAACGTTCTCCGACTGCACCACGGGCCCACGCAATGGCATGATCTCAGGATGCTTCCCGCTTGACCCTTACTATAAGCAAATGGAAGAAGCCAAGCTGATCAAAGAAATCAAGAAAGAGCTCTGATATGTCGGATAAAAAAGTAGCGCTGATCACCGGAGGAACAAGAGGCATTGGCTTCGGTATTGCGAAGTCGCTCGCAACGGAGGGATATGACCTGGCCCTGAACGGCATGCGGCCGACAGAGGACATCAAAGAAATGATTAATGAGCTGGAAAAGCTGGGAGCAAAAGTTGCCTACGTGCAAGGCAACCTGGGTGTGAAAGAAGACCGGGAAAAAATGGTATTTCAGACCCTGGCTCATTTTCAAAGGCTCAATTTGCTGGTGAACAATGCGGGAGTGGCACCCAGGGTTCGCAAAGATGTGCTGGAGATTGATGAGGACGACTATGATTACATGCTCGACATCAACCTCAAAGGCACCTTTTTCCTTTCCCAGCTGGTGGCCAATCAAATGCTGAAAGAAAAAGCCGCATCGACCGCCTTCGAAGGAAGCATTATTACCATCTCCTCCATTTCAGCCGAAGTAGCTTCCATCAATCGGGGAGAATACTGCATGGCCAAAGCTGGGCTGGGCATGATGACCAAACTGCTGGCAATCCGCCTGGGCGAGGCTGGTATTCCGGTGTACGAGGTAAGGCCTGGCGTGATCGAAACTGACATGATCAGCAAAGTGAAAGGCAAGTACGAAGACTTGATAGCTAACGGACTAACCGTGGAGAAAAGATTAGGACAACCGGAAGACATTGGTCGCATTGTAGCCTCACTGGCTACAGGCGGCATCCCTTACTCTACTGGCCAGGTGATTATGGCTGATGGGGGATTGACGCTGAGGAGATTGTAAGACGTAGGCCTTTCAGGGGACAGGCCAAGATGGGCTATACTCGAAAAAGTAGTTATCTTTAAGAAAGCTTGTCCTTGATCTAAAACTACCATGAAGAAATTGCTTCTTTTTCTATTGCCTGCTGCTCTAATGGCAGCGTGTACTGAAACTAAAAAAGCAGAACAAAACGAAGTCTCAGAAAATGAATGGGTGGTTCTGTTCGATGGAACATCCACTGACTCATTGAGAGGATATGGAATAGATGTATTTCCTGAAGGAGTATGGCTGGTTGAAAAGGGCATGTTGGTCACCAACCCGGATACTGCCAACAGGGACTTGCTGACCAAAGGCCGATACAAAAACTTTGAGCTTGAATACGAATGGGCGGTGGACACCGCAGCCAACTCAGGCGTGTTTTTTCATATGCAGGAAAACCTAACCATGGAAGCTGGGAATGGCAATAGCCCCAACTGGCTGGACAACTTTGAAATTCAGGTATTGGACGACATTTATTTCAACGATACCGCAGCAGTTAGGTCTGCCGGATCGCTTTACGACCTTATTATTCCTACCAATAAAAAACTTAAGACCATCGGTGACTTCAACCAGGCAAGACTTATCCACAACAATGGCCACGTAGAACATTGGCTGAACGGTGCCAAGGTGTTGGAGTTTGAAATCGGAAGCCCTGAAATGACAAAATTGCTGGCAGAAAGCAAATTCTCCAACAACCCGGGTTATGGCTCAGACAAAGAAGGCCATATTATGTTTCAGCATCATGGACAAAGGGTGTATTATAAGAATATTAGGGTGAAGAGGCTTTAACTTAAAAGTCGGACGTGTTGAGAAAAGGCCTGTCGGGGGACAGGCCAAGGGGCGGGTTGACTTTGAGGAGGCTGTAAAAAAGGTCTGTCAGGGACAGAATCGAGTCAGCAAGCTATCCAAGGCGAGTGTAGATCGATTTAATTCACTACATTTATTTGGGTAGGTGCAGAAAGCCAACAAGAGTTGCTACTAGCTAAAATCTGACACTTCAAGAGATGAAAAATTTTGTCGCTCTATTTATAATCACTTTCTCAGCATTTAGGCTTTCAAGCCAATCCCTTGAACAAACCAATCAAGAACTTCAATTATTGATTGTGAAGAGATCTGAGCTAACTGACTCGCTTGAGAACCTCAATAAGAAAATAGAATTGTTACAAAAAAAGATTCTCTATTTGGAATATAAAGAGAGTCAAGCTCTCGGTTCAAAGTTCATAAGTACGACCAAAGCTTTTGGGTCTCCATATATGATGATAGGGTCATCCCAAAAAACCAGGATTGACCTAGATAATGGAATAACCATAGAATTGTTAGACTATGATGGCAAAAAATTAAAAATCTTTGCAAGCGATCAAATTGGTTTCATCTGGCCCAGCGATGTTGAAGATCAAGAACTGGTTAATCAGTTCATAAATCTTATTGAAGGTAAAAGTGTCGTTGACGGAACAAATAAACAACCAACCTCCCCCCAGAAGGCCGAACCTATTCATTCAACAAATCAGCCGAACATTGATACGGGCCCTGTAACATCACCAGCAAAAAGTAGCTCTTACACACCTAAGACTTCCAAAAGCTACCACAGAGGGCCCCGAGGAGGGTGTTACTACTACAGCTCAAGCGGTAAAAAGGTATATGTCGACCGAAGCCTTTGTAATTAAAGGAATAAACAGCTGCTACTTCTTTAATTTACTTCCCCTGCTCAAACACAAAAATCCCTTTCTTGTTGGCAATCACCACATCAGTCAGACCGTCTTTGTTGATGTCTTCAGCTACTACGTTGAGGCCTACGCCTGAGTCGTCATCGATTTCGTGAGCGATCCATTTGGGCTCTTTGCCTGGCACGTATTCAAACCAGTAGAGGTAAGCTGGCTCCAAAGCCCCAGTGCCCTGGCGCATGTGGGCATAGTAGCGCTTGCCGGTGACAAAGTCCTTTTTGCCATCGCCGTTGATGTCAGAGAAAGCTACGGCATGAGTTTCTGACATTTCGTCGGTGATGAGGTGTCGGGTGAACTTCTGATTACTACCGTCTCCTTCGTTTTCATACCACCAGATGCCTCTCTCGTGGGCAGAGGCAGAGAAAACATCCAGGTTTCCATCTTGCGTAAAATCCACAGTATACATGTGGGAGCATGGCTCGCCAAGGTTGGATGGATGCCAGAACCAGGCCGCCTGAGTAACATCGCTCGGCGCTTCCCACCAACCTTCTCTGATCACCACATCCTTCCGTCCGTCACCGTTCACGTCGGCATGGCCGAGGCCATGGGAGAAGTTTTCAGAGCCAGGTGTGCCCGGCAAACTAATGGTGTATTTTGTCCAGTTGGTATCCCCTTTTTTACCGGGCGACTTCAGCCAGATCATTTGCTTGTTGGTTACATCTCCGCACAAGATGTCCTTTCGACCGTCACCATCCATATCATAAAATCCGGGAGATTCGTTGCCCACGGTTTCATGGATCATGTACTCCTTCCAGTAGCCTTCCTTTCCCTGGGGGTTCTCATGCCAGTAAACAGCCTTGCCCGGAAAATCGACCCGGATAAAGTCGATCCAGCCATCCTGGTTCACGTCCAGCGAGAAGTTAAGCATGGAGTTGCTCCATTCCTTTTCGGCAACGTAGAGTTTTGGTTCGTAGATTTCGTGCCGGATCCAGTTGGGAGCTTCGAACCAGAAGGGGCCGGCCATGATGTCGGTCAGGCCGTCGTTGTTGACATCGCCTACGGCCACTCCTTCAGAGACGAATTTATCGAAGAGGACGGTTTTTTTGAAGGGGATATCGTCGGCCACGATGTGGTCCTTCATGGGCTGGGCATGGGACTGCACCGATACTAATAAAACGAAGAAAGGGATCGTAACTCTTTTAAATGGCTTCATATCATCAATAGTTTCGTTCTATAAGAATGATCACCCTCAAGCCGGGTGGGCTCCTACTTTTTAAAAGACAAAAAGTAGGCAAAAGTCTTTGAAGAATTAAACGCACTGGCCTTTATGCGCATCGGCCCACCAATTCTTCACCTACCCTCCTGGAAGGGCTCGATTCATCCTTAAGATTAATTATACAATCGAGTCTCATTTGCTGCTAACCGAGGTCTGTCCCCTGACAGACCTAAACACAATTGCCTTACTTCTGGGTAAGCAAATAACCAAGCAGCGCATCAAAGTCTGTTTCGCTGATGGACTCACCGAAGGCGTCGGGCATCAGTGTGTATTGCGATGCCTTTTTCTCCTTGATATCGGTTTTGCTTACCGTAAACTCTTGGCCGGCTGCGTTAGCATACACCTCCAGCTCGCCTTCGTTCCGCCTGAACAAGCCGCTCAACACTTTGCCGTCATTCAAGGTAACTGTGTACGTTTTGAATGCCTGCGAAATGTTCCTGTTCGGATCCAGAATCTTTTCTGCCAATGCTCTCCTGCCCCAGTTGCCAATGCCATCGAGTTGCGGCCCAATCACGCCTCCATCGTTGTTGATTTGATGGCAGACGTTACAGTTGTTCATGAATACCGCCTTACCCAGCTCCACATCAGGCTTAGGATCAAACCTGGCCAACCTCGCATCGATCAATTTTTGTCTTTCCTCCAGCACAGACTCCAAACCAGCAGTTAATGTATCGTATTCTTTTCTCTGCGTAGCAGTCAGCTTTGGCAGTAGTTGTTCGTTCACTCTTCTGTCGATGAGTATCCGGGGCGGGATGAAGCCATCCTTCGCTGCTTTCAGCAAGCTGGCTCTTCCTTCGGCTGAGTTCACAAACACCGATACGATAGCCACCTGCAATCCGCTGGGTGCATCTTTCAGCGATTTATTCAGCAACGGCCTTACACCGGCATAAGATGAAGTACCTATTGTTCTGGCCAGCTCTTCCCGGAAAGCAGGCTCTTCCTCAGCGCTAATTAATTTGGCTTCTACCATATCAATATTTCCTTTGCCATTGATGTCCAGTAATGCTTTGGCCGCAGCCGCCCTGGGCCTACTTTTTGCCCATGACGCATTCAACAGATCTTGAAGCCCTTGTTCATAGCTCGTCAGTTTATTTTGACTAGCGATGTTAGCAGCAAACACCTGGCGCTGAGAAATCTCTTCAAAGTACTCATACTCCTCATCAGCATGGGCAGACGGTTGGTCAGCCACCAATTGAGGTTTTGTCTCCAGATTCTTCAGGAAGTCACCGGCAAAGCTTGTCGCCCAGTCGGTCATCTGTTTGGCATTAGCAGTGCCGCCTCTCTGACCGATACCAGTTTGGATCGTGTTGTACAACGTATATTGCCCGGCCGCATCGCCTTTGAATTTCTCTTTAATAAAATCAATCGCCGAAGTAAGCTGTGCTTCCGGAATGAAACGCCCTACGTGCTGCAGATACACCACCATGCGGTCGTGTGGAGCATCGTACTTCTTTATGTTGTCGTAGATAAAACCCGAGGCGATGGCAGAAGGCACGTCGGTCATGGCGTCCATCAGGACTTTTGTTTCTGCTTCGTTCCATGTCTGTGGCACTGTAGAAGTGAGAATCTCTGGATTTTTGAAATGATCACGCAGGCCAATCATTAAAGTGTAATGAAGGTGCGTGTCGGTCGAGGGTACTGCTAAAGCGGCCGTTACAAGCGGTTTGATGCTGGCGGCATGATGATGTCTCACGAATACATCTGCCGCAGCTCTCTGCGTATGAGGATCGCTATGTTTTAACCCATCCAATGCCAGGCTTCTCATTTCGTCATTCAACGATTCATATTCTGTCAGTATACGGTAGGCATGCACTCTGACCTCCTGATCGCTTCCTGTAGCAGCACTTTTTAACTCTGTGTCCGACAGCGCTTCAAGCCTCTTTAGCGCCCACATGGCATGGACTTTCTGCTTGGAAGAAGCTTTACCATCCGACAAAAGTGCTTTTAGCGGCTGCGCCGCCTCATCAGCCTTGTAGTCTACCAGTCGGTTCGACGCCATCATCCGCTGCGAAAAAGTACTCTGGCTAAGACCTTTGATCAGCTCGTCAAGGCTTGCTTTTGACCAATCCACCTGATCGGTTGTCTCCCCTTTGTAAGTAATTCTCCAGATGCGACCACTTTTCCTGTCCCGGCCAGGGTGATCTAATGGCACCTCATAGTGACCAATGATACGGTTATAAAAATCTGCGATATAAAGGGCACCATCCGGCCCAATTTTTACGTCCACGGGACGAAACCACGGATCTTCGCTCACCAAAAAGTCTTTTTGAAGCGTCGCTACTGGCGTCGATCCGCTGTAGGTAATCGTATTACGACTCACCCGGCAGGCTACCACATCGCCGGAGTAGAAGCTGTTTCTGTATTCCTCAGGGAAAGCCTCTCCGTTGTAGTAGTCCAGTCCGGAAAGGGCAGTGGAACCAATCTGGTAGTTCATCATCTGTGGTCCAAAACCGAGGCCGGGCGGCTTTTTGCCAAAGTGTGGATAATCACCCTGACTGATGATCTGGTAAATGGGCATGGTGTGGCAGTCGGCAGAGTAGACGTAGCCAAGATCATCCACAGCAAACCCAAAAGGGTTGACCCGGCCGAAAGTAGTTTGCTCTACCCGGCTGCCATCGATACGAAAGCGGAAGGTATTGCCGGAGGTCATGCTTATTGAATCGTTGTCAGCGCCAGATACTTTAGAGGCATTTCGAAAACCATGGGAGGAGTGGATCCAGCCGTCAGGTGCCCGAAAGAAATTGTTGATCATGCCATGAGTATCCACATGATCAAACGGTCCAACAAGTACTCTCTTTTCGTCATACTTGTCATCTCCGTCTTTGTCTTCGAAATAGTAGATATTGGGAATGCTATAGGCAATAGCCCCACCTTTTACCGGCATAATACCAATGGGGATATTGAGGTCGCTCGCAAAATCAGTGAATTTATCTGCCTTCCCATCGCCATTGGTATCTTCGAGAATCGTTATTTTGTCCTGACCCGAGCCAGTAGAAGCCTCATTGGGATACTCTATGGAGTGGGTCACCCACAGCCTGCCACGGTCGTCAAACTCCATGTTGATGGGCTTGGTGATATCGGGTTCAGAAGCATAGAGATTGATTTCAAACCCAGGAGGCAGGTGAAAGCCTTTCATTTCTTCCTCAGCGGTTTGGAAATCAGTCACCCGAATGTGGTCTTTAAAAAGCTCTGGGTCAATGAAGGAGTCGGGATCGTAGGGCTCTTCTTTTTTATTTTCCTGACAGGACGAGACAAAAAGAAAACAAAGGAATAGTAGTAGGTAGGCTCTCATAAAAAATTGAGTACATTAAGTTTGGTTTAATTTACACCCTCCTTACCTGCCGCACAAAATCAGGTATAAGTTATTTTAAATAGTTGGAATCTCAAGAAGGTTTTTATAGGATGGTTGGAAGAGAAGAAACCAAGCAGCCAAGCTGTGTCAATTTTAACCTTGACGGGTATTGGCTAATTGTCCCGCTTTTTATGATCCGGCCATTTAGAGAGGTGCTCATTCAGTTTTTCCCCCAGGATTTCGGAATAAATAATTGCCCCGTCGTTGTTGAAGTGGTAATAATTCAAACGTTTGGTACTATCCATCAATAATTTAGCGTAGCGATCAGAATAAAGATTCAATCGGGACTGCTCACCAAGACTGTAAAACGCCCCAGAAACAAAGGAAGCTTCCAATTCATTTTTCACAAGAGGTGGAAGAAGGAAAATCAATCTTATTTCTCTTGCTTCAAAGTAGGCAATAAGCCGCTCCAAATCATAGCTGTGGATGTGACTTGGAAGCTCATGTAATAAATATAGTTCTGTAGTTAACTGCGAGGTACTCAATAGTGATTGCTCCATATCATTTCCCTGGTGTTCACTGTAAGGCATGTAGCCATCTTGTCCGAAATCAGGCGGCAGGCTTCCTATGGCGAAAAGCGCCAACAAATTTGCTCTTACGTTTAACATTTCCGGTAGCTTTTCCACCGCCTCCGCCAAAATTAACCTAATTTCCCGAGTTGGCTTCTCGTCGACCTCATCGAGGACAAACTCGACCCACGGCCATTTGTTCTCGAAATCGAGCCTTGGCCCATTCAGTTCAATCACAATATATTCAACATGTTTTTCAAATCGGGTTTCCACCAGAAAGTCTCGAATATATGGAAATGTAAAGCTCTTCAACCCAAGGTTGATACTTTTGGTTTGATACTCCAACAATATCGAATCTATAACAGAGGGTATAATTCCTCTCAGGAAGCGACTAGATCCAACGAAAACCATATTGCAATCCGAATCTATACTAATTGCCTGTAGCTTTTTGGTTGCTTCTGTTTGCATATCAGCAACCGGCAAAATAGCGTCGAAGCTTTGGCGAATAATGACCAAAAGTAAAATCAAAATGATAGCCTTAATAGTTAACTTTCTCATGCTAGAACTGGAAATAATAAAAATCAACTCCTGAAATACCAAAATTCAGAATTGCTTCAATCAATATCACGTAAACTACCCAACGAACAAATAACTTATGTTTACCAACCCATTCGCTGAAAGCCTCTGCCTTCATCTGTCTGTTGATCAAATCCATAAGGAAAAAAACTATACCACACAAAAGTATGTCTTGGATGACACTTCTTGGAAAGACTAGTTGGCTATGTTCTCTCCAATCGAAGCTGAACCGTAAAATATCCAGGCCCTTACTCCATGATTCTGCTTTAAACCACATAGCAGTAACAGCGTTTGACAAGAAAATGAAGGTGATGCATATAAGATTAAACACCTTGGGAAACCGTAGAAGACCAGTTTTTTCAAACTGACGAAACCTCCATTTAAGCGTCAACCTTTCAATCAACACCCAAACACCATTCACCAAACCCCAAATCACGAAGCCCCAATTTGCTCCGTGCCACAAACCAGTTATAAAAAATACAAACAGAAGACTTAAATAAAAACGAGTTTGTGTTCTTCCTTTCCCTAGTACAGCAAAGAAGAGATAATCTCTGAACCAATCACTAAGTGTAATATGCCACCCTTTCCAAAAATTTGCTTTCGAATTGGCAAAATATATTCTATTGTCAAAATTCTTCGAGAGCTTCACACCAAAAAGCCGTGCCGAGCCAATTGCTATGTCGCTATATCCCGAGAAGTCGCAAAAAATCTGAACAGAAAAAAGACATGAGCCAATTATGAGCGGCAATCCCTTGTACGTCTCAGGACTCCCATAAACCAAATCCACCAGCTCCCCAATCCGGTCTCCAACTACCATTTTTTTGAATAGCCCCCAAAGGATGAGCCGTGCGCCAGCGGTGGCGTTCTCAGAACTTAGAAGACTTAGGTTATTCAACTGTGGCAAAAGATTCTTCGATCTTTCGATTGGGCCCGCTAAAATCTGTGGGAAAAACAATACGTAGAGAGAAAACACTCCTAAATTTCGCTCCGGCTTTCTGAAGCCTTTGTAGACATCAATTGTGTGGCTTAAGGTCTGAAAGGTATAAAAGCTGATACCTATTGGAAACGGAAGCGAATTTTTGGGAATAGAAATTGCCATGTTCAATGCACTGAACACGGTATTTATATTCTCAGCAAAGAAATTGTGGTATTTGAAAAAGAAAAGGAGGCCAATATTGGAAACTATGCTCGACCAAAATAAGGCCTTTCTCTGCCATTGTAGCTTTGAGCTGTAAATCGCAAGCCCGCAGATGTAATCTATCAGGATTGATACTCCTACTACAATTAGAAAGAATGGATTCCAGGTCGTGTAAAAGTATACGCTTGAAGCTAAAAGCAGTATCCACCTCCAGGATTTTGGAGTAAAGTAATATAGCACAAGTAACAGAACCAGAAAGACCCCGTAGAAGATACTATTAAAAAGCATTCAATACATGTAACATCAACAACATAAATTTCAATTGTCTCCTTTGCGAAAAGTAAGTTTTGCAAATATTTCTATACCTGAGGGGTAAATTAACAGGTTTTTAGTTTGACTGTTATTGAATCTCCATAAATACTTATAAATTCAAATATTCCATGACGACTGCGTCACGAAACGCCCAATAATTCCAAAATTATATTTCCCACCATAGACTTTACACCTATTCATGACTTCCTAGTATGACAAGCCAATCTGAAATAGCTGACTTCATCAAAAGACTTATTGCGAAGGAAATTGGCAAAGAAGTCACCACGATTGATGATGCTGTGGCATTTAATGATCTGGGGCTGGATTCGGTGAATTCAATTTTCTTACTCGGAGATGTTGAGGAGCACTATAAAATTGACATTGACCCTTTGAGTCTCTACAACAACCCCACTGTTTCTTCCTTTACTGAGCATGTTTACGAATTGATAAATGGACGTAACTAAACTTTGGCAACCATCGAAACCAGGGTTTATTACTAACCCCTATCCAGTATATTCCAATATATTGGCACATACGCCTGTATTCGAATCACCTACCGGAGACTTTGTAGTGATGAACTATGATGGCGTTAAGCATGTGCTTTTTGATAAAAATTATCAGACTGGAGCCAGGGCGGAATGGGTTTATAAAATGACTCAATATGCCACGGACAGAAACATAGACTTCCGCTCGATTCAGCAAGCAGTGGCGGGAATGCCAATACAGCAAAACCCACCAATACACAGCGTTATTCGCTCCGTTCTCGCTAAAAACTGGCCTTCTAAGGCTTTTCTTTCGACAAAGTCTTCTGAGATTTGTGATGAAATCCTGGCAGATATGCCACCATCATTTGACTTGGTCTCTTTTATTGCCAAGAAGCTGCCAGTATGGATGGTTTGCGATGTGCTTGGCATGCCGAGATCTTTAGGAGAAGAGCTTCAGGCGGACGGTTTCAGACTTGTTCAACTTCTCGATCCCTATTTGACTTTTAAAGATTTAAAGAATATCCAGGTTGCCTCAACAAACCTTCGGGCATCTTTCGATCTCTACTATAGCAGTCTTGATAAGGAGTCCGCCGGATTGGCTGCTGCTGTGAAAAAAGCTGCGGAAGACAATCCTGAATTTAATGCTGATCCCGTATCGCTCATTATTTTTCTTTTCATTGCTGCTTTTGAAACAACCTCCAGCCTGATAAGCATTTGCCTGCAAACATTAATTGAAGACAAAGAGCTATGTTACCAACTTGACAGCGACGCTCGTATTGAGCGCTTTGTCAGGGAAATATTAAGGCTATACTCACCTGTGCAGATAACTGGCAGGTCAAATCCCGAACCTATAGTCCTATCTGGAGTTGAAATACCCGCCAATAGCACCATCACTCTTTGCCTTGGGTCTGCCAACCGTGATCCAGGCCATTTTGAAAACCCCGATCAACTAATTATCGACAGAAAGGTGAACGATCACCTTTCCTTCGGGTATGGTATGCATCATTGCCTGGGAAGCCAAATGGCAGTAGTTGAGGCTGCGTCTGTAGTCAAAGCTTTCCTGCCCAAACTAGGTCACACCAGCATTGTTGGCAAGCCAGTTTGGGAGAATAGGCTAATGATCAGGAGGCTGCTCTCGATGGAATTGTTAGTTTCAGACAACGAAACGCCATCTGTATAACTAACGATAAGTCGCCATGTTGCCTTTTGGTTTGTCCGCTTACTTTCGTTTCGTAGCATTTATCCATTTCACTTTCTCAAATAAAAATTTCCCGAACTTTGCTGAAGCGACTTAAAAAGTGGCCTGCGAAATTCATTGCACCTATACCTAAAACGCCTAAGCTCATCACGGAAATTACCCCCTCGAAGAAATAAACTTCATAATCTCACCCCGGTTGTTTACTCCACACCCACAACGAGTGAGACACCTACGAGCCGGGTGGTTATTTTTTTAACCTACTGAAAATAAGCTAGTCAAAAAATGACTGTTTAGTAGTAGTAGTGAGCTTAAAAGCTGGCTGGTGACTTTAATTAAGTTGGCCATCACCAAATCAGCCGCTAGTTTGGGGTTCCAATCGGCAGGTAGAATGGCCTCTCCGGCGTTAACTTGGGCTGGTTGACCTGCAACACTTAGCACAGCCGCCAGTAGCAAGGCGACAAAGTCGATCGCTTTCTTCATGGAGAATCACGGTAATTATTCAAATTCATCAATGTTCGAAAGAGATTTGCGGCGCCGGTCAGCGGCAGCCATCCTCCCTTTGCATTCATCAAAATATCAAACACTTGAGTAAATAACTACTTCGACCAAAAGCAGCGGTCAAAAGAAATATACTTAAGAGAAAATCACCCCAACCGCTTCAAGCTCCCACTCCTCACATACACTTCGGCATCGTGCCAGAGAATCTTGGTCCAGATTTGGCCCGCATCGAGGACTTTCACTTTGTGGCCCTGGGAAACAATTTCCAGCATAGGAGCACCTGCAGAAGGGCCTTTCATGAGGTAAGTGGCTGATTCCACAATAATAGCCTCCGGTTTTGAGAACGGGTAATTGACAACAACAGCGAGGAACAACCCGAATACCAACTGCCAGGTCATAAGGCCTGTTGAAAAGCCTTTCTTTTTAAGGAAACGGTAAACTTGCAAAAGCAGCAGCACAAAAATCACCGACATCACTACTGTAAGAATGAGATCGTAGTACAACGAGTACCACGACATAATAAAGTCGGCATCGGTCACGTCGTAGCCAAGTAAGCCCTGCTTTTCGGCGATTTCATTGATCTTTTTAAGCACAAGATTATTGTGAGTGAGATCGTAATACTTCGTCAGGTAAAAAAGTGCCTCGGGGTACTCATCGAGCCCTTCTTTGATAAACGCCATCTTCATCAGCATTTGAGGTGATGCCATTCCCTTGTCAAACACTAGCTGATATTCGTCGAATGACTCTGTGTACTTCTTTAGTTCAAATAATGAATCTGCTTTCACCAAATCAGTGCTAACTGATTGAGCAGAAGAATATTCTGACGTCAGAAATGTGCTTACGAAAAAACAGAAGAAAATTTTTATATGCCAGCTTTGCAAATTATTCATAGAGTACTACCTTTGCAACCTCATTTACGGGCGCAATTAAGGAAAGGCTGCCAAATAAAGCAAAATTCCTCCTTATTTGATGGTTAATAAATGTTAAAAGATTCCGTAGCTCAGCTGGTAGAGCAATACACTTTTAATGTATGGGTCCTGGGTTCGAGCCCCAGCGGGATCACTCAAAAGCTCAAGATTAATTTCTTGAGCTTTTTTATTTTCCATCTCATCAGGTCGCTGTCGGCCAATATGCTCAATTAGCGATCACCTCTTCCTTGTGAGAAAACTCAACTCCATCTTCTGGTGTGAGTTTATCGACGGTTACCCAGTGCCAGCGGGCATATCCCACCTGGCAAAGACCATAGCTTCTGACGGCTATATGTAGCCGAAATTGATGATCAGCCTCCTGAACGAATTGACGAAATTCAACATGGCCTCCTGGCCAGCATCCGCCTACCATGATCTTATAGCCAAGCAGCGTTTGGCTTTCAAAATCTACAGGGGCCCCCATGGTTGCACCGGTTTGTTGGCTGAACGCTTCCCACTCCGAAGTTGA
Source organism: Imperialibacter roseus (assembly GCF_032999765.1). GTDB lineage: Bacteria > Bacteroidota > Bacteroidia > Cytophagales > Cyclobacteriaceae > Imperialibacter > Imperialibacter roseus. Next base: position 80,212 of record NZ_CP136051.1, on the reverse strand, counting down.
ATTAATGACGTAGCCAGTATAAAATGGACCTTCAACTTGCGAAATGTTAATATCAGCAGTTGACACACCGTCACCGTTTCTCGGATCTTTATCCAATTGATCTTTTAAGAGCGCCACTTCAACCAAATCAATTGTTGAAACACCAAGATTGGTATCGGCTGCTGTTTTATCAGAAATGGTTATCAGCAATTCCAGGCCCTCCTGTTTCAGGCTATCCGGGAAGCCGTTGCAGATATTGGGCATCCAGGCACCCAGGTATTGTCGCATGCGAGTGGTGTCTACAATACCTGGCTTGTAACTGAAACCGCCGCCGTCGGGTATATTTGATACTATAGCATATAGATCTCGCTTCAGCTCTCCGGAATGTAAACATTGCTCCGCTACGACGTTAACCGAGTCTTGATCCAGCTCACCACTTTCAGTATTGTCATCTTTTTCACCGCAGGCGAAAAAAAAGGATGCAGCCAATAAAAGCCCTATCGCTTTGTTTATTAGGTTCATATATCATCGGTTAATTATGATTTTACTTTGTTCAAATAATCCATCGCCATGAACTTCCAACACATAAATACCCAGTGGTATATCTTTAACATCTACCTCAACAAAACTCCTATCCTGGTTGACGATTGTTGGGACAAATACTTCTCCTGTTAATCCAATCAGACGAACCAAAGCAGCTTCTGTGCCTACCTCATTTGACTGTTTTATAATTAAGTTTTTGTCCACCGGATTGGGGCTACACTGCAAGTGCCTGAGTAAACACCAAACGTTATGTCACGATAAGCCGAACACCGACTGCTATTATCCGCAGTCACCCTCAATGTAAATATCCCATAACCTGTAATATTTACTTTACAGAAACTATCTCATCAAGCCGCCATTGGCTTAATCCTACCACCATACCGTTATTGTAAAACATACTTGTGTATCCAAACAAGATGTGTCAAATTGTAGCTAACCACGCAACAATACATTTGTGTGGCCGGTTATACCTGCTTAAACATAAAATACATTTTCCTTGAGAAAGTTTTGCGATACAACGCCTTTGGCTCGTTTGTTCCCTTTTGCCATTTCACTCTATTTCCTCGCAGCTTGTTCCAGCACAAACAAGCCCGCCAACAAAGACGATTCATCAGTAAAAACACCAGAAGAAGAGCTGGCCACCTTCCAGCTGGAGCCTGGCCTGACAATCCAACTGGTAGCCAGCGAACCCATGGTTCAGGAGCCCGTATTTGCGGTATTCGACGAAGACGGCAAGCTTTGGGTGGCTGAAATGCGTGGCTATATGGTTGACATCGAAGGCCACGATGAGACCAGCCGCCTGGGGAGGATATCCATCCTCGAAGACACTGATGGCGACGGCACCATGGACAAAAGCACCGTATACCTCGATAGCCTCGTGCTGCCAAGGTCCATAGGGCTGATAAAAGGTGGAGCACTGGTTTCTGAAAATAAAGCGCTTTGGATTACCCAGGACACGGACGGCGACTTCAAAGCAGACACGAAAATCCTACTCGACTCCACCTATTCCAGTAACGGTCTGGTGGAGCACTCAGACAACGGGCTTTTGCTCAACACAGACAACTGGTACTACAGCGTCAAATCAAGACTTCGGTACCGTTTGGTAAACGACGAGTGGGTAAGGGACAGCACCGAATTCCGGGGGCAGTGGGGCGTCAGCCATGACGACGAGGGCCGACTCTTTTATAACTACAATTGGTCGCAGCTTCATGGCGACCTTGTGCCACCCAACTACCTAAGCCGAAACAAAAACCATAAGCCATCAACTGGTATAGACCACGGCCTAACTATCGACCGCAGGGTATACCCCATCCGTGCAACACCCGCAGTGAACAGGGGCTATATCCCAGGCACTCTCGATGAAAACGAAAAATTAATTGAGTTTACGGCTGCATGCTCACCATTGGTGCTGAGAAGTACTCTTTTCCCCTCTGAATACTATGGCAATGCATTTGTGTGTGAGCCTGCCGGCAACCTGGTGAAGCGAAATGTGGTCACAGAAAGCGGCGTCATATTAAGCGCAAACGACCCCCATCCGGGCACAGAGTTCCTGGCATCGACTGACGAAAGATTCAGACCAGTAAATACCCTGGCAGGCCCCGATGGCGCATTGTACATTGTCGATATGTATCACGGCATTATTCAGGATGGAAAATATGCCACACCTTATTTAAAAGAAAAAACATTGGAGCGCCACCTGGATCAGCCCATCCATATGGGGCGCATTTGGCGCATTGTTCCTGAAGGCGGGCAGCCAGTCAAAAACCAAAAGCTGTCTTCCGCATCATCCACAGAGCTTATTGGCTTGCTTTCTCATCCTGATGGCTGGCAAAGAGACATGGCGCAACGGCTGCTAGTGGAAAGAGGCGACCTATCAGTAGTGGCAGGTCTTATTGGCGTTGCAAAAAATGCAAAGACCAACCTGGCTCGCTTCCATGCCCTGTGGACGCTGGAAGGTCTCGGCCAAACCGACACTGATTTACTTCTTAGTCTATTATCTGATAAAAGCCCACTGATTCAATCAACCGCACTGCGAATTCTCGAGCCTATTGCCAAGAAAAACCCTGAGGTTCAAACGAAGCTTGAGGCCTCCTTACTCAGCGGCAGCCAAACTGTAGACATTAAGCAGGTGTTGCAAATAGCGCTCAGTGCCGGCGTTCTTACGCCAAATGCCACTCAGCAAGTTTTGGAAGAAATAGTAGCAGCGCATTCCGATTCGCCATTGATACGTGATGCAGTAATGAGCAGCCTGGAGGATCAGGAATTCGCCTTTCTGCAGCGGCTTTGGAAATCTCCCTCCTGGGAAAACCCTTCTCAGCCGAAGGAGATTTTTCTTGAAATGCTTACGACCTCCGTTGTAAACAAAAGAGATTCAAAAGAGCTTGCTGCACTCCTCGCAATGCTGAATGTGAAAGAAGCTGCATTTGGTTGGAAGGAAAAAACAGTGCTGACAGGCCTTGCCATACAACAAAGCAGCACAAACAAAGCAGGCCCTATTCAGCTGGCTTCTGCCCCCACCATTCTCACGAAACCGCAGGTGAATGTTGATCCGGCAAGGCTTGCGTCACTCAATGCGATGTTTGAGTGGCCGGGTCATAAGGTGGAAACCGTTACTCAGGCTGCCGGAAACACGCTGACGGAGCTGGAGCGAGAAGCATTTGCCCTCGGTCGGCAAAATTACCTTACCACCTGCGCCGGTTGCCATGGCACCGACGGTGCCGGAATAAGCCGGTTTGCTCCGCCTCTTGCTGGCTCCGATTGGGTAACCGGTAGTGACAAACGCCTGGCATTGATTATATTACATGGAATTGAGGGATCCATTGAGGTAGCTGGAAAAACATACAACACGCCTGAGATACTTCCTGTGATGCCCGCACATTCGACCCTGGACGACAGAAGCATTGCGACTATTTTGACCTATATTAGAAATGAGTGGGGCAATAGCGCCAGTGCCATCAGTGGCCGCTTTGTGGGAGGAACGAGAGTGACTTCACAGGGCCGTGTAGTTCCGTGGACGGCTGCTGAGCTAAATACCCATATAGAAACACTCGAACAGGAAGAAGCAAAAACAAAAGCTCAATAAACCTACTGACACTTACACCGTACTACCATGAAAGCTTATGAAAAAGTTTTAGATCAAAAATCCGCTGGAGGGCCCTCCAGAAGGGAATTTCTCCAAAAAGCCGGCGTTGGCGCTCTGGCATTAAGCATGCCCTTTCCAGCTATGCCAGTCTTTCTAAAAGATGTTCCCATGGGCGTCGTGGTTCATTCTTACGCAGCCCGGTGGAACTCTAAAACAGACAGCAAGAAGTATCCACCTATGACTGATGCTATTCAGCTCATGGAGCACTGTGCCAGCATAGGAGCCGGCGGCGTGCAAACAGTAGTGCGTGGTTGGACATCCGACTTTGCTAAAAAGGCCAGAGACAGAAGAGAAAAGCTTGGGCTCTACCTGGAAGGATCAATTGGCCTGCCCAAGAAAGCAGAGGATGTAGCTGACTTTGAAAAAGAGGTGATCGCTTCAAAAGAAGCTGGAGTGAGTATTTTAAGAACTGTGTGCCTGGGCACAAGGAGGTACGAAAGTCTCCACTCGCAAAGTGACTTTGACGAATACACAAAAAATTCTCTTGCCTGGGTCAGGTTGGCCGAACCGATAGTTCGCAAGCATAAAATGAAGCTGGCTATCGAAAACCATAAGGACTGGATGGCTCCGGAGCTGGTCGACTTCGTCAAAACCATTGGGAGCGAATGGGTAGGTGTAACCGTCGACTTTGGCAATAGCATAGCGCTGATGGAAGACCCGATGAATGTAGTGGAAACACTGGCACCTTACGCTTTCTCCACCCACGTGAAAGACATGGGCGTGATGGAATACGAAAAAGGATTTCTGCTTTCTGAAGTACCTCTCGGTACCGGCATCTGCGATTTGAAGAAAATGGTGGATGTTTGCAAAAAGCATAATCCCAACATCAGGTTCAACCTGGAAATGATCACCAGAGACCCTCTGGAAATCCCATGCCTGACTGACGAGTACTGGAATGTTTTTGAAGGGGTTTCGGGCAAGTACCTGGCAAACACTTTGAGCATGGTGAAAGAAAAGACTTCGCAAACACCTCTACCAACGGTGGCTGGCCTCACAGCTGAACAGAGGCTTGCATTTGAAGAAGAAAACAACCTGTCCTGCCTGAAATACAGTGCAAGCAATTTGAATATTAGATAGGTACATGGCGCTCGTTTGCAACGAGAACTTATGAGGCTTGCGCTTGAAGCGCACTTCATAAAATATTCTTACTCAATGCCTACTGAAATAGACCCTGAGGCAAGTGCTTTTTGACCATTATTAAAACTTGATAAATCTCTGATGACTACAGAAAAACTACCCGGCATTAAACTATTCGATCTTACAGGCAGAACCGCCATCATCACAGGAGGCTCCAAGGGCCTGGGGCTGGCCATGGCTGAAGGACTAGCCTCTGCTGGTGCCAATATCATGCTAGTGAACCGCACCGAAAAAGACGGCGAAGAAGCCGCAAAAACAATCAGCAGCTCCTACGGCGTCAAAGCCATTTCATTTGCTGCCGACGTGACTAACCAGGCGCAAACCGAAGCCATGGCTAAGGCGGCGATGGACACCTTTGGCCGCATCGATATATTGATCAACAGCGCCGGCATCAATATTCGTGGCCCCATCGACGAGCTTTCACTGGCCGACTTCAACAAAGTGATGGAGGTAAATGTAAATGGCACATGGCTTTGCAACAGAGCAGTAACTCCTTACATGAAAAAGGCGAAAAGAGGCAGCATCATCAACATGGCAAGTACACTTGGTCTGGTGGGGGTTCCAAACCGCACGCCGTATGCTTCAAGTAAAGGAGCTATTGTACAAATGACACGGGCTTTGGCGCTTGAGTTTGCCCCATTCAACATCACGGTAAATGCCATTTGCCCAGGGCCTTTCCTCACAGAAATGAACGCTCCCATTGCCGGCACAGAAGATGGCAAGAAATTCATTATCGGCGCCACGGCCCTTGAGCGCTGGGGTGAGTTGAAAGAAATCCAGGGAGCAGCGATTTTCCTTGCCAGCGATGCCGCCACCTATATGGTGGGCTCTTTGGTTGCTGTTGACGGCGGATGGACAGCCAGGTAGATCATATTTCAACCCTCCAAGGGTTTGCAACCACTTGGAGGGTTGGAAGTTTTAAATGAAAAGTGTGATCAAGTAGATCATCATAATGGCCGTGAACGACATAATGAATGTGCCCAGGCTGTGCGACTGATTCCCTTGTTTAATAGTCATGCCTGAAAGCTGCGTCATGGCCCAGAAGAAGCTATCGTTGGCGTGGGAAATGGCGATGGCACCAGCGCCTGTAGCCAGCACGGCAAACACCCGCATCGTTTCCGAATCAAGACCAAGAGTGCTTAGCAATGGCGCTAGAATAGAGGCCGTTGTGATCATGGCCACAGTGGAAGACCCTTGAGCCGTTTTCAAAGAAAAGGCAATGAGGAAGGGCAGGAAAATCCCCCAGCTGGCTCCACTCAATCCAGTACTCACCAGGTCGGCAATGCCTGAGTTCTGTAGCATCTTTCCAAATACGCCGCCAGCACCTGTGATCAATATCACCGGTGCAGCGATCTTCAACGCTTCACCAATCCAGCCAGTTGAGGACAAGACCTGCTTGTCAAACTTCTCCGGCAGCGCAAAAGACAAGAAAGCTCCGAGCAGAAGTGCAATCACAGGGCTTCCTATAAATAATATCACTGTGATAACTGCACCTTCACCCAGCGGCTTGGTAGGATACTTGGCTATAGAGGCCAATACAATCAACAGTAACGGAATGACGATGGGTAGAAACGACTTGATGGCCGACGGGTGTTTGCCAATTTTCTCCTCGGTTTCGCTGGCTGCAAAAACCGGCTCCAATGGAATCTTCATCACGAACTTCTTCACAAAAAAGTAGCTTGGAATCAGTGTGGTGATGCTGATAATCAGGCCCCAGAAAATAACCATACCTAAATCAGCATTCAGAATACCAGCTGTTGCTATCGGGCCGGGGGTTGGCGGAACCAGCGAGTGACTGGCCGTTGCACCTAACGTAAGGGCGACGGTTGTGGCTGCGTAAGGTACCTTCCCTTTAAAGGAGAGCGACTTACTTATTGGGTTCATCATGATGAACGTGCTGTCACCGAAGACTGGTATTGACAGGATATAGCCGCAAATCATCATGGCCAGCATAACTGACTTTTCTCCAATCCACGAAAGTATTTTTTGAGCAATCACCAGGGCACCGCCTGTTTTTTCCAGGAAGGTGCCAATCATTACACCTAGCAGGATCAATAAACCAATGCTGCCGAGCACTCCGCCAAAACCATCGGTGATGGATTTCAGGATGAGGTCGGGCGACATACCGGACAGAAGCCCGTAGCCGATAGCACCAACAAAAAGTGCAAGAAAGGGGTGGATGTCAAACTTTGTAATGGCAATCAGTATGAAAGCCAGCGCCACCAGAATAATTAGTAGTGTAAGCATGTGTAGGTATAGGGTATGTGTTTTGTTAACAACAAAATCTTAAAATACCCTTTCCATCAGTACAACGCAAACCGCCCCTCAAATCACAGGCCTTTCTTCTGTGTAAGTTTGCTTATGAACAGATAAAGAAAGCCACAGAGCAACCATGCTGGAAGTGTCAAAAAGCTAAGAAACACGCCTTTTTGAACAGATATAAAATAGAACAAGCCGACACTAAATACCCATGCAACAAATACTGCAATGTTGAAGCCAATGCCTGATTTCTCAGCATAGAATGTTTGTATGCCCCAATTTTTAGCAAAGAAGTGTTCAAACACGATGATAGCTCCTACCGGCGCTAGTATAAATCCGTAAACTGCCACAAAGTCCAGCAGCTTCATGGCAAACGCCGGAAACAGACCGGCAATTGTTGCCAGTGCGCCTGCCAGGATCGTCACCCAAAAAGTTGACACCTTCGGCATGATTGCCTGGAAAGCCAGTCCAGCTCTATAGATGGTGGGGTTAGCTGTCGTCCAGCCAGCAAGAATGACCACGATGACGCCAAAAATCCCAAGTGCATTGTACGCCAATGGCCCGGGCGCTACCGACGGCGCCTCGCCACTAGCCAAAATGGCCTGTGTTTCAGGGGCTCTCAAATACACCGCATAAAGCAAGCAGGCGGCTATCCATGCCATGTAGTGACCAACGTACATTCCTGCCGCAGTAGTCCAGCCTGAACTTGCCTTTTTCGCAAATCTGAAAACTGTAAGATCCGACATACCAATATGAACGGCAGCGTTGCAAAACCACGACCAGATGGCTACGTGCCAGAATGTGTATTTGATTTGGCCAGGAAAAGGCTCAGTGCCTTCTCCCCAAATATTCCAAAAGTCTGAAAAAGAGCTTACACCAAGCTGATTGGCTGCCACAATGCCCGCTGCCACAAAACCCAGCACGATCACCGGCGACATCCAGTTGGCTGCTTTGGATACTGTGTTATAGCCTTTGGCAGCAATCAAAGAAATAACGACACCCAGGCCTACCACGATCACCACCCACGTAATTCCATTTGGCATCGTGTCAGTAAGTTTGGGCATGTCCATATTGAAAGGAATACCAACAGCGGTGGCCGACACAGTAATCATAGAGCCGGCCAGGAAGCAGAACAGAATACCGTTGGCCAGGTTGTAGACAATGACCAGATTTCTTCCACTTATTTTCTCCAAATGGAAATATAGCGTGGTGCGGTATTTCACCGCTAGTTCAGCAGTGAGATAACGCCAGCTCAACACCGCCATGAAGTTGCCCAGCAGTAGGCCAATGAGCAAATCAAAAGCGCTAACCCCAGCTGTAAGAAACAAAGGGCCGATGACAAACTCTGTGCCTGCGGCATGCTCCCCGGCATACATTCCCAGGAAGCTTGTCCATCCCTTCTGTGCCGATGCAGGTACTGGCTCTCTTTCGTATTCCTCTGAAGCTGCAGCCGGTGTTGCCTTTGATTGATTCGTCATAATGTAGGTAGGTGTGTTCTAAATCTTTTGAAGCTAGAAGATAGAGAATTTGGAAGCATCCTGCACTATCCTGACGGGCGGGCGGCAAGTATTTACTTTCAATGCTTGAAAAACATTTTTACCTGACAGAATGTAATACCGCAGAAACTTGATGAGTCACCCTAAAAATGTCACCATTTGTAAAAAAACCGTTTTGTGAAATGCAAAAACGCCATTTTTACGATCCTATCTTTTATCTTGGGAAGTTTTTATACATAATTTCGGTTTATTGTGTTGATGAAACATATTAAGCTAAGTTCAATCGTCTCATACCCATAAAAATTACGTTCGATGAAACACCCTTTGTCTATCATAAAAAGCCTTTTCCTGGTGGCTTTTTTAGCGCTGACTTTCCTTTCCTGCTCAAAAAAATCAGGGCCTGCTAAAGTTTTAGTCTTCAGTAAAACCGCCGGTTGGCACCACACTTCCATTCCTTTTGGCATAGCAGCCATACAAAAACTGGGTGTTGAAAACGGTTTTGAAGTGGATACAACTACCAATGCAGATTACTTCAACGAAGACTCCCTGAAGAACTACTCAGCCGTTGTATTCCTCAGCACCACTGGTGATGTGCTCAATCACTACCAGCAAGCTGATTTTGAAAGATATATCCAGGCCGGCGGAGGTTACATGGGTATTCATGCCGCTGCCGACACTGAATACGACTGGCCATGGTACGGCAGATTGGTGGGCGGCTACTTCCTCGATCACCCAGGCATCAATGACAAGAGCCCCAATGTGCAGGAAGGTGTACTCAACATCGTCGACAAGTCGCACGCAAGCACAAGCTTCTTGCCTGAAAAGTGGACAAAAACGGATGAATTCTATAGCTATAGAAACCTGAACCCCGACACTCATGTGCTAATGACAATTGACGAGGATAGCTACGAGGGCGGAGCGAAAATAGGCAACCACCCGATGGCGTGGTACCACGACTATGACGGAGGCCGTGCCTACTACACAGCCCTGGGCCATACAGATGAGTCCTACACAGAAGACCTCTACCTTAAGCATATACTTGCAGGCATTCAGTACGCCATTGGCGACAACAGCGAACTTGACTACTCAAAAGCAACCAGTCTGAGAGCACCCGAGGAAAACAGGTTCACAAAAACAATGCTTGCTGAAGGTGGTGTTTTTTACGAGCCCACCGAAATGACCATTCTCCCTAACTTTGACATTCTAATTGCGCAGAGAAGGGGTGAAATACTGCTCTATAAAAACAGTACAGGAAAGGTAACCGAGGCGGCTAAGCTTGACGTTTATCATCAGAGCGGCGTGAAGGGAGTGAATGCTGAAGAAGGCGTGTTGGGCATTCAGAAAGACCCCAACTTTGCTACAAACAATAATGTGTTCATTTTCTACAGTCCGAAAGACACTTCGGTCAACAGGCTCTCCCGATTCAAGTTTGCAAATGACAAGGTAGACCTGGAATCAGAAGTCGTTGTACTTGAGTTCTACTCTCAACGCCAAATATGCTGCCACACTGGTGGCTCAATTGCCTTCGACAAAGACGGGCTACTCTATGTTTCGGCTGGTGACAACTCTACACCCTTTAATGAACCAGGTGGCAAATATGTAAACAATGGCTTTGGCCCGCTCGACGACAGACCAGGGCATGAGCAGTATGATGCAAGAAGAAGCTCAGGCAATGCCAATGACCTGCGTGGAAAAATCATGCGTATTCGGGTGAAAGAAGATGGATCTTATGAAATACCTGAAGGCAACCTTTACCCTGTAGGCACTGAAGGTACCCGGCCGGAAATATATGTTCAGGGCAATAGAAACCCCTACAGAATATCAGTCGATCAAAAAACCGGCTTCCTCTATTGGGGCGAAGTAGGACCTGACGCTGCCAACGACAGCATGGAAGTGCGGGGCTCACGTGGTTATGACGAACTGAACCAGGCCCGCAAGGCCGGAAACTTTGGCTGGCCAATGTTTGTAGGTAAAAACTACCCGTACAGGGAATATGACTATGCCACAGGAAAATCGGGTGAATTGTTTGACCCCGAGCATCCGGTGAACAACTCAAGAAACAATACCGGCATCAAAGAATTGCCCCCGGTAGCACCACCATTTATCTGGTATCCATATGCTGTTTCAAAGGAGTTCCCACAGGTAGCCACCGGTGGAAGAAACGCAATGGCCGGGCCCGTCTATTATACTGACATGTTCCCCGCCGCCACAAGATACCCTGACTACTACAATGGCAAACTTTTCATCTACGACTGGATCCGTGGTTGGATCAAAGCTGTGACCATGTACCCTAATGGCGACTATGAGAAAATGGAGCCTTTCATGGAGCACACCAAATTCAATTCACTCATTGATATGGAAGTAGGGCCTGACGGAAAATTCTACTTGCTTGAATATGGCAACGGCTGGTTCGCAAAAAATGCTGATGCTGCACTTTCCAGAGTGGACTTTAACGGCGGCAACAGAGCACCTTCGGTAGAGCAAATAGCTGTTAATAAGAGCTCGGGCACGCTGCCGCTGGAAGTAACTGTAACTGCAAAAGCCAGCGACCCTGAAAGAGACAAGCTTTCCTATACATGGGATTTTGGCAACGGAGAAACGAAGCAGACAACGGTTCCTGAAGTTACCTATACCTACTCTAAAATTGGCGACTATGCGATCACAGTTGAGGCGAGTGACCCGGCAAAACTGACAGCGAAGAGCAATTCAATTTCGGTTTATGCGGGCAATGCTGCCCCTGACGTAACAATTAGCGTGAAGGGCAACAAGTCATTCTATTTCCCCGGAAAAAATGTGGAGTATGCCGTAAGCGTGAGCGACAGTGACGACGCCTCGGAACCAGATATGGCAAGCCTGTTTGTTTCGGCAGATTACATTGAAAGCACCGACCAGGCAGAAGCCACACAAGGCCATCAGGTAATTTCCGAGAACATGATCGGAAAGAATATGATGAACTCCCTTGACTGTAAGGCCTGCCATAAAGAGGCTGAAAAATCGATTGGCCCAGCCTACGTGGATGTGGCGAAGCGATACAAAGACGATCCGGATGCCATTAACAAACTGGCTCAAAAAGTCATGAACGGTGGATCTGGCGTGTGGGGTGAAACTGCCATGGCAGCTCATCCTGGGCTTTCAGAAAGTGATGCGAAAACCATCATTTCATGGGTGCTTTCCCTTGCCGATGGTGGCAAGACAACCAAGTCACTTCCTGCAACCGGATCGCTGAAGCCTACGCTGGACAAAAAGCCAATGGACAATGGGTCATTGATCATTAGGGCCAGCTATACCGACAAGGGTGGTGCCAATATCAAACCTCTGGTTGGCTCATCTACTTTGAGACTGAGAAGCAGTAAATTGGATTTGACAAAGGCGAGTAAGCTTGACGGCTACACAACCATGTCATTCAATGGTATGAATCTGCTGCTATTGCCTAATGCGGCAGGATCATTCAGCCTTAGCAAAATAGACCTGACCAATGTTACCGGGGCCGACTTCATGACTGGTAGCCAGCAACCGATGGCCAAAGGCTATACGTTCGAAGTTCGCCTTGATGCTGTTGACGGCAAAAAAATCGGCGAAGCATCGTCGACATCAGGAACCTCATCTGCTGCTGGAATGAACGCCAGCATGTTCACTATCAATTTCGAACCAGTAACTGACGGAAAACTTCATGACTTGTATATCATAAGCAAGCCAAACGACGGAGAGGACGTAACTGGTGCAGTGGTTGGCATAACTTTAACCTCTAAATAGTTATTTGTCATTTATCACTACGCATTAAAAGTCCCTCTTTTCCAAGTGGGACTTTTTTTATGTTCAAGAAACAAAACTTCACTGCGCCCCATGACTTGCCGGTTTCATTAATATTACCTAACTTTCACTGTACATACACCAACTATGGCGCTTGATTTTAAATAAAGCCTAAGTAGTTGGCGAAAACGACTGGTAATTTTTACAAACGGACTGGCTGGAATATTTATTCATTTTTGTTCACCAAAATCTCACAGTCGCTAGACTTCTGATTCTTTTCTGATTACTAACCAGAAGAAGCTGCAATAAAAAGGCTTCAAACTGTTAGTATATGAGCAGATTTCTGCACAGATCGAATTTGCGGTAGTGGCAAGGTGTGAAGTGATAACTGAATGTTCCGCTATAAGATACTATTGACCTTGGCATTCTTTTTGGAATGCCTGACTGCACATGCTCAGTTTGGCCAAATCGAACTGCACGGAAACGATGCTGTGTTCGATCCAAATGGTGACGGCTATGTCTCCGCCACTACTGCTGGCTTCGACGCAAACGCTGGCTACACACCTGACCAGTTTGAATTTGCTATGTTTGGTTTGCCCAAAGTTGGAGATGGTGACGTGATTGGTGATGCGGCGGGCCCTTCATGTAGCAACACTGACTTGACTCCAGATTCGCAAGGCTACTCGGCTTATGCAATTCTCAAGGACGGCAACCTTATCTTTCGCTTTAGGGTAGCAAACAATAAGCAAAATGTTCCGGGTTATTCCGTGCTGATCGATACAGACGGGCTACTCGGCCCCTCCGATCCTGATTATGTGGAGGGATCAAGAAACCCTGGCTTTGAAATTGACATTACCTTAATAAGGGGGCCTTCCGCAGTCTCCCATGGCGTGAGGGTGTACGATATTGATGGAGGCAACAACAATTGCTCGGCTGTGTTGTCTTACCCAATTGGCACTTATCACCAAAGGGCTATTGGCGATATTGTTAGCTGCAATCAATATTCTTATTTCTACGATTTTTACGTCCCTTTCGCTGACCTGACCTCTCAGTTTGGTATTACCACAGCCACAGAAATCAGGTTTATTGCACTAACAAACAACAACGCTACCTGCGCCATGAGTGGCAACATTTCGGATATCGGCGGAGTGAATGACGAAGACTATGCGTCGCTATTTGATGCGATGACAGCATTGTCGGAGAACCAATGCCCCACCAACCTTGGCAATCTTTCCGAAGGAGGAGGAGGCTTTTTGGAAGGAGTAACAGAAAAGCCTGCTTTTGATACCCCAATCAGGGAAGGGGATGACTTTATCACAGGCACCGCTGAGCCAACGGCCACAGTAACTATAAAGCTTTATCAGGATGCGTCTGCCAGCACTCCTATTGATACCAAGACAGCTATTGCTGATGCCGAAGGACTATGGTCTATTACATTTGACGATTCGTTGGTAGGAGGCATGTTACTTTCTGCGGTCGCCCAACTGCCAGGCACTTGCGGTTCCAATACCAACAACACCGATCCTGACAATGAAGTAGTGTTGGTAGAAGTGGTGGTTGTACCCAACTACCCTCCTGTTTTGACGGCCAGCCTCACTGATGCCAGCTTCACAGAAGGAGATGCAGCCCTTATCATCGATCCGGCCATGGCGGTATCGTATCCTCCTGAAGCCGACTACCCTGTCGGAACCACCGTCATAGTTGACGCTCAGATAACTATCAGCGGTAATTATGTGAGTGGAGAAGATGTGCTTCAGTTTACAAACCTCCCCGAAATTACCGGCGTTTTCGATGGGGGCAGCGGTGTTTTAACGCTTACCTCATCCGAAAAGGTAACGCTTGAGAATTATGCGGCAGCCTTACGAAGCATTAAATACTTTAACGGCAGTCAAAACCCTTCTTCGGCCACAAGAACCGTACAATTCGTGATCGACGATGGTTATCCTGGTGGTGTGAGCAACACAGTTCAAGTCAACATTGCACTGGTGCCGGTAAATGACGCCCCGGTCACAGGAGGCAACAATCCAAATACCGTCACCTATCCATCCGGGGGTGGGACTATCCAGGCAAATCAATCCGTCACAGTTTCTGATGTTGACAATACCACGTTTGAAAAAGCAGAAATAAGGATCATCAACTTATTAGACGGCGCTTTCGAAGAACTCCAGTTCACTGACATCAACGGCATCATCAACGCAACCAGTTTCTCCGGCGGAATTTTGACAATTGAGGGAACCGCCTCAATAACGGCCTATCAAACCGCACTTCGGGAGGTTGTCTACGTCAACACAGCCCCCGTAATAAACCAAGTCGCCCGACAGCTATCCTTCAGGGTCTTCGACGGCCTTGCATGGAGCAACACCTATTCAAACAGCTATATCAATTTCGATGGGTACAACAACCCGCCGGTAGTTTTGGACGAAGACGGCAACTCTGTAACTGAGCTTTTTTTTGAATTTGATGAAGACTCACCGATCGAAATTTGCCTCGACATACAGGATCCTGAGTCCGATTTAGTTGTAATCAATTCTAATACTCTTCCTGTCAATGGCCTGGGAGTAGTGACCAATCACCCATCAAATTCCCTTTGCCTGATTTACACCCCAAATGACGATGTGAGTGGTACCGATCAATTTACAGTAAATGTATGTGACCAACCGACGCCTGGTGTTGATGGCCAATGCATTGACATTACAATTCACATTACTATCAATCCTGTCAACGACCCACCGGTGGTTGTGGAGAAAACGGTAGATGTAAATGAAAAGGAAACCACGGGTATTTCATTCAACGTAACCGATCTGGAGTCCGATCCTCTCACTTTCACTTCCGCCACTTCCGCCAATGCCACGAGCACTATTACAGGCAATTTTTCTTTTGACTATACCCCAAACAGCGGCTTCCTTGGCAATGATGAGGTAACTGTGAAAGTGAGCGATTCGGGGGATGCAACATTGTTTGACGAAGGCATTATCACCATCAACGTGTTAGATGTTCCTGAAGAGCCCGTCATCCTCGGTGATGATGGAGTGGCTGGAGAAGACCTTAGCGTTACAACAAACAAAAATCAATACGTGGACTTTTGCTTCACTGCCAAAGATCCCGATGCCGGTGATATCATTTCGTTTGCCAGTGCTTCCCAGCTCACAACTGACGCTTCAACAGTTGAATACCTCTCTGGCTTTTCAGGGTCGCCTTCAGCAAACAGGACATTTTGCTTCAGGTTCACCCCCGAAACCGGCTTTGTTGGTCAATCAGAATGGACTTTGACAATCTGTGACGATAGCGATCCGGTCACTCCAAAGTGTGGTGAGATCAAAGTCATTGTCACTGTGAATCCATTTAATTATCCACCGGAGGTCTTGATCAATGGCAGTACTGACCTTACGGTAGAAGTGCCGGAAAAAACAACCTCCTCTATTTGCGTAGAGGTTAATGACCCGGAAGGTGACGATCACTATGTGACCAGTGGGTTGTCGGTGGGAAGCATCGGCACAATCGGCCTGGGGACGGCTCAGAGCTTGTGTTTCGATTATACTCCACCCACCGATTTCATTGGAGAAGATGAAGTAGAGGTAATAGTGTGCGACATACTCGACAATTCGGTATGTACAACGGCCTACATAACAGTAATTGTGGTTGATGTCAATGAACCGCCGGTTCCCGAGGTCAATTCGTTGCCTGTGGAGACACTAAACCTGACAACCCCGGAAGATGTACCTTTGTTGCTGTGCTTCGACGCTACCGACCCTGAAGGTGATAACATTTCTGTACAATCCGTGTCAAATACTTCAGGAGGAGGCACACTGGTGGCAGCTGAAGGCGAGGGTTTCTGCTTCACATTTTCACCAGCCGCCAATTTTTCCGGCACCTCAACATGGGACATAGAAATTTGTGATGATGCGTCTCCATCACTTTGTGGCACACTTCAGGCAATTATAGAGGTAACACCGGTCAACGACCCGGCCGTTCTCGTAACCCAGGAATTTGAGGTTAACGAGAAAATGACCACTCAAATATGCATTGAGGTAACCGATGTGGAAGGAAATACAAATTACCTGACCGGCGCAACGTCCACCGGCGCTATCGGAACCATTGCTAATGGGGCATTGGATGACTTGTGCTTCGACTACACGCCACCTGAGGGCTTTATTGGCGAAGATGAAATTGAGGTAACCATCTGCGACGAATCGGATAACTCAGTTTGCCTGGTGGCACCCGTAAAAATCACCGTTGTGGATGTGAACGAGCCGCCCGTTGAGCTGGTCAATGGCGTTCCGGCAGACACTTTGTTCATCAGCACTCCCAAAAACATACCCGTGGACTTCTGCTTTGACGTAGTCGACCCGGAAGGCAACAATGTGGCGCTTCAAAGCATTACCAACAAAGAGGGCGAGGGTTCTCTCGTAGCTAATAACACCGGTACTTTCTGCTTCACTTTCTCTCCCGTGAACGACTTCATCGGTCGTTCGGTATGGGATGTTGTGATTTGCGATGACGGGGTGCCTTCTTTATGTGGCAGCCTCATAGCTATTATCGACGTTACCCCCGAAAACACCCCTCCAACTGTGGTAAGCAAAACAGTAGATGTGCCAGAAAATGTGACGACACCAATTTGCATTGAAGTAACTGATGAAGAAGGCAATACACATGTATTTACTTCAGGCACTTCGGTAAGCTCAATCGGGTCAGTGAACAACAGAGTTGCGAATGATCTTTGCTTTGACTACACCCCGCCTCAGGACTTTATCGGCGAAGATATTGTGGAAGTCACTATTTGTGACACGGCCGATGCTTCGATTTGTGGCACTGGGCTGATTACAATAAATGTTATAGAAATTAACAATCCTCCTGTGGGTTTGGTTAATGGCGCTCCTGCCGACACGTTAAGGGTGTCCACACTGGAAGACATAGCAGTCAACTTTTGTTTCGAGGCCCTGGATCCGGACGGTGATCAGATTTCCCTCAATCGGCTCGACAACATCAGCGGCGGTGGTGCGCTGACCAGGTCTGGCGCTAATACATTCTGTTTTGATTACATGCCCTCAACTGACTACAATGGGACAGCCTATTGGGAAATAGAAATATGCGACGATAGAAACCCTGCTCTTTGCGGAAAGCTCGTCATTGAGATAGCAATTGCGCCAGTAAACGATGTTCCGCTGGCCAACAGAGATACGCTAAGAGTACTGCGAAATCAAGACTTCTCTATCAACATTCTGGAGAACGATATTGACGTGGAGGGTGATGATATTCTCCTGAGCACAACTCCTGTAGTAGAGCCGGGCAACGGAAGCCTGACTATGTTCCAGGATGGTTCAGTATCATACCGATCAAACTCAACATTTATGGGTATTGATTCGCTTGTTTATCAAATCAGTGATACGGCCGAGCCAAACAACTTTAGCCAGGGTGTAGCTGTGTTTATCGTCGAAGACCTCCCGTTCACTGTGTATGAAGCGGTTTCCCCTAACGGAGACGGTATTAACGACTACTGGCGGATTGAAGGGATTGATTTCTACATCAACAACCAGGTCAGGATATTCGACCGATTTAACAACATAGTTTTTGAAACAACCAGTTACGACAATAACGAACGGGTATGGACGGGGCAATCGAACAAAGGGCTTGGAGGTGACAAGCTCGCCGACGGCACCTATTTCTACGTGATCTCCCTTGGCCAGTCGGGTAAAACTTACAGTGGATTTGTAGTTCTGAAGAATAATTGATTGAGAAAAGTCATCTATATACTCGGTTCCCTGCTGTGGTCATCTGGATCATTGCAAGCGCAGCAGGCGGCCTCCTATGCACAATATATGTTCAATGGATTGGCCATTAACCCTGCTTATGCAGGCAGCCATGAAGTGCTTAGCGCCACGGTCATTTCCCGGTTTCAAAATGTTGGGCTGGAAGGCGCCCCCAATACCCAGACTTTTTCAGGGCACGCTCCGTTGTTTAACAAAAACGTCGCCCTGGGAGCGCTCTTCATTCACGACAAATTTGGTGTAATCAGTCAAACGGGCGCACACCTTGCTTACGCTTACAGGATAAAGTTCGGCGACAGAAAATACCTGTCTATGGGAGCCCAGGCTGGGCTGATTTCCTACAGAGCCAATTACAGCCAGCTAAATCAGTTCCAATCATCTGATCCGGTATTTCAGGAAGATATCAGACAAATGCGCCCCAATTTTGGACTAGGAGCTTTTTTTACAGATGAGAAGTATTATATAGGTCTCTCAATGCCACACCTCGTCAACAATGTCTTTGACAGGGGCACAGACTTAAAGACTGTGTACCAAAATTTTCCTATCATTTTAACGGGAGGTTATATGCTAACACTTACCAACCAGATAAAATTTAAGCCCAATTTTTTGTTTAAAATGTTAGACCAAAGACCTATTGAGCTTGATGTGAATGCCAATTTTTTACTCGACGAAATTCTCTGGGCAGGATTGTCTTACAAAGTTGGAAACGCATTGGATCTCATCGTGCAGGTGCAGGTGACTGACCAGCTGAGTGTCGGGTATTCTTATGCCATTACTACTAGTCCAATCAGGTCGGTGGAGCTGGGATCTCATGAAATGTTACTCAATTATCGATTTAAGTATAGAAAATATGGCGTAATCACGCCACGATACTTCTAAAATGAAGCACCTAGCCATCACCATCGTTTTGATGAGCTGCCTGACGCAATTAATGGCACAAGGCGCTAACATCTCTTCACTGTTTAAAAGCAACATGTCGAAGGCTGATGAAGCCTTTCACTACCTCGACTACCGAACAGCGCAATATTACTATTTGAAGGAGCTTGACAAAGTTCCTGACAATAAGCAGGCACAGCTAAGAGTGGCGGAATGCTACATGAAGCTGGACGATTCGTCATCTGCCGAATCATGGCTGGCAGCACTCGTTGACAGTGCGGGCACCGAGCCGAAAGTGAAGCTATTATATGCCGAAGTATTGAGAAAGAATGGAAACTATTCGGAAGCAAAAAAATGGTATCAGCGAATTCTGGAAAATCACGGAAATATGATGGGAAGTGAGCTTAAGCTAGCCTTTCTCAAGAATATTGACTACTACCAAAGGAACCCTGAACTGTACGAAATAAACAGTCTGGCAATTAATTCACCGCAGTCTGAGTTCTCACCACAACTCAAAGGAAACCAGCTGATCTTCGTCTCTTCCAGAAAACAAGAGACAATGATCCAATACCAGCCCTCCACCGCCCACAACGACGACGAGGTGATGCTCAAATACTTTGAAGTACCGCTCGACTCTATCGAAATATTAGAAAGCGTCCGCCCCCTGGCATACGGAGACCTGCTGAAATCAAAGTTTCATGATGGCCCCTTGTGGTTTTACAGTGAGAAAAAAAAGGTCGCCTTTACAAGAAATAACCCTAAAAACACCTCCGTAAAAAACGGTGCCAGGCTCATCAATCTTGAAATCTTTTTTGCCGACTGCAATGCGGACGGCACCTGGGACAACGTCCAGGCATTTCCGTTCAATAGTGAAGATTACTCAGTAGGCCATCCTACCCTGAATGCCAATGGTACGAGCATCTACTTCGCCTCCAACATGCCGGGTGGATTTGGAAAGTCCGACATCTATGTCTCGCATTTGAAAGACGGGAAATGGTCAGCTCCTGAAAACCTGGGGCCGGAAGTCAACACGGCAGAAGAAGAGTTTTACCCCTACCTGCACAACGATTCCACACTTTTCTTCGCCTCAACAGGCCTCGGAGGATTTGGAGGTCTTGACGTTTATATCAGTTACAGACAACATGGCTCGTTTGCCAACGCCGTAAACATGGGGGCACCACTCAATTCCGCCCACGATGACTTCTCGATTCTGATTGACGACAGCGGTAGAAAGGGATATATAGCCTCCAACCGTCCGGAGGGTGCTGGCCTCGACGATCTTTATGCCTTTACAACCAACTACTACTTTGTTACTGGCAGTGTGTACGAACTTGTTGACAGTGCCAAAACAGTTTCAGGTGCCAGCATCTCAATTTCTAACGCCGAAGACGAGCAAACGACCAATATTACTGCCGATGAGAACGGAGAGTTCAAAACTGATTTGCTTTATGATAAAAACTACACGTTCTCAGTAAAAAAGGATGGATATTCTCAACTAGAATCACTTGTATACTCGACCTACGACAAAGGAATTGGCTACGACAGCATCAAACTGAAACTCTGGAAGAATGAATTGTTTGTAAAGGGAAAAATTTACAGCAACGAGTCGCAGTCGGTCATTGAAGGTGCTCTGGTGACAATAACGAACACTGCCACAGGCACCCAGCAATCAGTACAAACGGATACTGAGGGAGTATATGCGTTTTTGGTTTATCCGAACGAAAAATACAGAATAGATGCCACCAATGAAGGCTTCCTTCCCGAAGGATATAACCTGAACACAGATAATATCTACTATGGCGAGCTCCTCAACGACCTGGTGCTCGAAGAAGTTTTTGTTGATAAAGCCACAGTATTCTTTGACGTTGACAAATACCGGTTCAGCACTGAAGCTTACCCAGAGCTTGCTGACATACTGAAAACGCTCAAGCGATTTCCTAAATCAACACTTAATGTGACAGCCCACGCCGACTCCCGGGGAACGGTAGAATACAACCAAAAGCTGTCCGATCGCAGGGTTGCCACCGTACTCGACTATTTTGCTGCGAATGGTGTCAACAAATCCCGAATGAAGGGCAAAGGATTTGGTGAGTCTCTTTTGCTGAACACTTGTTCTGATGGAGTAGATTGCGGCGAAGACGACCATTCGAAAAACAGACGAGCAGAGATCAAAGTACAAATGACAGCTCCTCCTAATGAAGTGCAATAAAGACACTACCAGCAATCACACCCTGGCCCACAGTCCTTATTTTCTTTCAACCCTTCAGGTCTTCCATTTGCGATCTCATTATCGGTAGCTTTTCGTACACCTTCAACCACCACCTCAAAAAAATAGGACACCAATGAGCTGCCGAGCTCTGTAGAGAAGCTAAGGTTAGCCACGTCACCGGGTGCCATTCCCGACAGGTTGGATTCGAGCTCCGGCAAGATGTCTCCTGAACCATATAGAAATTCAACGGGCCTGCCGCTCATTCTGTCCTCCAGCAGCACTCCCTGATCATCTTTCATGGTGTAACGCAGGGAAATAATATGTTCCTTCTGAACAGTCAACATCTTTATTAGGCCAGAGTAAGTTCTTTGCCCGATACCATCACCTTATCCACTGAAATTTCCCCATAAACTACATCCAAAGACGGCTGACCACCCTTTAGAGTAACAGTACCAAAGCCGTTCTCCGTCGAAAGGAAGCTGGTAAAGTCACCTATTCTGGAATCTACATAAAGCGTTTTGTCGACAGCATCATAGCGCACGCCTGTCAACCCTTGCAACATGCCGTAGCTTGAGAGTGCCCTGGCGTACCAACTTCCACATTCATATTCGTTGAAAGGATTCCTCACCCGGCCATCGTACCGATCCCGGCACGTGCGAACAATCTCAAGCCCCTCCTCCACGGCACCCATTTCCATCAGGTGAGCGGCCACCTGGTATTCGATACCTGTCCATACCTCATCGCTGTAGACAAAAGGCAGTGAAAGCTTTCCTCCCTTTGGCCATGAGCAGAGCAACAGCCCCCCATCGTTTCCCAGAGCAAAGGTGGGCCGCTGGGGATTGGCATGGTCGCTTAGGTTGTCTTTTAGATTGTATTTATGCACCGCCAGCAAATGGCTCTTTAGCTTGCCAGGATCAATAGGGTCATCGAGCCCGCACACCCTGGCAATCCATGCACCCAGTACACCATCCGAAAGGCAGCCATTTCCATATTGATACTTCGGCCCCTCCTCTTCCAGCAGTTGTCTGGCCTCATCAGAGTATTGGCCTCCCATACTGATCGCTGAAGCTTCAATAGGGTTCGGGGCCTTAAGCCCATCCACCTTTATTTTTTGAATGAAATATTCCCCATCGTACAGCTCACTTTCCATAAAGGCCTTCCCCTGACCGGCCAGTTGTTCATACTTTCCAACATCTTTGCCCAGGAACTTACCCATAGCCACCAGCGCATTGAGCGCTCCCACATAAAAGCTCATGTGCATGCCATCCGGCCCCCAGAATTCAATATCGTAGGTGTTGTGATGTGGCTCTTCCAGTATCCCCTTTTCCGATGGATCCCACGTACGAATACAAAAGTCCATACTAGACTTCACCAGCGGGAACATTTTGCCAACCCACACATTGTCTCCGCTAATGCGCCACTCTCTGTACACTTTCATAATGCCTCCAAGCTGGCCATCAGCTGCCGCATGGAAATTATGATCATTTACTCTGATAGGTGATGTTGCCCGAAAATTCTGATGACCCTGAGCATTTTGATTTTCAAAGAATTCCGTGTGCCTGAGGCTTCTTTCCAGCGCTGGAAAAAGATGTGGTATGGCCTGTGCGTAGTTCCACACATGGGTGCAAGAACCGTGGCAGCAGCCCCACGAATCGCCACAACCTTCGAAATTCCAGAGACGGCCATCGAATTGCCTTTGCACTGTAGGCGATTTGAGAATGGACAGGTTTGCTGCCACTGCCTCAACCACCTCTGGCGGCAATGTGCTGGCATAAAAAGCCTTTGTGAACAAATCGGACTTTCTGTACAGGCCATCGTAGTTATCTTTCCAATAGCTGCTCACCTCATTTACACTTGAGAACCTGCTACTGTACCATGGCTTGAAAAACTTTGCATCAAAATTCTTATCGTATTTATCCAGCTCATCAGGTGAATCAGCGCATCCATCTTCGGGCAAACAGTCTTCCGCACGAATGCCCATTTTCCCAAACGACTGATCGCTGTCAGGGCTGTACCATGCCATCATTACCTTGATCGTCTTTTCCTGCCCTGCTGCAAGGGAAAAAGGAACGTACAATGAAGCACCAGGCGCCCCCGATTCTACGGGCTTCACCGGCCTCACTTCAGCATTTTTTATCGTGTTCCAAGCGATAGTCAAAGGATCCCACCAGCCTCCACGAAACCAGCAATGATCAACAACTGTGGCAGCGTCGTTTGTGAAAAGCGCAAAATCACATTTTTTGGAAGGCTCCTCCTTTGTACCAGCTTCCGACAACACAAACCCATTGGTGATGGGCTTCACTGTGTTGGTACCCTTGTCGACCTTCAGGAAATTCTTTGAGTTAAACGAGAATACAGCTTCTACCGCACCAGGGCCTGTGTTCTTAAGCTTGTATTCAATGGCGCCAATTGGCAGACTGGAGTTGTCATCATCGCCGGGAATAAAAGGGCTCCAGCCAGTGATCTGAACCTTCAGTGGCAAATCGTCATCTTCAAGTTCAATACCCGCAAATGGAAATCGGGTTTCAAAAGTAGCCTTCTTGAAGTGCGGCAACCCCGTAATTGCTCCACCAAGACCATTGCCTGCATCCCTCAGCCCAAACTTTTTCCAGTCAGGAACCGGGCCTTCCAACACTTTGGCTCCTTTGTCCATTCCTTTAATAGAAATGGCTGCAAACATGCCCGGCTCATTGAATATATCAGGCTTGTTCCTCACCGACACATGCGAAATAGCACCTGCGCCTTCCAGGCAAAACATACCAGCCCCCATGCCCCCAATGGGCATGGCTATGCGTTTCAAATAGTCGTCACTGTATTTGCCATTGTAGGCCCTGGTTGATCGCTCGCCAATGGGCTTGTTGTTTTCGGCTATCCCTTTCCTCTCGTTGGGGGCACACGACATTTCGGCTGAGAGCAGGCCAGTGCCTACGCCCCCCATTCCGAGGTTCTTTAAAAATCGACGACGATCGGCTCTAGTTTTCATAGTAGGTATAGGTAGGTCAGTTAAAAATTCTCCTTTTCAACACTAAAATTTACACATTTGAAAAAACAGATCACATGATCCAGTGCTTAATATTCACTCTTCCTGCCAATTAGAAAGATTGTTCAACTTTTTAAATAACCCTGGTTGACTACATGAATCGGATTTCCCTTTAGTGCCTCCTGAATATTTTCCACCGTAGTAGCCATCATTCTTTTCCTGGCTTCGAAACTCAACCAGGCATTGTGAGGGGTAATCAGGCAGTTTTCCAGGCCTACAAGTGGATGCCCTTTTGGTGGCGGCTCCTTGCTAAGCACATCCAATGCAGCCCCGGCAATAACACCCTTCTGCAAAGCGTTGGCAAGAGCCTCTTCGTCGATCAGCTGGCCCCTGCTCGTATTAATGAGAAAAGCCTTTGGCTTCATGGTTGCAATCAGTTGTTCATTGATAAACTTCTCGTTTTCGCTGGTTAGTGGGCAATGGACTGATATGAAATCGCTTTCCTTAAAAAGCTCTCCGACAGTTCGTGATTTCCAGCCTACCTTTTTGGGGCTTCTGTTGTGGTAAATGACTTTCATCCCAAACGCTTCTGCCATTCTCGCTACCTGCTCGCCAATTCTTCCCAAACCCACAATGCCTATCGTTTTATCCAAAAGCTCAATCAATGGGCCGCTTGTGAAACACCAATCTTTAGCCTCCGACCATTCACCTTTGCTTACTCTCCGAGAGTTTTGCCCCACCCGGTTTGTAAGCTCAAGAATCAGTGCGAAAGTATGCTGGGCCACTGAATGCGTCCCGTAAATGGGGACATTGCAAACGGGCACTCCAGCCTTTCCGGCCGCCTCCACGTCCACAATATTGTAGCCAGTGGCCGTTACAGCAACTAGCTTCAAATGTGAACAAGCTTTTATGGTCTCGGCTGTCACCGGCGTTTTGTTGGTGACAATGACATGAGCCTCTTTGCACCGCTGAATCATTTCCTGCGGCGACGTTCGATCATAGTATTTCACTTCACCCAACTGATGAAGTGCATCCCAGCTAAGGTCTCCGGGATTTAGGGTATATCCATCGGTAATGACTATCTGCATAACTTTTTCTTCTATTGACGGAGATCTACCAGCTCCGACATTCCTTTATGTATACCAAAAATGACTGATGTGCCCAAAAGAAAAAGATCACTCGGCACTGGGAGCTATCTGCTGTGATGTTCTCAGGTAGCCCACCAAATCGATGACCTCTTTATCGGTCAAGGTCTTGAACAATCCCGGCGGCATCATCGAATTGGCCGATTCCTCCCTCGACTGAATGTCGGACTTATTGATCACTACTGCATCCTGCCCCACAACCCTAAGGGTTAGTTGCCGCTCATTTTCCGCATTCACGTTGCCTGAGTAGGTGCGACCGTCCCTGGTAGTGATGACCACCATTTTGTAGTCATCCTGAATCTCCCCGCTGGGGTCGAGCACATTGCTCAGCAGATAATCCAGATTGGCCCGGTTGGAACCTGTCAACTCTGGACCAATGATGCCTCCTTCGCCGTACATTTTGTGACAGGCACCGCAGGTGCGCTGAAACATCATTTTACCATTGGCAACATTGGCTCCTCCAATCGCTTTTTCAGTCAATAAGCTTGTGTATTTCTTATAATCGGCGGCAATGTCGGAGCCTAATTCATCGATGGGGCCCCACACTTCGACAAACCCACTTCCAACCACACGCCTGAGCTGGCGAGCGACATAAGCCGGGACGTCGGGTTTGGGGATGACTTCATTTTTCAAAGCCTGAGTAAGCGACCATCCATATTCAGGCCTGGAGGCCAGCGTTTGCACAGCCTCCAGCTTCTCCTGCCTGTTGAAGCTTGCGTACTTATCGATGAGCAGCTGGCCCAATGAGTTGTCGTCAAAGGCAGCCACGGCCCTGATCACATCGATCCGCAAAGCCTCCTCATTCAATAAAGTCGGGATTTCCCGAACAAGCTCCTCCCGCTGCTGATCGGCGAGAGAATTCAACGCTTTCAGCCGCTGGTCAATCGGTGTGTTTTTGTTTTTCAGCGTGGCCAGGTATTGTTTGGCGGCCTCCGTGTCTCCATAGAACTGCGCTACCTCCAATGCCAGCTGCTTCACCTTCCCATCCCGGGAGCTCTGCAGGTTATCATACACTTTCTGCCAATTGGTCGGCGCACTCAAATCGGTGCGTCCCTCCAATCCATTGCGCATGCCCTCCAGCATACTCAGCGTTGTTTCAGGCTTCTTTCCAATGGCTGCGATAAGTTTCTCTGTGGCGTCTGCATCTACCACCCTTCTGGCAATGTACTCTGCCAGCATCGGGATTTTGCTTTTTGCTGCAAGCTGGAGTGCCCTGTCAGGATTTTCAGCTACGAGGGGCTCCGTACCAAACCAGATCATTTTTGGCAGGTTATGGTCTTCCACGTCTTCAGCGTGACTCATCAAAGCTTCGGCAACCGCCCACTTTTCCTCCGGCTGAATGCGCTGAAGCGCCGAGGCAAGGTAAAGCCTCACCACGGCCGATTTATCTTTTTCGGCCATGGCCACAAATTTCTCCACGGCCTGCACGGGCGCCTTGTCTTCGCTTAGCAATTGAACAGCCCAGCCACGCACGTATTCGTCCTTATCGCCCAGTGCATCTATTAGCTGAGCTTCGGTAAAGCCCCTGGTCACGTGCAAGGCCCACATCGCATTCAGGCGGAAGTAAGGATTTGGGTTGCTGGCGAAAATCTTTCTGAGCTGATCGTGCACCTCTTTTGGCAAAGGCGACTTCGCTGTCCTTCCTTGCAAAATCAGCCTGGCTCTTCTGGCATGCCATGAGCTCTTATTTGTTTGGAGTGCCACAAGCTGAGCATCGGTCATTTTGCTCAGGTCACTATATCGTCCATCCCAGTTTTCTGCCAGCGACTGCTCAGGCGCAATGCGGAAAATGCGGCCAGTTTCTTCATTGAGCACCTCCTTGCCGCAAATATCTGCGTCGTGCCAGTCGAGCACGTACAGCGCTCCTTCAGGCCCCAGCTCCATGCTGAACCCTACCCACTGCGCATTGTTGGCCATCAAAAACTCCTCACCATGGTGGCCAACGAACCCAGAGCCTTTGGGTTCGAGCACATCCGACAACACGGCATGCTCATGTATATTGGCCATGAACAGGCGGCCTTGCTGTTCCGCTGGAAAAGCGTCAGATTGGTATATTCTCAGGCCACCATGCGCCGAGCGGTGCCTGTGATCAGCAATCGTTTTTATGTCGTTGTAAACGTAGGGATTGAAATGCTGCCCCCCCTGGCGATGGTAAATACCTCCGGGAATCACATGCCAGAGGTGTGGTATAACGCAAGCACTGATAAACAGCTGCCCTTTGGCGTCAAAGTCGATGCCCCAGGGATTGCTGAACCCATGCGATACTACTTCGAATTTGTCCTTCGTAGGATGGTAGCGCCAAACGCCACCATTGATGTCAGTTCCCTCTCCTTCGAATATGTCTTCAGGAAAAGGATCATTGTGCTTGTAAACCCGTCCCTTTCCTTTGGCCAGCTTCACCTTCGATGGTGTGGCAAAGCCCTGCAAGCCATACAGCCAGCCATCGGGCCCCCAGTGAAAGCTGTTCAAAGTTTCGTGTCTGTCACGGATGCCCCAGCCTGTCAACCGAACTTCTATGTCATCCATTTCGGCTTTATCATCATGGTTTTTGTCAGGTACAAAGAGCAGGTTCGGCGGTGCACCAACAAATACGCCATCGAAACCAACGGCTATTGCCGAAGGAAATGCAATGCCTTCCAGAAACACCTTGCGACTGTCAGCGACGCCGTCGTGATCAGTATCTTCAAGTATCAGTATGCGGCTGTTTCCGGCTTTAGAAAAGCCATAGCCCCTCGACTCATAGTCTTTGTTTTCTGCAATCCACAGCCTCCCTTTGTCGTCCCAGCAAAAAGCCATTGGTTGCGACATCATAGGCTCGGCCGCCCACACGTTTACGTCGTAGCCATCTTTGACTGTCATGGCCTCCACTGCCTCTTCGGGCTTCAGGAATTTGGCATTTCTTCCCTCTTCCTGCGCTATGCCCCAAAGCACGGCTGTGGAGTACATATTATGATCACCAACGTAGTCTTGCCATGTTTCGGTCATTTCCACATCATTGAGTTCGCCGGTGTAGACAACAATCTCATGTTTGATGGTTTCTGTTTCGCCTTTAGCAATTGTCCAGTCGCCCATGCGGGCACGGGCCGGGCCAATACCTAGCTGGCCATCCACTCTCCATGTTTGTGGGAAGCCTTTGTTGTCTTTGTGATCGAGAATGGCCATGTGCGCCAGGTCATCACGACCAGCTACCTGCATGCCGGCGTCCACCCAGTATGCCCGCTGACCTTCGGCTTTTTCATTCTTCTGACGGGCAGCATTTACCACTTCACCTTTGATACCTTCTACCCATGGCATCCGAAGGAATAGTCCGCCGTAGTCATACTCACCAATGGTTACATCGGTTTTGCCAAGCCCGTTCCATTCGAGATCAAGCAAGAACTTGCCGTCGGTTTCCCGCATCGACCAGTTTTGAGTTTCCGTGAGCACTGCATTGCCTTGCTCATCAAGCAGGTCGTACACCGTTTGCCATTTCACTACCTTCCCTTCAGCTTCAATCACTTGGGCCGACACTTTCCGCCAGTAGTCGCCTTCAGGATGATGGAAGTAGTCCCGGCCATTTACCCTCGTGAATCCCCAGTAGAGGCCTGTTTGGTGCTTGTGGTGACCCGGACTGTATTCTGTCAACTCTCCCTGACCATCGGGGGCAGCAATAGGGTGGAGATAAGGTCTGAAGTCTGGCTTTACATTTTGAGTGACAAGAGGCTCGCTTTCTCCCACTCTGAATATGGAAATGGTATTGGCTTGTTCGTCCTGTACCACTTTTAGGATAGTGGAATCAGAAGTGGAAACAGTTGTGTCTTTTTGCTCCGTAGTTTTTGTTTGACAGCCTTCAAGCACTGTAAACGCAACGATCACAAAGGCAAATGATCGACAAAAAGGCGTCGCCAGACCCTGAATGCGGGTCTTCAATATTGAGTAGTTCATTGTAGGTAATGTATAAGTAGTATAAGCACATTCAATTTAGTGATTTATGTGATCATTCATAACCAGCATAGTGCAGGAAACGGCGGCTATTTCATTATGTTAATTTGACACTTTAAGCGATCTGGAAAAGCCCAAAAGTTGTATATTACTTTCCAACATCTACTTACATGAAAAACCGTTACATCAAAGGAGTGCTTTTCTCTCTCCTACTCCTGACAACTCATGCATTATTATCGCAGGGCTCGTTCCAAGTTGTCAACCTCAAAACAGAGTATGCCTCCACCCCCTTGGGCATTGACGTGGAAAAGCCTCGTTTCAGCTGGCAAATGCAGAGTTCAGACAATTCAAGGGGGCTGAAGCAAACGGCCTATCAAATCGTAGTGGCTTCGGAAAAAGGAAATGAGGTATGGAACTCTGGCAAGATCGAGAGTGATAAAGCGTTAGGCGTTACATACGGCGGTGCCATCCTCCAGCCCACCATCAAATATAACTGGACGGTAACCTTATGGGACAACCAAAAAACAAGTGCCTCGGCATCTTCATGGTTCGAAACAGGTCTGATGAATGCTGACCCGAATCTGTCAGCCTGGAGCGGTGCCACCTGGATAGGGGGAAGCGATGATGATTTGGTCTTCTACTCCCATTACCTGTCGGTCTTTAAACTAAGCTACCAACTTCAGCTAGATGAAGCGTCCGCTTCAACTAAGGCTGGATTCATTTTCGGTGCCAACGATAGTCGGCTCATGGACAAAGACATGAACATCCTGGGCGTGCACAGCGGTGAAAATGAAAGCTATATCAAGTTCGAACTGGACATTTCAAAAGTAGATGGCACACCAGCAGGTTTGGCGAGCTTTAATATTTACAGGGTAGGTTATTCGCCTGAAGACAAGGCTGATGTTCCATTCAAACGGTATCAGCTCCCTCTTTCGCTCGTTAACAACGCCAATAAGTACACCCCACATACATTTTATGCCGACTGCAACTTTGGTGTGTTCGAAATTTTTTTGGATGGCGACGACGCAGAGCATCTGATCACCAAAAGCGACGACCCCAACCCAAGTCCCTTTGCTCCCAGAGGCTTGAACCTTAATCCAGTAGGGTTGGGCAATAACTTCATCAGCTTTCCCATGGTCGCTGATATTGGATTCTCCACCGACAGAGGACAAAAGGCTTCTTTTTCCGATGTTGAAATAAAGAACTTCCGCTTTCCGTCCAATGCTCTTTTCAAAGAAAATCTCGCATCCATCGCAAGCTACAAAGGCGTGTTTTCAAGCTTCCTTAACGGTACAAAAACGGGCTTTAGCATTGCGAACGCCGCTTATGTTGTAGATGGGGCCACGGTGATAGCCGATCCTGGCCGAAATGCGACACCTATGCTCCGAACCAAATTTTCGGCAGAGAACAAAACCATCGCCAAAGCAAGACTTTATGTGACAGCCCGGGGCATTTACGAAATGTATATCAACGGCCAGAGAATCAGCAATGATTACTTCAACCCAGGTCTTACACAGTACAACAAAACCCACATGTACCAAACCTACGACGTCACTGATAAGATGATTGCAGGGAAGGCCAATGCGGTAGGTGCCTGGCTGGCGGAAGGCTGGTGGAGCGGCAACATTACGTACAGCGGTGAAAGTTGGAACTACTTTGGAGACAGGCAGTCGCTGCTCGCTAAGCTGGTCGTTACCTATGCCGACGGAACTGAGCAGGTAATTACAACAAAGCCTGACACCTGGAAGCTTTTCACAAATGGCCCTATTAGAGTCGGTAGCTTTTTTCAAGGGGAAGTGTACGATGCGACATTAGAGGAAAAAATAAAAGGATGGGCCAAAGCCGACTACAATGACGCTAATTGGAAGCCAGCAGTGAAAGTTCCTTTGGAGAGCACAGCCTACATAGGCACCTTCCCAGGCAGAGGCGGGCCAACTACCTTCGACTATGACGACCTTCAGCTAGTCGGTCAAATGGGAGCCAACCCATCAATCGTGAAGACGCTGACTGCTAAAAGTGTGGAAGAAGTAAGGCCTGGTGTATTCGTGTACGACATGGGCCAAAACATGGTCGGCTTCCCCAATATTTCACTGAATGGCAAAGCCGGTGACAAAATCACTTTGAGGTATGCAGAAGTAAAATACCCGTCACTTGACGAATACGGCAACAACGTGGGCATGATCATGCTGGAAAATATTCGGGCAGCACTAACGCAGGATATTTGGATATTGAAAGGAGGCGACGAAACCGTCCAGCCAAGGTTTACTTTCCACGGTTACAGGTTTCTGGAGATCACGGGCATTGAAAAAGCACTGCCGCTGGAAAGCGTAAAGGGCATGGTAGTGAGTTCCATCCAGGAGCTTGCCTCCAGCTATCAAACCTCCAACGACCTGGTGAACAAGCTCTGGGAAAATATTACCTGGTCGATGCGGGGGAATTTCCTATCGATCCCAACGGATACTCCGGCCCGGAATGAAAGAATGGGCTGGAGTGGGG
This sequence comes from Imperialibacter roseus, assembly GCF_032999765.1. GTDB lineage: Bacteria > Bacteroidota > Bacteroidia > Cytophagales > Cyclobacteriaceae > Imperialibacter > Imperialibacter roseus. Next base: position 48,514 of record NZ_CP136051.1, on the reverse strand, counting down.
ACATCAACGTATTTTCAGGTGCTTCCACCTACCTGGCCAACAACGACCTTTTCCTTCGCAGGCATTTGCTGGCGATGCGAGATATTCAAAGAGAAGATGGTCGCTTTACTGACGTAGCACCTGTGGGAGGTGGCTTCGGCGGCACCCTTTGGGGAAGTGCAGGCATCATTGTTGCCTGGGAAACTTACAGGCAGTATGGCGACTTGGAGTTGCTGAGAGAGCACTACGACGCTATGAAAAAATACGTAGCCTTTCTTCATTCGAGAACTGATCCGAAAACGGGCATTATTAACGAGGGCCCATTGGGCGACTGGCTGAGTCCGGAAAACAACAAAAACGACAACACACTGTTTTGGACAGCCTACCAAATATATGACCTCGAAATATTGGCAAAAACAGCCAATATCTTAGGTCACGCCGATGAAGCCAAAACCTTTCTTGCTCAACGGAACGAGCGTAAGGCTTTCTTCAATACCAAATATATCGACAAAGCCACGCACAAAACAGTTAAGTCGGGGTTCAGGGCGCCACGATTTGGCCCCCCTGGCCAAACCCCTGACGACGACACCTCCGACGAAGGACAGCCCATGGACACACAGGCGAGCTATGCTATTCCTTTAGCACTGGGCGCATTCAACGAAGAAAACGTACCCTACGCCATCCAATACCTGGCGGCAGCTGTTGAACGCCAAAACACAGACGACGGTGGAGCCACCCGACCAGCTTACTCGCTCATGACCGGATTTATTGGCACGGCCTCACTCACCGAAGCCCTTTCAGAAAACGGCAGGAGTGACCTGGCTTACAAGCTACTGCAGCAAACCAGTTACCCTTCCTGGCTCTATTCCGTCGTTAATGGAGCCACCACCATCTGGGAGCGACTCAACTCCTACACTGTGGAAAATGGCTTTGGTGGCAACAATAGTATGAATTCCTTTAACCATTATTCTTTCGGAGCTGTGGGTGCGTGGATGTACAACTATTCTCTTGGCATCCAAAGAGACCCCGATAGCCCGGCTTTCAAGCATTTCATTCTACAACCCACTCCTGACCCCAACGGGCAAATGACCTGGGCGAAAGGATATTATGACTCGATGTATGGAAGAATTGAAAGCAGCTGGAAAGTGGAAGGCAACAAACTCAGCTACACCACTACCGTGCCCCCTAACACTTCGGCAACACTCTATTTGCCTACCAACTCATCAAAAGACATTACAGAAGGAGGAAAGTCGATCAACAAAAACACAAAAGGGGTAATTTTTGTGAAAATGGAGAATGGAAAAGCGGTGTTTGAATTGGGTTCGGGCAGCTATGAATTTGTGATTGCTAAATAGCTAGTTTACAACGATTAGCTAAAGCTCTATTTGCTAACAAACCTGAATAGAAAAGACAAGGCAAAAAGACTCAGAATCAAATAAGAAATTGCCTTGCTCGATGAGCAGACCAAAATTGATGAAATAATGTTTATCATTTAGAACTGCCAGCACAGAAACCCTGACAAGTGCATGCGCTAAGATTCATCCTCCAATTTACCTACTCTTTTGGAGAGTTTGAATATCTCCTGCATCAGCTCCTCTTGTCGTGAGTTGGTTTGATTAAAATCACGTCGGAGTGATACCATTTCTTTATTGAACGATTCCATTCCCTCTTTAAATTCCTTCTCCATCTTATCGGTTCGGGAGATGTACTCCATCAAAAGCTCGATTATCTTATCTTCATTTTTCATCTTAAGAAGTCAAAACCGAATTGAATAAACTTTAATATAGAAAAAAAACTAACCTCAACCTCACACCGATTTCCTCTCTATAAACCGAAAGTCGTTCTTCACCTCAATGGGCTTATTCTCTAACATTGCCTTCGCTGCCAGCTGGCCCATTTTGCGAAAATCAGTCGTAATCACAGAAATGCCGTCGCTAAGCACTTCTTTCAACGGGGTATCATTGTAAGAAATAATGCCAACATCTTTGGCCAGCTCCATCCCATTGGCCCGCTGAAGCTTGATCAGGTTGACAAGATCGCTTTCTTCAATGACCACATAAGCTGTGTTTCTTTCAATAACATGTTCCGAACCTATTTCACTGATAATTTCGTGGGGCAGATTGCTGAACCCGCAAAACCTTCGGAAACCTGTGACAATATCTCTGGTGTAGGGATAGGTTTCGTTTTCGGGAAACACAAGAATAAGCTTTTTGTAGCGGCTCAGCTTTTCCTGGGCTTCCGACAGGGCATTATAAATATCCATTTTGAAGTCCTGGTAAACGCAGCCACTAAAGTGATTTACTCCTTCTATGCGGTTATCCAGAATGATTATTTTCTCCCTGGGTATTTTGGATAGCAAAGAATTCAGCTTTTCCACATTCAGGTCGGCAAAATGAGGCATTATCACAAAATAGCTGTAGCCAGTGAGGTGCTCTGTAAGTATCTTCTCGAAAAGTTCGAAATCGCAGTGGTAAACAAAAAAATCAATATGCGCCTTTTCCCCCAACTCCTGTGCAATGGAGTTGTATATCTCCTTCTTATAAGTACTCAACTTATTGAAGAGCATGAGCACCTTGAGTTGCGATTTAGGTGCCGAGTTGCTGATATAGTATCCCTTGCCCTTCACAGCCGCTATCACGCCAAGCTCTTTCAGTTCATTGTATGCCTTCTCCACTGTATCCCGGGCAAGAAGGTAATCGTAGCTCACCTGATTGATGGATGGCAGCTTCTGTCCATACTTGATTTTGCCAGCTTCAATACTGGAAATAACGCTGCCTACAATCTGCTTGTACTTAGGCACACTCGACTTCTCTCTGATATCCAGCAATAGCTCTTCCAACGCACTATTAGGGTTTATTCACCAACAATCAATGTTACAAATATATTAAACACAAAAAAACCACCCATGCAGTATAGTGCATGACAGTGATACAGCCACAGATGTTGACTTTTGATGTACAATGTCCCAAAACGGATGTCATGCTGCGCCTGTCGAAGCATTTTCTTCACGACAGCGCTTACGGCAAACTGAAACCGACATTACTTAATTTGTTTGTATCAAATCACACAATTCGAAATACAATGAGTGCACCCACAAAAACATTCAAGCACGTTAACTACCTATGGGACGACGCAAAAGCAGCCCAGCTAAAAGGAGATGAAGTTGCCCTCCTCCTCTATCGCTCCAACATTCTCGGTGCCGATCTGCGCATCACCAACTACGGCGGCGGCAACACCAGCTGCAAAACCATGGAGAAGGATCCGCTAACAGGTAAAGAAGTAGAAGTGATGTGGATCAAAGGATCCGGCGGAGACATAGGCACGCTTACACGCAGTGGATTGGCCGGGCTTTACAACGACAAGCTCAGGTCACTGGAAAATGTGTACCGCGGCCTTGAGTTCGAAGACGAGATGGTGGCACTTTTTAACCACTGTATCTACGACCTCGACTCCAAAGCACCTTCCATCGACACGCCACTGCACGGCTTCCTGCCTTTCAAACATATAGATCACCTGCACCCCGATGCAGCCATTGCTATTGCAGCATCTAAGGACGGTGAACAAATAACCAAAGACCTTTTCAAAGGGCAGATTTCGTGGGTGCCATGGCAGCGACCCGGTTTCGACCTGGGTCTGCAGTTGAAGCAATCGCTGGCAGACAACCCTGGCATAAGAGGCATTATGTTGGGCGGCCACGGGCTGTTCACCTGGGGCGACACAGCCTATGACTGCTATATCAATAGCCTTGAGGTAATTGACATGGCGAGCGAGTACCTGGAGCAGAACTACGGCAAGACAAGGCCGGTTTTTGGTGGGCAAATACTGGAGTCCCTTTCTCCTGAAAAGAGAAAAGACCAGGCAGCGCAACTAGCCCCGGTGTTAAGGGGCCTTGCGTCAAGCTATGATCGCATGGTTGGCCACTTCACTGATGATGAAAAGGTGCTGCAGTTTGCCAATAGCAAAGACCTTGAGCGCCTGGCTCCTCTCGGCACCAGCTGTCCCGACCACTTCCTGAGAACCAAAATCAGGCCGTTGGTGCTCGACTTACCAAAAGACGCAGACCTGAGTGACAAAGCGGCCATCAAAAAGCAATTGGAACCCTATTTCCAGGCGTACAGAGAGATGTATGCGAAATATTACAATGAACACAAGCGCAGCAATAGCCCGGCCATGCGTGATCCAAACCCGGTCGTTATTATCTGGCCTGGCGTGGGCATGTTCTCTTTTGCGAAAAACAAGCAGACAACAAGGGTGGCATCGGAATTTTATATCAACGCTATCAACGTGATGCGTGGGGCCGAAGCCATTTCTGAGTACGTAGCCCTGCCTTTGCAGGAGGCTTTTGATATCGAGTACTGGCTATTGGAAGAAGCCAAACTGCAACGCATGCCTAAAGAGCAGCCCATGTCCCGCAAAGTGGCGCTCATTACCGGAAGTGCTGGCGGTATTGGAAAAGCCATTGCTGACAAGTTGGCCGCCGAAGGCGCCTGTGTGGTCATCACTGATATCGACGAAGACAGGGCCGCCGCAGCCAATAAAACTTACAAAAGGGACGTGTCGACCTACGCAAAAATGGACGTCACAAATCCAGAAAGTATCAAAGTGGCGTTCAAAAAAGCGTGCCTGGAATTTGGAGGCGTTGATGTTATTGTGAACTCAGCTGGATTGGCGATCAGCAAGTCAATAACTGATACATCGGAGCAAGACTATGACCTGCTGATGGACGTGCTTACCAAGGGACAGTTTTTGGTGTCTCAAGCGGGTGTCGACATTCTGCGTGCACAAGGGCTAGGCGGCGACATCGTGAATATTGTCAGCAAGAACGCACTGGTTTCCGGGCCAAACAACGTGGTGTATGGCTCCGCCAAAGCTGCACAGGCACACATGAGCAGGCTACTGGCAGCAGAGCTTGGGCCTGAGAAAATCAGGGTAAACGTTGTGAACCCGGACGCTGTAATTGAAGGCAGCAAAATATGGGAAGGCAAATGGGCTGAAGGCCGTGCGAAGGCCTACGGCGTAACGGTAGAAGAATTGCCTGCTTTCTACGCTAAGCGTACTTTGCTGAATGAGATCATCGGCACGGTAGACATTGCCAATGCAGTCTTCGCATTTACCGGCGGCTTGCTTAGCAAGAGTACCGGCAATATATTGAACGTCGACGGCGGCGTGGCTGCTGCTTTCGTCAGATAAAAAGTAAAACCCTCCAAGGGTTGTAACCTCTTGGAGGGTTAGCAAATCGACATTTCGAATTAGGCCTTTCCAACCAATCCCGTAGGGATGACATATTGGTACCCCATGATCACAAAAAACAATATCCTCGAAAATAACACGGCCAAAAAAGCGCTTCACCAAAAGCGCTTCACCCCCGTCGCCGACACCCTCACCGACCAGGGCATCGACGTAGAATCGATACTAAAAAAACTCGACACCTTCCAAATCGCCATCCCCAGCTGGGCACTTGGCACGGGAGGCACCCGTTTCGCACGCTTCCCGGAAGGTGGAGAGCCTCGCTCTCTGGAAGAAAAGATCGAAGATGTCGGGTTACTGCATATGCTTAATGCTTCCAGCAACGCCATCAGCCTGCACATTCCCTGGGACATTCCAAAAGATGCCAAGGCCATCAAAGAACTAGCCTCCTCTCACGGGCTGCTTTTTGACGCTGTCAACTCAAACACCTTTCAGGATCAGCCTGACGCCAAAGTGTCGTACAAATTTGGTTCGCTGTGTCATGTCGACAAGCACGTAAGGGATGAAGCCATCGCCCACAACAAAGAGGTGATTGATCACGGCGTGGCGCTGGGTTCCAAAGCACTCACGGTTTGGTTGGCAGACGGCTCGTCGTTTCCGGGCCAACTGAATTTCAGAGAAGCACTGCAACGCACGCAGGATTCTCTGCAACAAATATATGACCACCTTCCCGCCGACTGGAAAGTGCTGGTGGAATATAAGCCTTACGAGCCCTATTTTTATTCAATGGTGATACCCGACTGGGGCACCTCGCATTTGCTGGCGAGCTCCTTAGGCGAAAAAGCTTTGAGCCTTGTCGACCTCGGCCACCATCTGCCCAATACCAATATCGAGCAGATTGTAGCCATTCTCATGATGCAGAAAAAACTTGGTGGCTTCCATTTCAACGACTCTAAATACGGAGACGACGATTTAACCGTGGCCAGCATCAAACCTTACCAATTCTTTCTTATCTTCAACGAACTGGTAGACGGTATGCAGAACACAAAGAACCCCGAACTTTCCTGGATGATCGACGCCAGCCACAACCTGAAGGATCCAATCGAGGATTTGATTCAGGCTATTGAAGCGATCAAAATTGCGTACGCCCAGGCCCTCATTGTTGACAGAGCGGCGTTGAAAAAGGCCCAAGCCACCAACGACGTGTCGGCAGCGCAAGAAGTACTGCAAAATGCCTTCCGCACTGACGTAAGAGCCCTGGTGGCAGAATCCCGCATGCGCATGGGTGGTGCCTATGATCCACTTCGCACATTTCGAGAAAATCAGATAAGAAAAGAACTCATTGCCAAACGGGGATTGAAAACTGTTGCTACCGGACTCTGATATGGGAAAGCCAGTCACGCTGATATTTGACATTGGGAAAACGAACAAGAAATTATTTCTTTTTGACGAGGATCTCTCCGAAATTAAGCATGAGTATATTCGCTTTGAGGAAATTCCTGATGAAGATGGATTTCTCTCGGAAGACCTCCCGTCACTCGTTAAATGGATAAAAGATAGCGCTGACAGGGTATTTAATAACCCTGACTACGAGGTCAAGGCGGTCAACTTCTCCACCTACGGCGCTTCGATGGTTCATCTGGACGAGAAAGGAGAGTTAGTCACCCCTTTTATCAACTACCTGAAGCCTTTCCCTGAAGAGTTGCTCAATGACTTCTTTTCGAAATACGGCCCCGAAGAAATGTTTTCAGTGTCTACCGCCAGCCCATCGATGGGAATGCTTAATTCTGGCTTGCAACTGTATTTTCTTAAATACAAAAGGCCCAATGCATTCAAAAGGCTCCACAAGAGTCTTCATTTTCCACAATACCTCAGCTATCTGTTTACAGGAAATCTCTCAACAGACTTTACAAGTCTGGGCTGTCATACCGGGCTTTGGGATTTCGGCCAAAACAAGTATGCCGACTGGCTGGAAAAAGAGGATCTGGTGCGCTACCTTACCCCTCTTGAAGAATCAACCAAAACAACCCATGTCGACATAAATGGAAACTCTGTCAATGTGGGAATCGGTGTTCACGACAGTTCCTCCGCATTGGTTCCCTATATCCAGGCCAATGATGACCCATTCGTGCTCATATCAACGGGCACGTGGAGCATTTGCATGAATATTTTCAACGACAAGGTGTTGACCGCTGAGGAGTTAAAGGCTGATTGTTTGAATTTCCTCTCAGCCAAGGGCATCTCCATCAAAGCGTCTCGATTATTTTTAGGGAAACACCTCAGCAACCAGGCAAAGCTCTTGAGCGAATTTTTCGACATTGACTATCAAACTTATAAGACTGTTGCCTGGAAGAAAGATTTCAAGACAAAGAAAAAAACAGACAAAGAGCTTTTGTTTGATCACAGTGTGCTGCATCCCGAACGATTTGGGTTTGTAAACAACCCCAAACAAGATCTTTCAATTTTTGAGAGCTACGAAGATGCTTATTTCCATCTGATGGACGAATTGACAGATTTGCAAATTGCTTCTCTCAAACTGGCCATTGGAGACACCGATATCAAAAGAATATTTATTGATGGGGGCTTTAGTTCCAACGAAGTGTTTGTAAAGATGCTGGCCGACAAATTGCCCACTTATAAAATTTACTCTACTTCTTTTGCTCTCGGCACTGCACTGGGTGCTGCTTTGTTGGTAAATTACCGAACGATCACCAAGGAATTTCTTAGTAAGAACTATAACGTTAAAAAGCATTCTCCCTCGAGCTAGTCCATGAAAGTTGCCCTCTTCATTCCCTGTTACGTCGACCAATTCTACCCTCAGGTTGGCATTGCCACTTTGGAGCTACTGGAAAAACTGGGCTGCGAGGTGGATTACCCAAGGAACCAAACCTGCTGTGGCCAGCCGATGGCGAACTCAGGCTATGAGTCAAAAAATGAAAAGATTGACGAGCTCTTCATCGATAACTTTGCAGGATACGATTACGTCGTTTGCCCCTCGGGTAGCTGCACGCTCCACATAAAAGATCATCTGCATTCCACTAGCAGAGAAAACGAAGCTGGGCTAATTAGAAACAATGTGTATGAATTGGTAGAATTCCTTCACGACATTCTGAAAGTTGATAAACTTGAAGCTGCATTTCCACACAAAGTGGGCCTTCATGCCTCATGCCATGGGCTGAGAGGCTTAAGAATTGCGGCGGCTCCGGAGCTGAATATTCCGCCATTTAATAAAACAGCTACCCTCCTTCAAAAAGTGAAAGGGCTTGAGATGGTCGACCTGAATATGCCAGGAGAATGCTGCGGCTTCGGTGGTACGTTCGCCGTTGGGGAAGAAGCGCTGTCTGTGAAAATGGGTAACGACAGAATTAAAGACCATACGAGCCACGAAGCTGAGTTCATTGTGGGTAACGACATGTCGTGCCTGATGCATCTGGAAGGCATCATCAGTAGAAACAAGATGAGGGTGAAGGTGATGCACGTGGCGGAGATCTTAAACGGAGTATCAGCATGAGCCATAGTAGCAACACCGAAACTTTCCTCAAAGACAATAAAAAAGTCGATTGGCACAACGAAACGCTTTGGTGGGTGCGGAGCAAGCGTGATGTATCGAGCAAGCAGATACCGGAATGGGAGCAGCTACGGGAACTTGCGTCCGGCATCAAAGACAGCGTACTTTCCAACCTCGCCAGCTACCTGGAGGAGTTCGAGGAAAATGCCGTAGCCAATGGCATCAACGTGCATTGGGCTGCCGATGCCAAGGAGCACAACGAAATTGTCACCTCCATTCTTCAAAAACACAAAGCCCAAAAGCTGGTAAAAAGCAAATCGATACTCACAGAAGAGTGTCACCTCAACGAGCACCTGGAAGCGCATGGGTTTGAGGTGGTCGACACCGACCTTGGGGAGCGCATCATCCAGTTTGTGCGGCAGCCTCCCAGCCATATCGTGATGCCTGCCATCCACTTAAAAAAAGAAGACATCTCCGAAATATTCCACGAGCACCTACAGACAGAAAAAGGTAACAACGATCCACAATACCTGACGGAAGCCGCCCGGCAGCACCTCCGCAATAAGTTCATGGAGGCCGATGTTGCCCTGACAGGGGTGAATTTCGGCATTGCAGAAACCGGCGGTTTTGTCGTGTGCACCAACGAAGGCAATGCCGACATGGGCGTGCACCTGGCACCTGTTCACATTGCCTGCATGGGCATCGAAAAGCTGATTCCGAAGCTGGAGCATCTCGGAGTTTATACCCGACTGCTGGCACGCAGCGCTACGGGCCAACCCATCACCAACTACACCAGCCACTTCCACCGGCCACGACCAGGCCAGGAAATGCACATCATTCTGGTAGACAATGGCCGCACGGAGCAGCTCAGCAGGGAGAAGTTCCGCAACAGCTTGAAGTGCATACGCTGCGGCGCCTGCATGAATACCTGCCCGATCTACCGCCGCAGTGGTGGCTACAGTTACGACGCAACAGTGCCCGGCCCTATCGGCTCCATCTTATCGCCGGGAGTGGATTTAAAGAAGCACCAATCGTTGCCCTTTGCGTCTACTCTATGTGGCTCCTGCAGCGACGTGTGCCCAGTGAAGATCAATATCCATGAGCAGCTCTATGAGTGGCGCCAAGTCGTTGCCGATGAAAAACTGGACGGAGCCGGGAAAAGAATTTCGATGACATTCGCTGCCAAAGTGCTCTCTTCGCCATCGCTCTACAACATGATGGGAAGGCTGGCCAGGAAGTCGCTGGCGCTACTGCCAAAGTCTCTAATCAACAACCCGCTCAATGCGTGGGGCAAGCAGCGAGATTTGCCGGCACCACCCAAGGCCAGCTTCAAAGAGTGGTACGCCAAAAACCGGAAATCATGAGCAGCAGAGAAAAGATATTGAGCAACATCCGCAAGCTGGAACTTGAGCCAAAGCCACTGCCTGAAATTCCAGCATTTGAGATCAGTAAAGACCTTGAGGCTACTTTTACCTCTTCACTGGAAGCCAACCACGTAACTGTTATTTCATGTAGCAGTGAAGAAGAGGTCAAAGCCGCAGTTGATGCACAGACCAAGACCTACCAACAGGTGGTTACCACACTGCCTGACATTTACTCTGCTGGAATAGATTTAGCCACAGTCAAAAAGCCCTCGGACTTGCGACACGTAGACGCTGGCATCATTGCCGGAGCATTCGGCACAGCAGAAAACGGAGCCATTTGGGTGCCGGAAGAACTGGCAGGGATAAGAGCCTTGCCATTTATTGTGGTGCATTTAATTGTGGTAATCGACCGCAAAACGTTGGTAGGCAATATGCACCAGGCCTACAAAAAAATTGAAGAAATTCCTGGCTTTGGCGTCTTCATCGCTGGCCCTTCTAAAACGGCTGATATCGAGCAGTCGCTGGTGATAGGAGCCCACGGGCCGAAGAAGATGACGGTGATTATTTACTGAGAGGTGGAGCCACCAGCAATCGCTGTAGGCACCAAATAACTCCGACCAACAGCCGTCGTGCCCACAACTTCTCCTGACTTCATCATTTTACCTTAGAAAATATCAATAAGTTCCTTATTTTAACATTGGAGTTGTTTTTTGAGGTGTCTTGAGTGTCCCAGGAGCTGTTTTTTAGATTTGTGCCATGTTTATCAGGCAGAAGAAGAACACGTCAGGTGTCATTAGTGTGCAGGTGATCGACAAAAGTTCGGGTAGCTATAGAGTGCATAAAACCATAGGAAGCTCTTCGAGTAAATCTGAGGTTGACACTTTGACGATCCAAGCTAAAGAATACGTTCGTTGTTATGGGGGCCAATCTGTTCTTGATTTCAATGTTGGCACTGACGGGCATTTTTTCAAAGCTGTTTATGACAATATCGAGCAGCTACAATTACTGGGGCCGGAATTAATATTAGGGAAGCTCTTTGATGAAATAGGTTTTAATAGAGTAAAGGGAGAGCTTTTTAGACACTTGGTCATCTCCAGATTAGTTTATCCTGTTAGCAAGTTAAAGACCATTGATTATCTTCAGAAGTACAAAGGCATTAGCCTTCATGTCAATGAAGTTTACCGGTTTATGGATAAACTTCATTCCCAGGACATAGAGCAGATCAAAGCAATAAGCTTCCATCATACTGTGAACATCTTGGGTAAAAAGCTGGGAGTTGTCTTTTACGATGTAACCACTCTATATTTTGAGGCTGCTGACGAAGATGACTTGCGAAAAGCCGGTTTTAGCAAAGATGGCAAGCACAGTAACCCACAAATAGTGCTGGGGCTTTTGGTGGCAGAGCAAGGCTATCCACTCGATTATGAGATTTTTGAAGGCAATAAGTTTGAAGGCCATACGATGCTTCCTGTCATAGAAGCTTTCAAAAACAATACAATGCCCAACAGTTCATTGTAGTTGCCGATGCAGGTCTTATGTCAAACAAGAACATAACCACACTACAAGCAGCAGATTACAACTTCATAATAGGAGCCAGGATTAAGAATGAAAGTGAAGCTATCAAACAAAAAATCTTTACATCAGGTCTTAGTGATAAACAATATGTAGAAATAGTCAGGCAGGATGGCTTACGGCTAATCATCCAATATTCTACCGCAAGGGCGGCCAATGATGCCAAAAACAGATCCAAGGGGTTAGAACGTCTTAAAAAGCAATTGAACACGGGCAAGCTCACCAAAAAGCACATCAACAATAAAGGCTATAATAAATACCTCAGGCTAGAAGGAGATATAAAGATCACCATTGATGAACAAAAATTTAAAGACGACTCAAAGTGGGACGGCCTGAAAGGATACATCACCAATACACGACTGGAAGCTCAAACAGTCATGGACTATTATCGCCAGTTATGGCAAGTCGAAAGAACATTTAGAATAACGAAAACCGATTTAAGGATAAGACCGATATACCATTACAAGAAAAGAAGAATTGAAGCCCACATCTGTATCGCTTTTGCTGCCTGTAAGCTTTACAAAGAACTGGAACGGAAGCTAAAAGATAAGAAGGCATCAATCAGCGCTGAAAAAGCCATCGATATTATGAAAACGATATTCGGGCTGACTTTAAACATGCCGCAATCTCAGGAAACCAAACTTATGCTCCTTGATAAAACCCCAGAACAAAAAAGTCTTATCCAATTATTCCAATAAGGTTGGGTGTCCCAGTGATGAAGTCAGGAGTGCGGAGCAGGGCAGCGATTTTTCTGACTACCAGAGGGTGATCCCAGTGGCGGCTGGACAAATTATGGTGGCCAGCAAGGTCAACTCCAGCAAGTTAGATGGCAAGCAGGAGATGGAACGGCTCTCAGCCCAGTCAAAGATTTTCATCTCAGAACAAGACTTTCTCTTTGAACAGGCAATGGAAAGCCTCGCCAATGCAAGTATCAGAACGGTAGGCCCTGATTGGCAGGCTTTACGATCATATCGGCTTTAATAGCATACCACAAGACTTATTCCGTCATTTGGTCATTGCCCGCCTGGCTTTTCCACTCAGTAAACTCAAGACAGCAGAATATCTTTATCGTTAACGGGGAGTTGACCTGGGGCAGATGCTACTGCGAGTTCTGGTTTGTCAATTGCGTTTGCGGTGAGTGATGGCCCCGCCACGGTTGATCGGGCTGTTGTTACCTTTACAGGCGCCGGTGTAGTTACGATTGTGGCAGCCCAGGAAGGAAATTAGACTTACAACCCTGCCAGTGCTGTCGTCCGAACTTTTGAGGTGGTCAAAGCTACGGCTGAAGTTACACTGTCTCAACTGGAACAAGTGGCCGATGGCTCACGAAAAGGAGTGCTGGTTTCCACCAACCCAGAAGGGCTCAAGGTTGAGGTTACTTACAATGGATTGGCCGAAGCACCGTCGGAAGCGGACACCTATAACGTGGAGGCTGGCATTGTGGAAGAAAACTACCAGGGTAGTGTGGAAGGCGTGCTTGCCCTGGAGGAAATTGAAACAGGAATCGGCTGTGATGAGGAATATATTGTTGTTTTTCTTAACCCTGTATCAAAAGAGCTTACAATTGATATCAAGTATGAGATGAACAGTAGGATTTACCTTTTTGATATGCTTGGTAGGAGAAGGCTGGAGAAGGTGCTGACTTCCGAAAGAACGGTTTTAAATCTACAACATCAGCCTGCTGGAATCTACGTTCTGGTAATTGAAAACGAAAGAGGCAATGTCTTGAAACAAGTGAAAGTAAGAAAAGAGAAGTTGCTCACGATCATTTGAATAGTTGGCCCCTCGATGCGGGTCAAATCTGGACCAAAATCCCCTGGCATGATGCGGAAGTTTATGTGAGGGGTGGGAGTTTGAAGAGGATGGGGTAGATTTTAAATCATATACTTTTTGAGAATGTCGTTTTATTGCCAATCACTAAGGTATGTCGCAGCTGTTGCTCTTTCGTTGATTTCTCTTCAAGGCAGTTTTTTACTAGTAACGATTTAAGATTCACAAATCTTTGTTGGCAAGGTCACTTCTGGTGGTATAATTCCACAGCTATTTAATTAAATAATACTGTTGATTTTAAGGTAAAATCAACATATTTAGGGCCCACTAGTTTGTAGTTAATTAGAGCTGATTCGAATTTTGAGCCTTACCAATGAGAAAAAATTCTACCCTGGGTAATCTGTTGATATATATTGTATTGCTCGTCTTTTTTTCTAACAGCCAATTGTTTGGCCAAGATGCCTCAAGCTGTGGCGAAGCGGTTACGGCTGTCACAGGAGTCAATACCATTCCCGCTACAGAGCAAAGCGAATATTGGTATACTTATATAATTCCAAATGATGGTAAGCTGGTAGTTTCCTCTTCAACCGACCTTTGGGTAAATCTTAGCTACAATACTTGCGAAAATAGATACTATGCTGGATCAGGTATTGGAAATGCAAGTTTTGCTGACGCCACTGAAGGTGAGGAGGTTTTTATTTACTGGAACCTGGAAAGCGGCGGCGGCGACTTTGAATGGAGTATTGACGTAGTTGAACTCGATGAAGGAGACAACTGTGCTTTAGCGAAGGCCGTTGTCACAGGAGAAAACTACGTGCCAGCCACCTATGGATCCTACTGGTTCAGCTATCAAATGCCGGTTGATGGCAGAATTGTGGTTGAAACGCCTGGCCTTGTTACTTTTGAAATTTTGCATGGTAACTGTACTGACGACTATTTATACTGGGATGCTTCTTCCTCCTCTGGTGCCTCAGTTTCGTTTGAAGCCAATGAAAATGTAATAGTTAGATTTAGGGTCGAAGAGGGAGGGGATTTCAACTGGACTTTTAGTGTTTTGGATCTGGCAGATGGGGATGTGTGCGATTTTTCAACGGAAGCTTCTGTCGGAGTTAATTATATCCCTGAAGGGTCAGGGAAGATTTACTGGTTTAAGTACACCAAAGCAACTGAAGGGAAAATTGTACTTGACACATCACCCTGGAGCACAGTCAACGCCTATTCGGGCACTTGCGACAATTTGGAGTTGATTGATAGCCAATATCGGGGTTCGTCACTAACTGATGTTGAGCTTGGAACTGAGTTGTACATCGCTGTTTATACACGATTTAGCACTGCGACAGAACTTGTGATTGAGGAATCCCCCTTAGAGCCTGGCGACGGCTGCAACTCTACATCGATGGTAATCGAAGGAACAAATAGCCTGCCACAAACTGACTACTACAAATACTGGTATGAGTTCACAATGCCCAGCGAAGGTAGATTGGATATTACTTCGGAAACAAATGCTTATTTCACCGTGTATTCCGGCGATTGTGACCTTCTTAGCTATGAAATAGGTGGCTATGGGCAAGTCAGTGTCACAAGTTTAAGCCCGGGTGAAAAGGTTTGGATTGTTTGGGATACCGGCAGCTATGATAACTTTGACTGGGATTTGACTATCAGTGAGCTTTCGTCGGGAGACAATTGTTCTTTAGCGGAGACGGCGGTTGAAGGGATTAATCATGTGCCTGAAACTACCTTAGATTATTATTGGTACACTTATACAATTCCAAGTACCGGTAGATTGACAATAATGTCTGAAACAGACAAATGGGTTAATGTTCAGTATAATAATTGCGAGCAACTTTATGGCTTTGTATCCGGATATGGCGGGGCGTCCAAGCCAGTCTTTGAGGCTGGAATGCAGCTTTTTATCAAATGGGACACCGGCAATGGAGGCGATTTCGATTGGAGCATAGGCATACAGGACTTTGAACCTGGGGATCTTTGCGAGGCACCGATTGACGCAATTGAGGGTTCCAATACATTCACAACTGGTAGATACGTTGATCAGTGGTATCGCTTCGTGATGCCCAGCAATCAAAAACTTTCATTAATCAGTCCAGATCAAAATTCGAGTTGCTCTATTTATATAGGTAATTGTGTGAGTTTATATTACCAAAGCGGTGGCTCAAAGGGTGCGTCTGCCGTCGGACTTGAGTCTGGTGATGAGGTGTTAATCCGATGGTACGGTTACAATACTTTCGATTGGATCCTAGTTTTGGAAGACTACGAGGAAGGGGACTATTGTGAAATTGCCAAAGAAGCAGTAGACGGCACGAACGTGCTACCAGATAGCAAGAATCAATACTTTTGGTATAAATATCAAGCAACTAAATCTGGAAAGCTGGTCATCAATTCAAACGTGTGGAAATATGTAGATGTTTTGTCGGGTGACTGTGAAAACTACTATTGGCTGACTTCCGGATATGAAGACTTAACTGTTCCTGAGGTTTCTGAAGGTGACGAAATGATGATCAGATGGTCAGCCAGCCCCGGAGGATTTTCTTGGGATATCTCCGTTGAGGAACCGCAATTGGGAGACAAATGCACCTTGCCTGCCACAGCTCAAATTGGTGTAAACTCGATGCCTGAAATCTCTTCCTACTATTGGTACACCTTTACTGTTGAGGAGGAGGGGATGTTGTCAATTCGCTCTGAAGGTGAAGATTATGTAAGTGTCTTGTCAAACAACTGCGACTACCCAAACACGCTGGGCTCCGGTTATGGAAATGTTGATGTGGAAAATGTTGAAGTTGGTGATGAAGTATTGATAAAGTGGAATTACAATTCTGGAGGAAATTTTGATTGGGCACTAAGTTATAAATCGCCAGCTGACGGGGATATTTGTTCTTTGGCGGTTGAAGCCCAGGAAGGGACCAATTCCATTGCCAATACCTACTCTTTTTACAAATGGTATAGTTTTACTATGCCCAGGGACGGTAAACTGACTATTGAATCAGATGCGTATGCCGACATTACTGTGTACTCTAACTCTTGTGAGACTCTCACTTATAGGGGCAATTACTATTATGGAAAAATATCAGTTCCATCTCTATATGAGGGTACACAGATTTTGCTTCGATGGTCGCTTGGTTATGAAGAAGGTTTTGATTGGACACTTGTGGTTGAAGACGAGGCGGCTGGAGATAGTTGCGATCTTCCCGAAACAGCAGTGGTCGGAACAAATCACCTGCCTGAATCGAACTTATCGTACTTCTGGTACAGCTATATAGCCCCTTCAGCCGGTAAGCTGAAGATATCAAGGGAGGTCTGGGGATCAGTAAACGTTTTTACCGGTACGTGTCAAAGCCTATCCTATTATGGAGGCGGTTATGGTAGCGAAGATTTGCTGGTGCCAGGGTTTAACGAAGGGGATCAGATATTTATTCAATGGTATCAGGCCTCTAATTTTGATTGGAGTCTGGAATTTTCACCCTACGAACCAGGCGATCGTTGTACCGATCCTCTGGAGGCAGTGATAGGAACAAATACGACCGATTCAGCTCCTAAATGGTTCAAATTCAATGTACCCGCAGAAGGCGACCTCACCATTTCCTCTATGGGCAACACAACAACAGACACCTATCTGATACTTTATCAATCCTGCGGGCTCGGCAGTTTTGCCTACAGCGACGATTTTGCAGGTACTTCCCAAAGTGAGATAACTGTTAATAGCCTGACTAAAGGAGAAGAAATATGGATTCTTTGGGATGATAACTACGGTATTGAAGGTTTCGATTGGACGCTTACATTCGATTCCAGTGTGGAGCCAGTTGATCAAACCATCACTTTCAATGAAATTAGCAACAAAACTTATGGCGACGAATTTGATCTCGTGGCTAACAGCGATTCAGACCAGGAAGTACTGCTGGAGGTCATTTCAGGTCCTGCAACCCTTGCAGGAACAACAGTTGCACTTATCGGAATTGGTGAAGTTACTATAAGAGCAAGCCAGGAAGGAGACTATTATTTTAACCCGGCTGTCTCTGTGGAAAGGTCTTTTAGCGTCAACCCTGCTCGCTTGACCTTACGGGCCGACAATAAGACCATCACCTTCGGAGACCCTGTGCCATCTTTTACCTATTCATTAACAGGTTTTGTAAATGGTGAAAACGCTAGTGTTATTGCAGGGGAAATTAGTGTGACCTCAGAGGCAGGTGATTCGCCAACGGCCGGGCAATACCCTATTATTGTCTCAGGTGGATCAGCTGACAATTATAATTTCACTAGAATCAATGGTACTTTGACTGTCGAAAAACCAGCGCAGACCCTTCTTTTTGACGAATTACCAGAGAAAACTTTTGGAGATGGTGCATTTGAATTGTCTGCTACAGGAGGTGCTTCGGGGAACCCAGTTACGTTTTCAAGCGCCAACACTTCTGTTGCGTCTATCGATGGAAATGTCGTAACAATAACTGGTGGCGGCTCCACGACAATTACCGCCATACAAGCTGGAGACGAGAACTACAAAGATGCCTCAGTCGAAAGACAATTCATAGTCAACAAAGCCAGCCAGACCGTAGAGTTCGCTGAGCGTAACGAAAAGATATTTGGCGATGAGGCTTTTCCCCTCTCGGCAGCCGCTTCCTCAGGATTGACCGTTTCATTTTCAAGTTCTAACACCGCCGTGGCGCAGATTGAAAATGGAATACTAAATATAAAATCTGCAGGCGAAGCTACTATTACTGCGCTTCAGCCAGGTGATGGTAATTATAACTTGGCGACAGCCACACAATTGCTTGTCGTCAATAAGGCATCCCAGGCAATAACCTTTTCGGAAATTGGACCTACCGTATGTGTATCCAATGGTGCCTTAACACTTTCGGCGACAAGTTCGTCGGGGTTGAGTGTTTCCTACAGGGTAACGGGCCCTGCTTCCCTTTTAGGCACAGTATTGACTTTAACTGCTCCTGGCCAGGTTGAAGTGACTGCCTCTCAGGGAGGGAACATAAACTACCTGCCTGCCGAAGATGTCACGATAGGGTTCGAGGTGGTTGATGATACTGAGCAGAGAGCGGAGCAAACCATTTCGTTTTCTCCTATTGAAGACAAAACCTTTAGAGATGATCCATTTGAATTAGTGGCAACGGCATCTTCAGGTTTGGACATTACTTTAACAATTGAGAACGGCCCGGCTACAATTGACGGTTTTGTCGTCACATTAACAGGGGCTGGCAGCGTAACTATTGCTGCTAGTCAGGCAGGGAATGAGGAATACGTTCCAGCCCCTGAAGTAACTCAAACTTTCATGGTGGGCAAGGCTACGGCAACCATTGCCCTTAGCGACTTGCAGCAGAGAGCTGATGGCACTCCCAAAACGCCAACTGTAGTTATCGACCCTGCATTCGTTGACTATGTGGTCACTTTCGTTGGTGAATCGGACGAGCCTGTGGAACCCGGGAGCTATGAGGTAGTGGTGGAAGTAGAAGATAACAACTATCAGGGGAGCGTCAGCGAAACTTTCTTGCTGTTGGAAGCATTGGGTGTGAAACATGGAGATTTGGAGCTTGACATAAAAGCATACCCAATTCCGGTTGTTGACTATATAACTATTGAAATGGCTGGCTCAACAAATAGAAATCAGACAGCCCACAAGGTCGTTAGACTAATTGACTTACTGGGCCGAGAGTCATTTCGAGGTTCTTTTGCTGGAGATAAAAGCACGATTGACCTCACCTATCATGCAACTGGTATCTACCTCCTTATTGTGGAAAGCGAAAAGGGCGAAGTACTGAAGAGAGTGAAGGTGAGGAAGGAATAAGCGCATCTCGCTGTAGTAAGCAAAGCAATTGACGGTCGGCTAAACCTGAACCAAAATCCTCTGGCACGATGCCGAAGTGTATGTGCGGAGCGGGAGTTTGAAGCGGTTGGGGGTGATTTTCCACAGGTGTGAGTCCTTGAACCGCTGCTTTTGGTTCAAGTAGTTATTTATTCATGTGTTTGATATTTTGCTGAACGCAAAGGGAGGGTAGCGCCGTTGACCGGCGCCGCAAATTCCTGCCGAACATTGATGAATTTGAATAATTACCGTGATTCTCCATGAAGAAAGCGATCGACTTTGTCGCCCTGCTACTGGCGGCTGTGCTAAGTGTTGCAGGTCAACCAGCCCAAGTTAACGCCGGAGAGGCCATTCTACCTGCCGATTGGAACCCCAAACTAGCGGCTGATTTGGTGATTGCCAACTTAATTAAAGTCACCAGCCCGGAGGCCAAGGGAGCTCACGATGCCTCCTTTGTGATTGTAGGGAACCACGCCTACATAGCTACCATGATCAACGATGTGCAGCCCGGCGAAAACCCGGAATGGCCCTACGTTTACGATGCTCTTTCAATTGTAAATATTGAGACGCAAAAGGTTGGCCGAATCATTCCGTTCGTAAAAGGAGGGCAGGTTTTCGACAATGCCACACTACCTGAAGGAGCATGCTTTGTGCCCAGAATTATACAAATAAACAAAAGCTACATTCGATGCTTTTTCGCCAGTGAAGAGCCAGGCAAACGCCAGTCACAGGTATGGTACATTGACTTTGATCTCAAAAAAACAAGCTTTCAGAAACCAAATCTATTAAGCCAAAATCAAGACAGCCGATGGCGTTTTTGATATGCAGCCGCAATACTACTACGAAGGTGCTGTTGCTAATGGGTTGACCAGAAAGCCGATCGATTATGGGCTGTATGTGTTTGAAATCAAGGAAATTGATGGAAAAATATACATCGTACTTAATAACTTTCCGGGCAGGCAAAATGGGCTTGCTGTGCTCAACAGGAAGTTCGATACGTTTGAGGTGCTTGGGCATTACAATGAACCCAACGACCTGAAGCTGAGTGAGTCTGCGGTTAACCAACTGCCTGATGGCAGCTGGATGGCTATTTGCAGAACGGAGTCGGGAAGTTTAAACTATGCTTTCACTACCAGTGCGAATGGTAGGGTTTGGACGAAAGCTGATCACCGGAAATTTGTTCCCAATGGAACTAACTCAAAACCACCCTTTGATAAGTTCAAAGGCATTTATTATTTAGGCTGGCAGGAGTCGACCAAGGTTAACGGTGCCTTTCGAAGTGTCTTTAATATCGATGTTTCCCCGGATGGTATTCATTGGGAGAGGAAGTATCGTTTCGAGTCTGAAGCTCTTTTCAATACCCGAGCTTTGTAGAGCATAAGGGCAGTGTATGGCTTACCGTGACCCAGGGAGATACAGATGCGAGCAGGAAGGAGCGAATTATGTTTGGCAGGCTGGAGTGATCTGGAGCGGCTATGATACATTGAAGTTGATGCGTTTTTTCAGCGTGTTCTTTCAAATACAACTTAAAAGAACACCTACCGAGGCCTAGTGTGTAAACCAAACCGGAGTCTGACGGCATCCGCCAGCGGTCGGACACGGTTTGCGGGGTGGGTAAGGCCGTGCTAACACCTACACCTCCTTCACACCGGCCAGTAGGTACAGCACTGCCATGCGGATGGCTACGCCATTTTCCACCTGCCCGAGTATAATAGAGTGGTCGGAGTCGGCTACGTCGCTGTTGAGTTCCACCCCCCTGTTGATGGGCCCGGGGTGCATGATCACAATCTCTTTGTTCAGGGTGTCGAGCAGCTGCTTGTTGATGCCATAATATATCGAGTACTCCCGCAACGAGGGAAAGTACTTGATTTGCTGCCTTTCGAGCTGAATACGAAGTACGTTGGCGACATCGCACCATTCCAGGGCCTTTTTGACATCATACTCTACCTTCACGCCCAGCTCGCCGATGAATTTCGGAATTAGCGTAATCGGGCCACACACCATCACCTCAGCACCAAGCTTTTTAAGGCAGAAGATATTGGAAAGGGCTACTCTTGAGTGCAGTATGTCGCCCATGATGGCCACTTTTTTTCCAGCTACATCACCCAGCTTTTCTCTGATGGAGAAGGCATCGAGCAGTGCCTGGGTAGGATGCTCGTGGGTGCCATCTCCGGCATTGATGATGTTGGCCTTTACATGCTTTGACAAGAAGTGGGGAGCCCCGGGGCTGGCGTGGCGCATCACCACCATGTCCACTTTCATGGCCAGGATATTGTTGACGGTATCGAGCAGGGTTTCTCCTTTTTTTACGGAGCTGGATGAGGAGGAGAAATTAACAACGTCGGCGGAAAGTCTTTTTTCTGCCAACTCAAAAGAAAGCCTTGTACGGGTGGAGTTTTCAAAGAAAACGTTGGCCACGGTGATGTCACGCAAAGAAGGGACTTTCTTGATGGGCCGGTTAAGTACGTCTTTGAAGTTGTCGGCCGTTTGGAAAATGAGCTGAATATCCTCTTCCGTGATATCTTTGATGCCCAACAAATGGCGGGTACTCAGCTTGCTCATGCCTCGTCCTCCTTTTCCATGATCCAGATATTGTCTTCAGGCATGCCCTGTTCTTTTAGTTCAACTAATATTCGCTGGCTTCTCACAGTATTCACCCTTCTGCCTACATAAGTAGCCTCTACCGGAATATCCCGACTGTACATGCGGTCGATCAAAGTCAGCAGCTCCACTTTCTCTGGCCTTCCAAAGCTTACCATAGCATCCAGTGCTGCCCGCACCGACCTGCCAGTGAACAGCACATCGTCGATCAGGATGACATTTTTGCCTTCAATGACAAAGTTGACTTTGGTTTCGTGAGGAGCGATAGGCGCATCCCGGCGACGGAAGTCGTCCCGGTGGAAAGTAGTATCCAGATAACCAAGAAGGATTTTTTTGTTCAGAAGGCTCTCAAGACTGGTGCGGATTCTTTCGGCCAAAAAGATGCCCCTGGGCTGCAAACCCATTAAAACGGAGTTGGCAAAGTCGCCGTGATTTTCAATAAGTTGCTGACAAAGCCTGTTGATGGTGAACTGTAAAAGACGTCCGTCGAAGAGCAACCGTTTTTGCATGGGGCGAAGTTATGAAAAAATGATTTGATTACGGATTACGGATTGCGGATTTATGATTGAGCCTCAACCGAAAAGGAAAAGGTGCGTGAAGACACGGCACCTTAACAATCAGACATTCAGACGTTCAGACATTCGGATGTTCAGATGTTCAGACATTCAGACATTCGGACAGGAGACGGAAGACCGGAGTTAGGAGTGCGACAACAACCGGTGACCAGAAGGTTGGAGACGGGTGGCGGGTTTGAGCATTCTACCGGAGAGCCCTGAAAGGGCGATAGATCTATGCGTTGGGTGAAGCCCTGCGCACTTATCCCGCAGTGGACGACACAGCACCTCCTTTCAGGGTCCTCTCCGAGAGACCCCAAAAGGAGTTTGAGGGTAAACCAGTGGCTGACGGCTCTTGCCAGGGGGCGATTGCCGTACTAAAACCTGAAATGGACGGAAGGTGCGTGAAGACACGGCACCTTAACAATCATTTGTAAACCACCTTATTGATAAAAAACACGTTGCGGTTGAGGTTCACCCGGTTGTCCTTCAGGTTTTTGATGTCCTGAATGCCGTAGGTATAGAAGGTTTTTCCGTACCACACCGACAAGCCACCCACCTCGTTGTCGCTCACTCTGACTTCATCATCTTCAAATGTGAGCTCAATGTCATTGAACGTTTTGCCTTCGATGATCTCATCCGATTTTATGATTTTGGATCGGATCACATTCTCGAACATGTAGAGCAAAGCCACCTCATCGCCGGATGTGCTTACATGCACAAACTGCTGCAGGTCGTAGCTGGTTACGTCGTTGATTTCAAAGGAATTGTCCCAAAGCAGCGTGCCCGACTTATCGAAAGTCATGACCACGGCGTGCGTGTACTTGTATCCCAGGAAGTTGGGGTTGAAATAGGTATTGCTCCGGCCATAGGTGTAGCCGCCAAACCGGTCGTAGCCGCTGTAGTTAGAATACCTGGGGTAATAGGCCTCGCCATACAAAGTGTATTTGTCGCCGTCCTGAATAATGTCGTGCACCAGTAACCGATAGTTGAACTTTACCCGCTTGCCCTGCACCTTCCGCCGGCTGATCTTCTCTTTAATTCTCTGCTCACGCTTAGCTCGCATGTATGAAAAGAAGTTTTCCAGGTCGGCATAGTTGTAATAGTCTATCTTTTGCTGCCCGTCGTTGCCCACGGTGGCGATATAAAGCCCTCGTGAATAGGTTGATCGCTTGTGGCCGTAGGTGCCTGCAATAAACTGCCGATCCATTTCGAGGTGGGCAGGTGCTCCATTGATCAGGCTCTTCGATTCATCGGGCTGCAGCAAAATATTCCTGATCATGTCCCCACTTTCCGAAAATGACCTTACCGAAATGGTGGTGCGCTTGTCAGTGGTTTTTTCACTCATCGTCACGGTGAAAGTCCTGAGGCGGTCGTCGGTTTCCAGCCGTAGTATCTCAGCATAGTCGGCATAAAACCCAGGAACCACCTGCGGTCGCTGGTCAAAAAGGTTGTATCGGATGATCACTGGCCGGTAGTTGGTGTAGCCACCCATCAAAATGGTGCTTCCCACTACTTCAAATTGTGTCAGGTTAACAGGGAACACCGTATTGATGTTGAACTTGGTAGTGTCACCTTTTTCCAGGTCCATCCTCATCACTAGCAGCTCCTCCTGCTTGTATTGCTTTTCCCGAATGAGGTAATACATAAAGCCCGGTGAATAATCGTAGCCAATGATGCGGGACGCAAAGGGAAGATACAGCTCTCTTCTCCATGTCATATCAAGGGCAGTGTCGAGTTTGATGAACTCCCACAGGTAGCCATCCTTGTTTTTGTGCTCGGTCTGGTGATAAATAGACAATCCCTCCTCCTCGCAGCTATAAACGACGTAGTCCTCGTAATTTGAGTTTTTTATCTCAAATTCCACTCTTTTGGGTTGCTCAATAAGCTCACTGGCCTTCTGGTCTTTTTTCCGCTCCTGACCAAGCACGCCAGTGCCCGTAAGACAGCAAAAAGCAAGCAATACCGTTAATTGTTTGAGTCGCATATTGACAATGGTCACGTCATCAAAACACTTCATAAAAGCTTGTCCCCAAAAAAGATTTATTCCCGCCCAACGCTATTCTTCGGATTTTTGAATAATTATATCAAACTCTTCCTTCTTGACAGGCTGCACCGACAGTCTCGAAAGCTTGATAAGTGCCATTTCGGACAATCGCTCATCTTGCTTGATCTCTCCAAGGCTCACTGGCCTTTTGAGTTTTTGCACCGGCACAAAATCCACGACCACCCAGGTGTCTTTTTCTTCTGGCTTGGCTGTCGGATCCGGATAATACTCTTTCGCTACCCTGGCCAGCCCCACACACGACTTTTCTTTGACACTATGATAAAAAAGAGCCAAGTCCCCTACCTTCATGTCTTTCATGAAGTTGCGGGCAGCGTAGTTTCTCACACCATCCCACATGTCGCCACCCATGCTCACGAATTTGTCCCAGGAAAAAGTTTCTGGTTCAGATTTTATCAGCCAATAGTTCATTTCTTTGTTCTTTTTTGGTTTCACTAGTCAAATGTAACAGACAAAAGTCGCTTCGGTAAATAAGGCGTTTGGTATTGCGTAACAAATTCCCTTTGCACGATGTTTTCCTGCGCACGTAGTTTCTTGTTTTTGTTTAAAGTAATCTAAGGAATTTTGCCTTAGGAAAATTACTTTTACAATGCCAGTTAACCAAAAACACCTCTCATTTTGGACAACAAAGAAATAATCTCACAATTCCGGCTCATGGCTTCGCTTATGGAGCTTCATGAAGAAAACCAGTTTAAAATTCGTGGCTACACCGGTGCGGTTTTCAACCTTGAAAAGGTGGACAAACCCATCGCTACCATGACGGCAGAGGAAATCGGGGCCCTGGAAGGAATCGGGAAATCGATGGCCGCCAACATCCATCAGTTGCTCGAAAAGGGCACCTTTGATGCGCTGGAGGAGCTCAGGGCATCAACGCCTGCCGGGGTGGTAGAAATGCTTTCCATCAAAGGCATTGGCCCGAAGAAGATCAGGCTGATCTGGAAAGAGCTGGAAATTGAAAGTTTGGATGCTTTGCAGAAAGCCTGTGAAGAAGGAAGGGTAGCTGGTGTGAAAGGCTTTGGAGAGAAGACCCAGCAAACTATTCTTGATGGCTTAAAATACAGAAAGGCCAACGTGGGTAAGCTTCATTTTTCGGAAGCAGAGATGGCAGCCAATCAGCTGATTGAAGCCCTAAAAAAAGAGTTGGGAGAAAAAGTGCCCATGAGTTTTGTCGGCCCGCTGAGGCGTTTGCTGGAGGTGATCGACACGCTGGAATTGCTTGTTGGGTCGCTGAATAGTGACGTCATCATAAAGGCGATTGAAAAAAGTGGTTTGGGAGAAGTCAGCCTTCAGCAATCGGGGCCCTATTCCATCAGGGGGCATGTGAACGAACCTTATATCACTTTCCATATCAGGCTATGCGAGGAAAAGCAATTCACAGAGAAGCTTTTGTTGTACACAGCCGCACCGCTTCACCTTAACCAAACGCTGGCAGAAGGTGCTGTACTGCGTGATAAGCTAACAGAAAGGGCTTTTGCTACTGAAGAGGAAGCGTATAAGCACGCTGGCTTGGCCTATATAGCGCCGGAGCTAAGAGAAGGGTCGTTCGAAATAGCCCTGGCACAGGAAAATAAGCTCCCCAAGCTGGTAGAAATGAGTGACCTCAAAGGAATTCTTCATAATCACTCTACCTACAGCGACGGAAAAAACACTTTGAAGGAAATGGCAGTCTACTGCAAGGAGCTGGGCTATGAGTACCTGGGCATTAGCGACCACAGCCGTTCCGCCTTTTATGCCAGCGGCCTCGAAGCCAACAGAGTAAAAGACCAGCAGGTGGAGATTGATGCGCTCAACAAAGAGCTGGCGCCGTTCCGTATCTTCAAAGGCATAGAATCTGACATTCTACCCGACGGCTCCCTCGACTATGAAACCGAAGTGCTGGCATCGTTCGACTTTATCGTTGCCTCGGTGCACTCGGTGCTCAACATGGATTTGCAGAGAGCTACCACCCGATTGCTAAAAGCCATCAAAAACCCGTTTACCACTATGCTTGGTCACCCCACTGGCCGGCTGTTGCTGGAACGAAAGGGCTACCCCATCGACCACAAAACAGTGATTGATGCCTGCGCTGAAGAGGGTGTGATCATCGAAATCAACGCCCACCCCTGGCGGCTCGACCTCGACTGGCGCTGGGTGCACTATGCCATCGAGAAAGGCGTGATGCTTAGCATTAACCCCGATGCCCATGAAACCGAAGGCTATCACGACATGCGCTACGGGCTTTTGGTGGGTAGAAAAGGTGGCCTCACCAAAGAGATGACTTTCAATGCGCTGTCGACAGCGGAAGTGGCTGCCCATTTTGAGAAACGAAAGAAGCGGGCGGCTGAGATGGTGAAATACCAACAGGCCGAACGTTAGCATTGAGCCCATCAGGGTCCCTGGCGGAGACCCCAATGGGAAAACGGAGACCCCAATGGGTTAAGCCTAAAGTTTAACATCCCGTACAAATAAAAGAAATAGTGAATGAGCCTTCTGATGTTGAAATTATCGCAAGCCATCTTCGGATCAAGCGGAAAATCTGGGAGATCAACCTTTAACCGCAATGCCCCGAGTGGTCATAAAAAAGCAAAAGGTCCAAGCGGGACGCATTGAACCAGTTTTGCTTTTTTATTTAACCATACACGAAATATCCAACCCTCAGAAATACAGATTGATCCCCATCTTCGCCAAATCAGCTAAATGAAAGTACTCATCCTACGGTTTTCGTCTATCGGAGACATTGTACTCACCAGTCCGGTGCCAAGGGTGTTAAAAACCCAACTCGACGATGTGGAAGTGCATTATGCCACCATGGCCCGGTTCAAATTTCTTCTGGAAGAGAACCCATATATTGATAAAATCCACGTTCTGGAGAAGGGAGACAAGCAGCTGATTGAAACACTTAAGACAGAAAACTTCGACTACGTCATTGACCTCCACCACAACCTAAGGACGCTGAGGATCAAGTGGGCGCTGAAGGCAAAGGCCTATGCTGTGGACAAGCTCAACTGGCAAAAGTACCTGATGGTCAATTTCAAAGTAAATAAATTGCCCAACCGCCATATTGTTGACCGCTACCTCGACACCTTAAAGCCATTGGGTGGCAAACCTGACCAGCTGGGCCTCGACTATTTTATTCCGGACAAAGACGAGGTAGATATCACCTGGCTGCCAGAAAGCCACCGCAACGGATTTATTACCTACGCTATTGGTGGCCAGCACGGCACCAAAAAGCTACCGGTAAAGCGCATGATTGAGCTTTGCGACCGAATTAACAAACCTGTCATCCTGTTGGGAGGAAAGGAAGATGCTGAGGCTGGCGAGGAAATAGCACGGTTCTTCGAACGAACAAAAAACTCAAGTGGCTATGAGGAGAGTTTGAAAGAGCTGGGTAAAAAAACAGAAATATTCAATGGCTGTGGTAAATTCAACTTCAACCAGTCGGCGTCGCTTGTGAAGCAGTCGAGCGTTGTTTTTTCGCACGACACTGGTCTTATGCACGTAGCGGCTGCCTTCGGGAAAACAGTCTACAGCATTTGGGGCAACACCATCCCTTCGTTCGGCATGTACCCCTACAGAACAAAATTTATCGTGTTTGAAAATAATAAAATCAAATGCAGGCCCTGCTCCAAGATAGGTTTCGATAAGTGCCCAAAGGGCCATTTTAAGTGTATGAACGACCTCGTTTTTGATTTCTATATTCCTTAGTTTGACTCCAGTTTATGAAGACAATCTATCTTGTACGGCACGCAAAATCGAGCTGGGACTTCCCTGAGCTGGACGACTTCCAAAGGCCACTAAGCAGCCGGGGCAAATCAGATGCTCCGAGGATGGGCAAGTTCCTTAATGATCAACAAATTCACCCTGACCTTGTAGTCAGCAGCCCAGCGGAACGAGCCATCAAGACTGCTAAAAAGGTGGCTGCGGAGCTTGGAATTGACAAAAGAGAAATCGTCACTGACAAATCTGTTTATCATGCCTGGCCAGACAGGTTGCTGAAGGTGGTGGTTGAACTAGACGACCAACACACGTCGGTGATGCTTTTTGGCCACAACCCTGGCCTTACGGAGTTTGCCAACCAACTGGCTGGAGCGTCCATCGAGAATATTCCGACCACCGGAGCCGTTGGCATTTCATTCGAAGTAAACTACTGGCGGGACATTGGCTACGAGGCGGGCAAGCTGCTTTTCTTTCACTACCCGAAGGGCTTACCGGAGGGGTATTGATTATCCTACCCCCCGCAGCCAAAAATCTATTTCGCCTATTCCTTTATAATCTTCAGGATATGGAGGTTTTTTCCTGAAACATCTTTTATCATAACAAGGTAGACTCCAGGTTTATAGTCTCTTACTTCGAGTATTACAAGGTGATTGCTTGTTGAAACTGAGTGTAACAGCCTCCCAAGAAGGTCATAAGTGCTCAACGTGAACGTCCCGGCGTTCGCCACCTCTGGCAACTCAATCTTCAACTCACCTGACACAGGATTTGGGTAAAAACTAACATCGAAAGCCTCTGCCGAGGCTTTGAGTACTTCAGCTATAGTGATGCTTACTCCAGCGCTACCCACGGATGCAGTGACTTCGAGGGTGTGGGTTTCGTCAATTTCAAGTGTATTCTGGTTGGCATCAGCGGCCGCTCCTACTACATCGATGAATAGAAAATAACGCCCCGCCTCTATATTGCGGATTTCAAAATCACCAGAGTCATCAGAAACTGCCTCTGCGTAGACCGTTCCTCCTTCCCCGAATAAATAGACGGATACATCCGGCATCGGTGTTCCATCCAACAGCCTGCCCCTGATAATTTTCGCTCCGTCACCCTCTTCACTCGAGACCACTCTGCCTCTAACATGGCCCTTTCCATGATGACCATCATCGTGGTCCTTGGCAATCAGTTCCCAGTCAATGCCCGACAAACTCTCGCCACTCAATTCTATGGACAATGCATGTTCCCAATGCAACCCATGGAAATAATAAGTAGGATAATAGTCTTTTGAGAGCTCGCCCAAGGATACCATACGAAGGTAGTATTCCCCTGTCGCCAGATGCTCGAAGAGATAGCTTCCATCAGAAGTATCAATCTGTTTTGCCAAGCCGCCTGTTTTATAGAAAAGTTGCACTTTACCAGCAACAGCCTCCCCATCAGGGGTGGTCACTTTACCTGAAATGGTCAGCATGGCTGTCACCTCCATTTCTCTCGTGACGGGAATGGCCGGTTTGTACTCCTCATTCCCAGGTTGGCCTGCAGTAATAATTATTTCTCCTGCCCCGGTAACAGTCAGAAGCCCCTCATTTATCTCTCCTGGTCCTTCAATAGAATATTCTATGGCCAATCCACTACTAGCTGAGGCACTAAGCTCGATCGGCTCATGTCCTACCATCACTGATGAAATAAGCTCGAAAGTGATTTCCTGATCGATCCGAACATCAGCAAGGACTGAAAAAGCATGTGTGACATCAAGTGCAGCCAGGTAGTTGCTATTTCCAGACTGAGAGGCTGTTACTAGCACCTCGCCTGCATCTAACAATGTCAACTTATTGTTGTCATCCAATTCGGCTGACCCGGATACAGTATAGTTTACAGGCAGTCCAGACGTGGCGGTAGCGTTCAAACTCAGCTCCGAAATGCTCAAGCTAACATCGGGAAGGTCGTCGAACTGGATGGTTTGACTTGCCTTTTGAATAAGAAAGACACCGCCGGTGAAGTCAATAGCATAATTGCTTCCCAAGGTAAGGGAACCCTGCTCAATAGCATATTCACCAGCATTCTCGCCCTCAGTCCTTGTCAAAGCACCGGTAAATTCGTCTGATTCAAGGACTTCCCCGGCTGATACCCTATAAGTTAGGTCTGGGTCGGTTTCTCCATAGGTTTTGCTAGCCGAATTGGCTGTAATAGTCATCGGCCTGGGCTCGATTTTGAAGGTAGATGGTTTCAGTGTAACCAAGTAATTGTTGCCAGCAGTCAGTAGTCCAATATCAATAACATACTCACCAGCTGTTTCTCCCTCTTCCCGATGAAGTGATCCGCTAAATTCATCCCCGTCTTTCAAGGCTCCTTCTAATATTTCAAAAGACAGCAAAGGATCAGCACTGCCGTAAATCTTGCTGTTTGCATCAGCGGTTATCAAAATGGGGGCTATTTCAATTGTAAAAGTTGCCCCGATAAATGAGAGTAAGTAATTCTCACCGGCGCTCAATGTACCCTGATTAATTCCATAAGACCCAATGGCCTCGCCAACCTCCCTCTGCAATACCCCGCTCCACAGGTCTTCGCCAACCAGGCTCCCCTCGGTGACCTTAAAAGAAAAATCAGGATCACTTGCTCCGTAAAACTTCTCTTTGTCAATTGCTACTACACTTATTGGTCTTGGAAGAACGGTAAGGTCACCGGCAAAGTAGCTGATCTCATAATTGCTGCTGCTTAAGCCAAAAGGCACAATGGCCCCAGCGTAGTCTCCCACAGAAGTTGGAATTGCTTCATATTGCAGCTCTCCTTCCAGGTCATCTACATCGTCATCATTCACGAAACCTTCTGAGGACACCTCAAGCAAGTCTTGCATATTCTCCTGATAAACGACCTCTTTGTCCAAGGCAGAAATAATCAATGGGGCTTTGTGGACGACCAGTGTCTGTAGTACCGGCGCTGGCGAAAAATAATCATTTGCTGCCGGTTGGCTAGCCGAAATAACAGCCTCACCAGCGCCAACAATTGTGAGCGTAGACCCGTCAACAATTGCTACCTCTTCATTACTACTCTGGAAAACAAAGGGTGTTTCTGGAATTCCTCCTTCAACGATAAGTTCAAATGGAGCGTCTCCGAAGGTTTTGTCCGGCATCGCAGGAAACTCAATAACAGCCTCAAAGCTGCCAATCTCCAACCGCCAAAAGTCATTTCTTTCAGAGCGCACATGGACTGGCTGCCCTAAACCACCAAATATATATAGTGCTCCATCTGGTGCCACACCAGCAGCCATTGATTTCCTCCCTCCTGGGTAGCTGTCAAAAGAGGATTCCCTCATTTTGTCATAACTGCCGAATTTCGCCGATGTAACACCGTTTCCTTTGACCCACCTCCAGACACCTTCTTCCCGCACCCAGAGTTCGTTACTTGCCTGCATGTCATAGCCGGATCCTCCGAAGAACCAAAAACGGCCAGACGAATCGAACCAGGCAAACGCTTCCTGACGATAACCCGGTCTGTTAGAGGGGTCAGGAACATTCAAAAACCCGTAAATTGGATGTTTATATAATTCATCGGAGCCATTAACCCAGGTCCATGCACTTCCATCCCATTTCCATAAATCACTGAAACCTCCTCCCCCAAAAAGCCACAAGTTACCCTCTTGATCTACTGCTGATGATGCCATTGATCTGGCGCCAGGAGAGTTAGCTGGGTCAGCGACATCCTTTGTCCCGTAAATACCTTGGCCATTAGGTGCATCACTTCCGCTCATCCATGTCCATACTTCCCCATCCCACTTCCAAAGGTCGTTCAGAGCAACAGTTTGACCGTTTTCGGTGAAGGAGCTTCCTCCAAACAACCATAAGTTCCCCTGTAAATCAACCCAGGAACTAGCGTTATAGCGGCAAGGAGGCTGGTTTGACGCATCTCCAATGCCTAAAATGCCATACATCCCCTGACTTTTAGACAATTTGCTTCCGGATACCCAAACCCAATTCTCGCCATCCCATTTCCATAAGTCATTAAGCAAGCTATGATAGCCATTACCATCGTTGCCCCAGCCCCCAAAAAGCCAAAGGTTATCTTCTGTGTCTGTCCAAGTAACGGAGCCAAACCTGGCTCCTGGAGTATTACTGGCACTGGCCACTCCTTGCGCTCCATAATTGCCCCTTTGCATCATTGAACTACTACCACTTACCCAAGTCCACACGTCACCGTCCCACTTCCAAAGATCATTTAGACTTCCGGTACTGTAGCTTCCGTCCAGTCCAACACCTCCAAACAGCCAAAAATTATTTTGTGAGTCCAACCAACTAGCGGCATTTCTTCTTGGCCCAGGAATATTTTCACTTGACGGAACTCCTTTTGAACCGAAATTGCCAGGTACAACAATTTGCTGGTATCCCGACTCCCATGTCCAGTCAGTTCCGTCCCACTTCCACCAATCGCACAAGGCATCTCCATATGCCAGATGAGCATCGTGCCCGACTCCCCCATAAATATGGACGTAGCCATCTGGATCATGCCATACGGCAGGATAGAACCTCGATCCAGGAAGATTTGAGCTTGATGGTATGCCTTGCTCTCCAAATAGGCTTATTTGATTTTGCTTTCCACTTCCTTTCACCCAGGTCCAGTTCACTCCGTCCCAACGCCATAAATCACCTGAGTATTGGTCGTCTAACTGACCCCAGCTACCTCCAAAAAGTAAGACATTTCCGTTCTCTTCTCGCCAAATAACTGCTCCGCTCAATGCACGTGGCGTGTTGGATGACTCGGTAACATTTTGTTGTCCGAAATTTCCGTCGCTATAGTTTAAGTTTGATCCCTTGACCCACATCCATTGTTGCCCGTCCCAAACCCACAAATCGTTGAGTGTGCCTAACTGAGAGGTAGCATACCCATATCCTCCAAATAACCAGTAGTTTCCGTTTTGGTCAACCCATGAAGTGGGAGCTATCCTCGCCCCAGGTGTATTGCTACTTGCTGCGACCATTTGGGTTCCATAGTTGCCGTACTCTCCATCGTCTGAAATACCCGCTACCCAGGTCCAATTCTCTCCATCCCATTTCCACAGATCATTGAGAAATCCTTCGCCACTTGCAGAATAGCCCTGCCCGCCGAAAATATAGGCCTCACCATTAACCCCTTTAGAAACTGTCGATAGTTGCCTGGAACCAGGCACATTTGCCGCTGAAGAAACACCCAAAGTGCCGTAAACACCTGTTTGTCTATCTACATCAGATCCACTTACCCATACCCATTTGCTTTCATCCCACTTCCAAAGGTCGTTCAACTGACCGGGTTCAACAGCACTATTATCATAACCAAAGCCTCCAAACAACCACAGGCTGCCATTTTGATCTGTCCATCCAACAGCATTATTTCGTCCCCCTGGGAAGCTGCTTTCTGATGCAACGTTCTTAGCACCGTATGCTCCATTAATATTTACCTCTTTGCTTCCGCTTTTCCACGTCCAAAATTGCCCATCCCACATCCACAAATCATTCAAATACCCAATTTTGCCGTCCTCATTCAGGCCATAACCTCCAAAAATCCAAAGATTTCCCTGACCGTCTTCCCAGCTCACCATATTCTTTCGGGCGCCGGGCTGGGTTTCAGTAGTTGGCACTCCTTTCTCTCCATAATGAGGGATTTGGTGGTTGGTCGTTTTTTCACCAGATAGCCAGGTCGATTTTACCTGGAAATTCTGCGCCCACACCGGTGAATTTAGAGCGACTAGCAGATATGTTGTTACTACTCCTGCCATTCCGAGTCTTCGAAATACCTGTTTGGCGAGGATAAATACTGGTTCTAGCTTGCAGACAGAGGAATTTGGTGTCATTTCAGAAAAAATAGAGACAACTCAACTATGATAAAAGTAAGATAATATATGACTTTCCAATAATAAAAACTCTTACATCATAGGTTATTTTTCAAAAAAATAAGCCGCCAATACAATAACATTGTGAAACTAATAATCAACCAATACCCAAATAGAATTGGAATAGCACGGCAATGGCAGCTGCCTCATTTTCAAAATTGGGCATACGGATAGAAAAAGCCAGACAACGATAATGCCCGGCTTTTGAAAAGTGAGGTTTCTGATTTACAGGATATACCTGCTCAAATCCTTATTCTTCACCAGCCCTGAGAGCTTCTCATTTACCATCTCTTTGGTGATTACGAGCTTGGAATTAGGGCCGATCTTGTCGGGAATATCAAATAGAAATTCATTCAACAGTCGGCTCATCACTGTGTGCAACCTCCTTGCGCCTATGTTCTCCACTTCGGAGTTGATGGTAAAGGCTGTGTCGGCCAACTCCTCCAGTGCCTCATCGCTGAAGGTAAGCTCTACATCTTCCGACTTCAGCAGCGCTTCATATTGCTTGGTGAGGGCATTTTTTGGTTCTCTCAGGATGCGGAGGAAGTCGCCCTTGGTGAGGTTTTCCAGCTCTACTCTAATCGGGAAGCGACCCTGAAGCTCAGGAATAAGGTCTGAGGGCTTTGACACGTGAAAAGCTCCTGCAGCCATGAAAAGGATGTGCTCAGTGTTAATGACACCATACTTTGTATTCACAGCACTTCCTTCCACAATCGGCAGGAGGTCTCGCTGCACGCCTTCCCGGCTTACATCGGCACCACCGCCTTTGCCCGCACTGCTGGCGATCTTGTCAATCTCGTCGATGAAGATAATACCGGAGTTCTGTGCCTTTTCGATGGCTTCTTCCTTCACCTCGTCCATGTCGATCAGCTTGTGCACCTCTTCCTCCAACAGTAGCTTCTTGGCTTCTGCTATTGTCACTTTCCTCTTCTTATTCTTTTTCGGCAGCATATTACCCAGCATCTCCTGCAGGTTCATCATGCTCACCTCGTCCATCATACCACCGCCAATCATGCCCACATTCCCCTGACCAGGCGCCTTCACATTGATTTCTATTTTGCGGTCATCAAGCTCACCATTTCTTATCTTTTCACGGAATCTCTCACGGGTTCTCTCGTTGAGCTCTTCATCGTTCTCCGGTGTAATGTCAATGGCATTGTCTGCGCCGGGAGCGCCAGCCGGCTGCCTCGATGGCGCCGACTTCATCGGAGGTATCAAAGCATCCAGTATAATGCCTTCAACAGCGAGCTCTGCTTTCCCTTTCACCTCTTCCTTTTTGCTTTGCTTCACCATGTTAACGGCTTGCTCTACCAGGTCACGCACCATGCTTTCCACATCACGGCCCACATAACCAACTTCGGTAAACTTGGATGCCTCCACCTTGGTAAAAGGCGCATCAGCAAGCTTGGCCAGGCGGCGGGCAATTTCTGTTTTGCCAACGCCCGTAGCTCCAATCATCAGGATATTGTTGGGCACAATCTCTCCCTTGATGTCTTCATGGCTGTGCATGCGGCGCCATCTGTTTCTGAGCGCAATGGCCACATTTCTCTTGGCGTCGTCCTGACCTATGATGTATTTATCGAGCTCGGCAACAATTTGCCTCGGGGTCAAATATTTGTTCTGATCTATCATGATGCTGATTTTCGTTTATGAAATAACCGGTTCACATTGTGGCTGACAGTAAAATGGGTATTGCCACCCACCACGTGGTAGTGCGAACGGGCTATTGTTAATTCAAATGATTTAATTTTTATCCAAACACCGACTGAAAAGCCTGCACTTCCGCCGGCCTGCTCCAGTCTTAGCTCTCGTCTTATTCGGTGGTTGTATCCAGCCAATACGTGGAAATTAGGCCCAAACAAAAACTCGGTGCCAATGTTCACTCTGCTGAATATTTTGGTAAACGTGCCCGGCACAGCTTCGTTGAAGTTTAACCTGCTGTCGGGTTCAAAGTATACCAGGTTTTGCTTTGGCAGATTGGTGCCCGTGAATGTGAAAATTACCGGCATTTGCTCAGGCTTGAAACTCATGCCAAGCTGAACATCAAATGCAAGGCTGGTTTTTTCCTCTGCATACCTGCCAAGGGCAAAGCCAGCGTTTTTTATCACCAACCCAACACTCAGCTGTTTGCGGGGGTGCTGAAATACCCCACCAATGTCGGCCATGAGTGCTGAAGACCGGAAGCCAGCAATGCTCGATACAGCCAGTTGCGGAGCCACTCCCATCAGAAAAGGGCCCATTCTGTGGCTCAGCGATACCCTCACAGCATATTCGCTGGCATTGAAAGTGCCCAGGTAGTTGCCAGCCTCGTCGTAGCTATCGAAGTTTCCATGGCTGAGGTGCGTGAGCCCAACTGCCGCTTTCCCAACCGCCTTCGTGTCAAAAGCGTAGGCCACCTGACTATATTTGCTGCCCCCATAAAAGTTAACGTAAGAAATAGAAATATCACCGGCTGCTACCGAGTCGAGCAGCGCAGGGTTATAAAAAACCCAGTTCAGGTCGCCTCGATTTTGGGATACATTGTAGCCCCCAAGCGCAGCTACTCTCGCATTAACAGGCGTATTTAGAAATTGAAAGGAGTCTTGACCACCAATTTGCGCATACCCCGCATCCGTCATTACTAGCAAAAGCAACAAAATGATACCCAGGGTATTTAGGTGGCTCCCTCTCATAAATCCTCAACGGTGGCCATTTCTTTGGCCAATCCTTTAATAGGCCAAAGATGCGTAGCCCCTTCCACCTTCGATTTGAGTAGCGCTAGCTTCAACACTTCGTCTACATTGTCGACGTAGTTAATCTTAAGGTTCTCAATATAATTAGGCTCAATTTCTTCAATGTCCTTGCGGTTGCGACTGCTCAGGATGATCTCTTCTATCCCGGCACGCTTGGCTGCAAGTATTTTCTCTTTGATGCCTCCCACGGGAAGCACCTTTCCTCTGAGGGTGATTTCTCCGGTCATGGCCAGCTTGTCTTTCACCCTGCGCTGCGTATAAATCGATGCCAGCGATGTGAGCATGGTAATCCCTGCCGACGGCCCGTCTTTTGGCACTGCACCAGCCGGCACGTGTACATGCAGGTCGTAATGATCAAAGACCTGGTGGTCGATGTCGAGCTTATGGGCGTTCGACTTCAGGTATGATAACGCAGCCACGGCTGACTCCTTCATCACGTCACCTAGTTGGCCAGACAGTGTCAATTTGCCTTTACCCCTGCTCAGCGACGACTCGATGAACAAGATCTCCCCTCCTACCTGTGTCCAGGCCAGGCCTGTGACTACACCCGGGTGCGTGTTGTCGGAATAGACCTCTTTATCAAAGATTTCAGCACCCAAAATTTTGCGCACTTCCTTTCCTTTGATGGTCTTTGTATAGGCCTCCTCCATGGCAATGGACTTGGCAGCATTTCTGATTACCGTGGCAATTCTCCGTTCAAGCGTTCTTACGCCAGATTCTCTGGTGTAATCATCTATAATTTTCCCGATAGCCTCGTCGGTAAATTTAATCTGAGATGCCTTTACCCCATGCTCTTTGCGCTGCTTGGGTATCAGGTGCTGCTTGGCAATTTCAATCTTCTCCTCCAGCGTGTAGCCGGTAATCTCTATGATCTCCATCCTGTCACGCAAAGCAGGCTGGATGGTCTCAAGTGTGTTGGCCGTAGCGATAAACAGCACCTTCGACAGATCGTAGCCCACCTCCAGGTAGTTGTCAGTGAAGCTATTGTTTTGCTCCGGGTCAAGCACTTCCAAAAGTGCGGACGACGGATCTCCTCTGAAATTAGAGCTTACTTTGTCGATTTCATCAAGGATAAAAACGGGGTTTGACGACTTGGCTTTTGATATGTTGCCGACAATCTTTCCCGGCATGGCACCAATATAAGTCTTTCTGTGGCCTCTCACTTCCGCCTCGTCGTGCACACCACCCAGCGACATCCTGACATAATGTCTGTCGAGTGAACGGGCAATCGATCTTCCCAGGGATGTTTTTCCCACACCGGGAGGACCATAAAGACAAAGAATGGGGCTTTTCATGTCGCCCTTGAGCTTTAACACGGCCAGGTATTCAAGAATTCTCTCCTTGACCTTTTTCATGCCATAGTGATCTTCGTCGAGAATCTTCCGGGCTCTTTTCAGGTCAAAATTGTCCTGCGTATACTCATTCCAGGGCAGGTGAACCATAAAATCGACATAGTTCATCGCCACCGGAAACTCAGCGGCGGCAGGGTTCATCCTGGAAATTTTGTCAAGCTCTTTGAAGAAGTGCTGTTTCACCTCCTCGTCCCATTTTTTCTCTGCACCCAGCTTTCTCAGCTCCTGGATATCTTTTTCCGGACCGTCGTACCCCAATTCATTCTGGAGTACTTTGATTTGCTGACGGAGGTAGTAATCCCGCTGCTGCTGATCAATGTCGGAATGCACCTTATTTTGAATCTCCTGCTTGATTTCAAGCATTTGAATGTCTTTCAGCATGTACTCCAGCAGCAACTCAGCCCTCTTTACTCCATCGTGGGTTTCCAGCAGCTTTTGCTTATCAGCCACATCGGCATTCACATTGGATGAAAGAAAATGAGTGAGAAAGCTGCTATTGTCTATGTTACCTAGGGCGGCATGGGCTTCTTTGGGTATCTCCGGATTCAGCTTCATTACCTTGTAAGCTGCGTCCTTTAGCGACTGAATAAGCGCTTTGGTTTCTTTGCTTGACTTGGCAGGAAACTTTTCGGCAAGGAGCTTTACCCTGGCACTGATAAACGGGTCTTCCTGAATGATGCTTTCAACCTCAAACCGGCTCTTGCCCTGTATAATGATCGTTGTGTTGCCGTCTGGCATCACGAGCATTTTTAATATGCGGGCAATGGTGCCCACTGTATATAGGTCGTCAGATTTTGGCTCCTCAGCTTTTCTGTTCTTCTGAGCCAGCACACCAATAATTTTACTGCCTTTATAGGCTTTTTTCACCAGCCGGATTGACTTCTGTCGGCTCACCGTAATGGGAATCACTACCCCCGGATACAACACGGTGTTCTTTATCGGCAGAATGGGCACCTCATCAGGCACATCCTCCGGCTTCAAATCCTCCTCCAGGTCAGTTGATACTAGCTGTATAATATCTCCTGATTCGTCTTCTTGTATTTCCGACAAAAAAGCTACTGCTAGTTCTTTCTCTTTATTGTTATTCATAATTATCTAACGCTCTCGATATGCCAATCTGACATTAAATGACCCAGATAGGTGTAAAATTCGCTCGGCCCGTATAAATTGCAAGAGATATGCCAAAAAATAGTAGGCAGCCTCTGGCGACCCTTTCTATTTCTCATCAACCCATGTACTTGACAAAACCATCCAATAGATTCAATAATTTCTACGACTGTTTCCAGCCTTCTGCGAAATGGTGGCTTCCTGCGCTGTTGACCATTTCTCTGCTGGGTTCTGTCGCTTTCCCGGCACTTGCCCAAAGGAACAAGAAGAAGAAAGCCGTCCCTTCAAACGTTGAAACCAGCCTTGATTCACTCGCTGCGCCTTCTGAGATAAATGTTTTTGAGTTTCCGAACATTAACAAGGTGGCTGATTATGTAGACAAAAGCAAGCTGGAACGCATCCAGAAACTTGAAGCCAATAAAGAGTGGGAGGCGCTGTATCCGGCACTGAAATCTTATGTCAGAAACTTTGGTGTACAGAATTTCTACAAAGACACCTACCTGATTTGGCGACTGGCCAAATTGACAGAACTATTTGACGGGCTTGAGGAAGCAAAGCCGCTATACAAAATGGTGTTACGCCACCACCACAAGGATATTAACCTGCGGGAAATTGAGCTTTATTATGACTCACTTAACAAACAGGAGGTCGACTTATATGTTCCGCTCGATTATTACTATGAGTTGGTGGAACACAGAAAGGCCATCGACACGCTCCGGCCTCCAAGGGGGGTTTTGCTCAATATGGGTGGGAACGTCAACAGCCGCAATGCTGATTACGGCCCTACTTTGAACATCAATGGAGACATCCTGCTTTTTACCTCTCAAAGAAATGAAATCAGAAGGAGCCTGAATACGCAAAACAATGAGGATCTCTTTATTGCCAGAAAGGAAGGACAGTACTGGCAGGAGGCCGTTGCCCTTCGGGAAATCAATACAAAATTCAATGAGGGGTCGGCAACCCTGAGTCGAGATGGGAAAACCTTGTATTTTGCCAGGTGTGATGCCCCGGAATGTATCGGAAGTTGCGATATTTTCGTTGCAAAGCTTCAAGCAGACAGCACCTGGGGCAATATTCAAAACCTTGGAGCCAAAGTGAACAGCCTGAGCTGGGACAGTCACCCCGCCCTGTCGCACACCGAAGACACGCTCTTTTTTGCCTCAGACAGGATAGGCGGCTTCGGACTGTCCGATATCTATTTTTCCTACAAGCTTAAGGGCGGTGGCTGGGCTCCTGCGCAAAACCTGGGCCCCATAGTGAATACCCGAAGCAATGAGGTCAGCCCCTTTTTCCATCCCCGGTACAATATTCTCTACTTCAGTTCCAATGGTCAGCTTTACAACTTCGGTGAGTTCGACATCTATAAATCTTATAAGATGGGGCACATCTGGGGCGAGCCGGTCAATATAGGGCCGCTGGTGAATGGCAGGGGAAGCGAGTTCTATTTTACCATCGACGCCGAGTCAAAAGATTTGTTCTACGCACGGTCGGCCAACAGAGACTTGAACATGCAGGATCTCTATTCCTTTCCCCTGCCCATGGAAGCACAGCCCGGCTCAATAACAAAGGTGAAGGGTTCATTGACCGACAGCCTGACAGGAAAACCTTTCAATGGAATTGTTTCTATCATCGACCTCGACGATGGGATTGAGGTGGCACCGAGGTTCCTGAAGCCAGACGGCAGTTTCGAGTTCGACCTCATCAATAACAACAACTACCTGCTGGTGATTCAGGGCGACGACTTTTTCAGGATAGAAGAGATGTTTTACCTCAATGGGCCAATGGAGCTGAACAGAACCACTGAGCCAATTGCCAGCAAGGTCAAATTCGAGTCTATTGAATTCGAAAACGGCAAGTCTGATCTCCGAACGGAAATGTATGGCGACCTTAATAAGATTGTGAACTTTCTGTACGACAATCCAGACTTTAAGCTGCGAATTTCGGGACATACTGATTCGGATGGCTCACCAGCATTTAATCTAGCGCTGTCTAAGTCGAGAGCTCAGAACATCAGAGACTACATGGTGATATTTGGTGGTGTAGACGAGCGAAGAGTGGAGTTTGAAGGTTACGGAAGCAGCCAACCGATTGTGGTGGAGAAAACAGAGCAGGACAAGACCCTGAACAGAAGGGTAGAATTCGAAATATTCAGGCCCGGTGTAAAAAAAGAAGGTGATCAGGGGTCTGGAAACTGAGCCGCCTAATCACCTTCATAACACCTTACTTTCTCTAAGCTTTAGATTTTCAGGATATCGTTGAAGATGGCAAAAACCATTATCGACAGCAACAACACCATACCGACCTTCTGCGCATTTTCCAGAAATTTATCTGATGGCTTGCGGCCAGAAACGATTTCGTAGGTGAGGAACATCACATGCCCACCATCGAGTGCGGGAATAGGCAGAAAGTTCATAAAGGCAAGCACCATTGAAAGGAAGCCCAGCTTTTGCCAGAAATTCGTCCAGTTCCAGGTGCCCCCAAATATCTTGGCAATACCAATAGGTCCGCTCACAGCCTTTGACGCTGACACCTCGCCACTGAATATCTTCCCAAATCCTCTGATGTTTAGCCAAACCCAGCCAAAAGCCTCGTTGGTTCCAGCCACCAAACTCTGACCAAATGTGAAGTCACGGTGAGCAACGTCCACCAACAGGGTACGAACAAAGCCAACCGTGCCATCTGTATCAATTGGTATATGAAGCTCAGTTGTCGTAAACATTCCTTCTTTTTCGACGGGCGCTTCTCCTACTGGCCGCTCCACAACAGCCAGCACTGTGTCGCCCGCATTCTCTGTAGCAATCTCCTTGAAGTCAGCAAAGTATCTTGCCGGCCTGCCATTGATTGTAACAAACCTGTCACCCTCCTTCAACCCTGCCACATCTCCGCCTGAGCCACTGGCAACTTCACCAACTGCAAACGGAAGTCTATAGTCAATGAATCGGGTGACGGCATCTTTTTCCGATAGTTTGTCGAGAAAGCCTGATGGGATTTTCACTGTAACAATCTGCCCGTCACGGTCAACCGTGTAGGTGCTTCCTGCTTCCATGATCACATCAGGATTCATCACCTCATTGAAGTCTTCAAAATCCTTTCCGTTGATTTTAAGAATTTTGTCTCCAGTTTTAAACCCTATCTCCTGTCCCAACTCGTAGGCCACAATACCATATTTGTTGGCCTCGTCCCTTGAAATGTAGGTATCACCATTGAAAAAGGTCAGCAACACGAAAATGACAATGCCTGTTATCACGTTCACTATGATTCCACCCATCATCACGATCAGCCGCTGCCAGGCTGGCTTTGCCCTGAACTCGTAGGGCTCCGGCTCTTTGTTTAAGTGCTCAGTATCCATCGACTCGTCGATCATTCCTGATATTTTCACAAAACCTCCGAGCGGAATTGCCCCGATGGAGTATTCCGTCCCACGGTAGTCAAACCCAAAAATTTTAGGCGGAAATCCTATGGAATATTTTTCGACCCGCATGCCAAAGAACTTGGCTGTGAGCAAGTGGCCGAATTCATGTAATCCGACTAAAATAGAAAGTCCCAGCAAAAGCTGGGCGGTCATAATAAGTGCCTCCATTAAGCTATTAAATCTAAAGCGATGTTTCTTGTTTCTGTATCTGTATCAACATAGTCCTGATAATCAGGGCTTGAAATATAGGGTATTTTAACCAAACACTTCTCCACTATATCCGACATTTCCATAAAACCAATCTTGTCTTTAAGGAAATACTCCACTGCCACTTCATTAGCGGCATTCAGCACGCATGGCTTATTGCCACCCTCCTTTAAAGCGTCAAAGGACAGCTGAAGGTTCCTGAAGGTTTCTAAATCTGGTTTTTCGAAAGTCAGGGAGGGGTATTCTGCAAAGTTAAACCTTGGGAAGTCGGATTTCAACCTTTCCGGGTAAGCCAGCGCAAACTGGATGGGTATACGCATGTCGGGCAACCCGAGTTGTGCTTTTATGGAGCCATCTTCAAATTGCACCATCGAGTGTACGATAGATTGAGGATGAACTACCACATCAATTTTGTCGGCTGGAATGCCAAATAACC
This sequence comes from Imperialibacter roseus, assembly GCF_032999765.1. Lineage (GTDB taxonomy): Bacteria > Bacteroidota > Bacteroidia > Cytophagales > Cyclobacteriaceae > Imperialibacter > Imperialibacter roseus. Next base: position 5,306 of record NZ_CP136051.1, on the reverse strand, counting down.
ACCGTGCTTCTATCACTTCAAGCCCCTTGTTCATCAATGAAGCTGAGTCAATGGTGATTTTGGCCCCCATGTCCCAATTGGGGTGCTTCAGCGCCATTTCTTTGGTCACCTTCAGCAGCTCACTTCTTGTTTTTCCACGGAAAGGCCCACCTGAAGCTGTCAGGATGATCTTTTCTATCGGGTTATGGAATTCACCCACAATGCACTGGAAAATTGCTGAATGTTCGGAGTCAATAGGAAAGATATTCACCGCTCTTTCCTGTGCCATTTTAGTGATAAGCTCACCGGCCACCACCATGGTCTCTTTGTTAGCCAGAGCGATTGGCTTTCCTGCCGCAATGGCGTTCATGGTAGGCTTCAGCCCCGAATAGCCGACAAGCGCCGTCAACACCATGTCAATGGTGTCCATTTGGACGATCTGAGAAAGCGCATCGAGCCCGGCAAAAACTTTGATATCTTTTGGTAACAATGCATCTGCTACTTGCTGATACAAGGTTTCATTGCCAATTACCACGGCATTGGGAATGAACTCCAGGGCCTGGCGAATCAACAGATCAGCATTATTTTGAGCAGTAAGCACTTCTACTTCAAAGGCTTCAGGATGCCTTTTTATCACATCCAGCGACTGAACGCCAATGGAACCGGTGCTACCAAGGATAGCAACCCTTTTTTTCGGTCTTTCTTGTGTCAAGGTGTTGTGTTTATTCTTTGTACTTCAGCAGTTCTTCCGCCATCTTTCTGTCGTTCGAAAGCCTTGGTAATTTGTTTTGCCCTCCGAGTTTCCCAATTGAGCGCATATAATCAATAAAGGCATTCTTTTTAACCGGTATGATATGAAGTTGTTCGAGAATATTGCCGGAAATAAGATCGAAGTAATAGCTGTTCAGTTTTTGGAGCGAACTGTCGAGTGATGACTTAAAGGCCGTGATGTCGGCAGGCATTTTACTGAACTCGATATACCACTCATGCCTTGGAAGTCCTTTTTCAGGCGTCACGTTTGGCGCTACGGTAAACTCCACGATGTCTGCCTCAGGAAAACTCTCCAAAGTCTTCTTCATCGCATTTTCTACTTCCTCCCCGATGACGTGCTCACCAAACGCTGAGATAAAGTGCTTGATCCTTCCCGTTACCAATAATTTGTAAGGATCTTTCGAAATAAACTTCACTGTGTCGCCTATCGAATAGCCCCATAGGCCTGCGTTACTATTAATGATCAGAGCGTAATTCGTATTGAGTTCTACCTGATCGAGGCTTAACCGGGTGGGCGTTTCGTTGAAATACTCATCAGCCGGAATGAATTCGAAGAAAATACCGCTATTCGCCAACAGTAGCAGCCCGGGATCATCCTGCTTGTCCTGAAAGGCGATGAAGCCCTCAGAGGCGGGGTAAGTTTCCACTGAGTCGACCTTTTTCCCAATGGTATCAAAAAGCTTTTGTCTGTAGGGTTCAAAGTTGACCCCACCGTATATAAACAGCGAGAAGTTCTTGAAAACATCCTTCACCGGCATTTGCCTCTTCTCCACAATCCTGTCGAAATACATTTGCACCCACGGCGGAATACCTGAGATCAGCGTCATGTCCTGATCAATGGTCTCTTCTACTATCTTATCTACCTTGGCTTCCCAATCTTCCATGCAATTGGTGGCGTAGGAGGGCAATTGATTGGTGCGCAAATAGCCCGGCACATGGTGGTTCACAATACCCGACAGGCGGCCAGTATTGACACCAGCCTTCTGGTCAAGCACGGGGCTACCAGAAAGAAAAATGAGCTTGCCATCCAGGAACTTAGCATTGCCAGTTTCGTGCACATAATTCAAAATCGCATTGCGGGCACTATTGATATGATTAGGAATCGACTCTTTGGTGATGGGAATATATTTGGTGCCAGAGGTAGTGCCCGAAGTTTTTGCAAAATAGGCAGGCTTTCCCGGCCAAAGTACGTCATTTTGTCCGGTTAGCATTTTCTCCACGTAAGGCTTCAATGCTTCATAATCCCGAACAGGCACCTGCTTTTTGAAGTCATCGTAAGTGCGGATATCCTTGAAACCGTGGTCATTTCCAAAAACCGTGTTGCTGGCTTTGCTGACAAGGTTTTTAAGTGTTTTATGCTGATAATCAGGGGCTTTTTGCTCCCATTCTCTTTGCTCCCGCACAACGAAGGCGGCGAATGGCTTGCTAAGAACTGATCTGATTCCCATAATTAATGATAAAGGCGCAAAATAAGTAAATGAGCTTTCTAAAACCTAAGCAAGCCTCTTTCGTTTTTATTTTGCACAGTTTTTGACGATACCCAATGCACTGACGTTTAGGTAACAACACAACGATGTTGACTTCTTAATTCTTAAAACCTGATGCTATGAAAAAATTTATTGGAATTGCAGTCTTGAGTTTTCTGGGTGGCATTGGTGGAGCCTTTGTATATGAGACGCAACTGTCGACCAAAATTGCTTCTAATGACTTACAGGATTCAGACTTCTATTTCTCAAAAAATGTTAGCCACGGCGAAACCAACAATTTTTCACCGGCGGCCTCTGAGCCCTTCCGAAACGACGCAGCTGCAATAAACGATTTACCAGACCTGGTGAATGCGTCGGCACGCAGCACCAAGAGCGTGGTGTTTGTGAAAACCGTGAGCGAAACCGACTACCGCACCGGCAGCTGGATGGACTGGTTTTTCGGAGGACCCAGTCAGTCCGTTAGCTCGGGGTCCGGAGTGGTCTATTCAAAGGATGGCTATATCGTGACCAATAATCACGTCATCAACGATGCCGACATTATTCAGGTGATTCTTGACAAAAGAACCTACGACGCCACGCTGGTAGGCACTGACCCGTCTACCGATTTGGCTGTGATTAAAATCGAGGGCAATAACCTCCCGGCAATTGAGGTATCTACTTCAGCCAACGTTAGGGTGGGCGACTGGGTGCTGGCTGTCGGTAACCCGTTCAATCTTACCTCCACTGTCACCGCTGGTATTGTAAGTGCCAAGGGCCGCAGCATCAATATACTGAAAGACCGATTCCCTATTGAATCTTTCATTCAAACCGATGCTGCCATTAACCCCGGAAACAGCGGAGGGGCTTTGGTCAACACATCAGGACAGCTAATTGGTATTAACACAGCCATTTTGTCTCAAACGGGTACTTACTCAGGCTATGGCTTTGCTGTGCCTGTCGACATTGTAAAAAAAGTAGTGAACGACATTATCAACTATGGGCAGGTGCAAAAGGCCTTTATTGGGGCAGAGTTCATTGACATAGACAGCGACATTGCCGGCAAACTCAGCCTGAGCAATCTGGACGGTGTGATCACCTCGTACGTTCAAAGGGGAAGCGCCGCCGACAAGGCTGGGCTGGAAAAAGGTGATGTAATCATTCGGGTGAACGACAAGTCACTCAACAACAAAACTGAGCTTGAGGAGTTGATGGGCTACCACTACCCTGGTGATAAGTTCGTTTTGGACATCAAGCGAGGCGATAATGTAGTCAGGAAACAAGTAACACTTCTCAATGGCGAGGGAAACACTGAAGTGCTAAGAAGCAGTGTCTACTTCTCAGAGAAGCTGGGCGTGGAGTTTGAGAAGGTGTCGAAAGTCGAGAGAGATCTTTTAAAAATTGACAATGGCGTTCGGGTGAAAAAAATAAGGAATGGTTTTTTCAGGCAGCTGGATATTCCGGAAGGCTTCATTATCACCAACATCAACAACCGGCCGGTTGAAACGCCGGAGGAGCTGGCCAATATTCTGGAGAAAATCAAGGGAAAGGTTGTCATCGACGGCATTACCTCCAAGGGCCGGAGGGTGTACATACCTTACAGGTTCGATTGAGAAGCACAAAAAAAGGACGGGGTCTCCAAAATGGGGGCACCGTCCTTTTTTTAACCGCCAGTTGAAGCTAGACAGTCCTCATTTTCAGTCTTTTCTTTAGCTCATCAACAGAATACCTGAACTTGGCGTCGGTATCGATCATGTCATTGACTGCCTGCACGGCGTGAATCACAGTGGAGTGGTCACGACCACCAAAATGGTAACCGATAGATTTTAGCGAATGGTTGGTGTAGTCTTTTGAGAAATACATGGCCACCTGGCGGGCAATAACGATTTCCTTCTTACGGGTTTTGGCTTTCAAGTCTTCCAAAGCCACATTGAAATAGTCGGACACTGCCTTTTGGATATAGTCAATACCCACCTCAGTATCGTAGTCGTTAACAATATTTTTTATGATCTGCTTGGCCAACTCAAGGTCAATCTCTCTTTTTACCAACGAAGAATGGGCAATAAGTGAAATCATCACTCCCTCAAGTTCTCTGATATTACTATCGATGGTGTAAGCCAGGTACTCAAGCACATCCTCAGGAATAACAATTCCCTCCGCCTGAGTCTTCTTTTGAATAATGGCCACCCTTGTCTCAAAGTCTGGCGTTTGTATGTCTGCGGTAAGACCCCACTTGAATCTTGACACCAGTCTTTCCTGAAGACCTTTCAGCTCTCTCGGCGGGCAATCGGATGTCATAATGATTTGCTTTCCGCTCTGGTGAAGGTGATTGAAGATATGGAAAAATATCTCCTGCGTTCTCTCCTTGTCACGAAGAAACTGTACATCGTCAATAATCAATACATCTACTTTCTGGTAGAAATTGATGAAGTCCTGAACAGCATTGTTTCTCAAAGACTCTATGAACTGATTGGTAAACTTCTCCGACGCCACATAAAGCACCTTTGCGTCCGGGTTGCTTTCCATTATCTGGTTACCAACCGCCTGAACAAGGTGTGTTTTGCCAAGTCCAACACCGCCGTAAATCATCAACGGATTGAAGGAGGTAACACCGGGTCTTTGGGCCACAGCATAACCAGCTGAGCGGGCCAATCTATTGCAGTCACCTTCTATATAGGAATCGAAAACATAGATAGGATTCAATTTGCCTGTCAATGTTAAGAATTCTGGCGTCACTGCCGGGCTTTGTTGCACATTTTGTCCATTTCCAACATGATTTTGTCCAAAACGGCCAGGAGCCTTGTTTACCGGATAATTAACAGTCAATGGCTTTGCCTGCTCATTTCCTCTATCTATTACCACGGAATATTCCAATCTTCCGTTGGGCCCTAATTCCTGAAGTATCGCCTTCCTTAAAATATGAACATAATTATCCTCCAGCCATTCGTAGAAAAACTGACTGGGAACCTGAATGGTCAAAACACTTTTATCTAATTTTATGGGTGTAATGGGCAGAAACCACGTTTTAAAGCTTTGTTCCTGTATCTCATGCTTAACTAAATTCAGACAGTTTTCCCAGATTTGTTGATGCAT